>JANOBH010000198.1:0-15742 GCA_031411535.1 Chthoniobacter sp. | reverse complement strand
CGCTTGTCATCAAAATCGCGGTTGTTAGATTCGCCCCACTTTTCCCCAGGATCACTCATCCTCGAATGACACTCGGCAACCTTCTCACCGTTCACCAGATCCTCCCGCAGATGCAGGCCACGGAACGGTGGACCGCCATCGTCGAGCTCGTCGATCTCCTCGTCGCCCAGCAGCAGGTAAAGCCGGACGACCGCGACACCGTCCTCGCCGCACTCCGCCAGCGCGAGGAGACCATGAGCACCGGCATCGGCTTCGGCATCGCCATCCCGCATGCCTCCTCGGACCGGGTGGAAAAAGTCGTCGCCGCCTTTGGCCGCTCGTCCACCGGCATCGAGTTTGACTCCCTCGACAATGCGCCGGTGAAATTCATCGTCCTCTTCGTCGTGCCAAAGGACCAGTTCCAGACCCACCTCCGCACCCTCGCCGCCATCGCGAAATTCCTCAACGACCGCGCCGTCCGCGACCGCCTCGGCTCCGCCGGCACCGCCGAGGAAATCCTCAGTATTTTCCAGGGCGCCTAACCTCACGGATCCACCGCGGCCGATGCTCCTCCGACCGCTCCTCCTCCTCGCCCTCGCCGTCGTCTCGGCCGCCGCCGCCCCGCCGCTCTCGCGCGAAGCCATCCTCGCCGAAACACTCCGTCCCTACGACGGCCCCAGCGTGCGCGGCGCGGACACCTCCACGCTCACCGGCAAAGTCATGTGCGGCTACCAGGGCTGGTTCAACTGCGAGGGCGACGGCGCCGAGCGCGGCTGGGTCCACTGGACAAAAGGCCGCGGCCCGCTCGAACCCGGTCGCGCCAAAATCGACCTCTGGCCGGACGTCTCCGAACTCGCCGCCGACGAGCGTTTCGCCACCGGCTTCACGCTCGCGAACGGCCGCGCCGCCGAAGTCTTCAGCTCGTTCAAAAAGCAGACCGTCCTCCGCCATTTCGCCTGGATGCGCGACTACGGGATCGACGGCGCATTCGTCCAGCGCTTCGCCTCCGACCTGCGCGACCCGCGCGTCCTGCGCCACTGCAACACCGTGCTAGCTCACGCCCGCGAAGGCGCCAACCGCGCCGGCCGCACCTATGCGCTCATGTACGATCTCTCCGGCCTCGGCGCAGGCCGCATCGGCGAGGTCATCGACGACTGGCACGCCCTCCGCGACCGCATGCGCCTCACCGGCGACAGCGCCTATCTGCGCCATCGCGGAAAACCCGTCGTCGCCGTCTGGGGCATCGGCTTTTCCGACAAGCGCGCCTACACGCTCGCCGAGTGCCGGCAGCTCGTGGAGGTGCTGAAAGCCGACGGCTGCACCGTGATGCTCGGCGTCCCGACCTACTGGCGCGAGCTGAAGAACGACGCCGCGCCCGACCCCGCGCTCCACGACCTGCTGCGGCTCGCGGACATCGTCAGCCCGTGGACCGTTGGCCGTTTCGGCGATCTCGCCGGGGTGAAACGCCACGCCGAAAAACTCCACACGCCCGACCTCGCATGGTGCCGCGAGCAGAAGCTCGACTACCTGCCCGTCGTCTTCCCCGGCTTTAGCTGGCACAACATGACCGGCAAGGCGCTCGACCAAATCCCGCGGCGAAAAGGCGAATTCCTCTGGTCGCAATTCGCCGCCGCCCAGCGCGCCGGCGCGCAGATGATCTATGTCGCCATGTTCGACGAAGTGGACGAGGCCACCGCCATTTTCAAATGCACAAACGACGTGCCGCCTCCCGGCGAATCCGCCTTCCTCGGCTACGAGGGCCTGCCCAGCGACCACTACCTGCGCCTCACCGGCAGCGCCGCAAAAATGCTCCGCGGCGAAATCCCCCTCACCGACACGCCACCGGCGAAATAGCCGCTGCCAAGTCAGTATTAAATCAACGCCCGTCATCCCTCGACTGCGCTGCGCCCGCCTCCGCCCGCGCGGAACTCCGCTCGGGATGACATCCGTTTTGAGAGCACTCCATCGGCGGCCAACCGTCCGCTTGCGCGCCGCCGCACGCTCGCGCAATCTCGCGCTCCTTTTTCCCATGGAAACCATTGCCGCACTCCTCGAATCCCGCCTCCGCACCGCCCTCACCGGCCTCGGCGAAAGTGACGCGCGCGTTCAGGCCGCGAATGACACGCGCTTCGGCGATTACCAGACGAATGCCGCCATGATCCTCGCCAAGCAGCAGCGCGCCAACCCGCGCCAGCTCGCCCAGCAGATCATCGAAAAGATCGACGTCGCCGACCTCTGCGAGCCGCCCGAGATCGCCGGCGCGGGCTTCATCAATTTCCGCCTCCGCCCGGACGCCCTCGCGCTGCGCTTCGCCGCGCTCGCCGCCGACCCGCGCCTCGGCGTGCCGGAGCCCGCGCGCGCGGAGACCATCGTCATCGACTTCAGCTCGCCGAATGTCGCCAAGCCGATGCACGTCGGCCACATCCGCTCCACCATCCTCGGCGACTCCCTCGCGCGCATCGCCAGCTTCCTCGGCCACAGCGTCGTGCGCGACAACCACATCGGCGACTGGGGCACGCAGTTCGGCATGCTCCTCACCGGCTGGAAGACCGAGCTGAACGCCGATGCCCTCGCCGCCGATCCGCTCGGCGAAATGGAGCGCCTCTACAAGCTCATCTCCCCGCGCTGCAAGGAAGACGCCGCCACCCTCGAACGCGCCCGCGCCGAGCTGGTGAAGCTCCAGGACGGCGACGCCGAAAACCTCGGCATCTGGCGCGAGATGCAGCGGCTTTCGCAGACGCAGTTCGACGCCATCTACGGCCGCCTCGGCGTGAAGTTCGACGTCGCGCTCGGCGAAAGCTTTTACAACCCGTGGCTGAAGGACGTCGTCCAGCAACTCCGCGACGCCGGCATCGCCCGCGAGAGCGAGGGCGCGCTCTGCGTTTTCTCGGACGGTTCGCTCGCGGAAAAAGACGACCCCTTTCTCATCTCGCGCGACGGCGAGTGGGTGCCGATGCCCGCGCTCGTGCAGAAAGCCGACGGCGCCGCCAACTACACCACCACCGACCTCGCCACGCTCGACTACCGGCTCAAGACCTGGTCGCCGGACGAAATCCTCTACGTCACCGACGGACGGCAGCAGCACCACTTCCGCCAGCTCTTCGCCATCTTCCGCCGCTGGCAGCCCGCCGCCGCTGCAAAGCTCGCCCACGTCTGGTTCGGCTCGATCCTCGGCGACGACGGCAAGCCTTTCAAAACGCGCAGCGGCGAGACCGTGAAACTCGCCGACCTGCTCGACGAGGCCGAGGAGCGCGCGCTCCGCATCGTCACCGAGAAAAACCCCGCGCTCCCCGAAGCCGAGCGCCGCGAGATCGCGCGGATCATCGGCATCGGCGCGGTGAAATACGCCGACCTGCTGCCCAACCGGCAGAGCGACTACACATTTTCCTGGGACAAGATGCTCGCCCTCACCGGCAACACCGCGCCGTATCTGCAATACAGCGTCGTGCGCATCCAGAGCATCTTCCGCAAGGCTGGCGAGGTGACGGGTGACACCGGTCAGGTGTCAGGTGAAAGCGCCGCCGCGACTCCACCTGCCACCTCCCACATGACCCTTGCCACCTCCCCCGAGCTGGCGCTGGCGAAGAAGCTCTTCCAGTTCGGCGAAGTCCTCCCGCAAGTCCTCGAAGACTACCGCCCAAACCTGCTCTGCAACTACCTCTTCGAACTGGCCGGCACCTTCCACAGCTTCTTCGAGGCGTGCCCCGTCCTCAAAGCCGACGACGCCACCCGTGCCAGCCGCCTCACCCTCTGCGCCGCCACCGCCCGCACCCTGCGCGAGGGCCTAGCCCTCCTCGGCATCGGCGTCCCCGAGCGGATGTGATCGGGGCAAAGGTCAAGAGAAGCTCCAGAGCCAAACGTCCGAGGTCGCGCAGGAATTCTCAGGAAGGTTGGAGCATTCCCTTCCAGCGGCCCCTGGCGCAGGAGCGCCGGGCTCCGCCGGTTCGCTCGGAGCCAAGCGCTCCTGCGCGCCCCCGAGGCGCTCCCGCGCCCGGACTTCCGACCAATCTCACAGTCTCTAAGCGTTTGGCATTTGGTCTTTCCGATTTCCCCCTGGCCCTCCGTTTGCTAGGGACGACACACATGATTCTGCGCGCCCTTTTTCTCCTGCCTCTCATCGCTCTGCTCTCCGCCTGCTCCAGCCCCAGCTACACCTACCGCTACGTGCCGGGGAAGACCGCGCAGAAAATGGGCGCGTACGCCGTCGCGCCGCCCGAGGCCCCGCCCGCGGTGCATGCCGCAGTCGCCGCCGCCAACCGCATCGCCGGCCTGCCCTACCGCTACGGCGCCGGACACGGACGCGAGGCGGACACCGCCTACGATTGCAGCGGCGCGGCGAGCTACATCCTGCGCGGCGCGGGGAAGCTCGACTCGGCGGAGACTTCGCGCAGCTTCCGAAACTACGGCGAGCCGGGACCCGGCGAGTGGATCACGATTTACGCGAAAAAGGGACACGTCTTCATGTCCGTGGCCGGCCTCCGCTACGACACCGGCTGGACCGACGGCCCTAAAGGCCCTCAGTGGACCATGCGCGACCGCCCGGCAGATGGGTGCGTGATGAGGCATCCGGTGGGGCTGTAGCTAATGGCCAAATAGCGAAGGACGCCAGCGACCCCGCCGGTGAGAATAGCCCAGCACTTCAGTGCTGGGTTTGTATGGAGAATCGGACAAGTCCCACAGGGACGACACAAGTCCGGACACGCCTGCCGTCATTCAGACGAACCATCGTTCTTTCGTCCCTGCGGGACTGGCGCGTTCTGCCCGGTGATCCCAACGCTGAAGCGCTGGGCAATTTCCAGGAAAACCTCGTTAGGTTACGCATGCCCGCATCAACACCCTCAAACGTCGTCCCTCACGACGAGGTACAAGAGCATCGCCAGCCCGAAGGCGGCCACCGGCACGTAGAGCATCCCCTCGACGGCCCATTCGTAAAAGCTCTCCGAGCGCGGCCGGCGCGTGGCGTGGAGCAGCCACGCCTGATACGCGCCGGTGAGCACGGAAAGGAACGTCAGGACCACCGCCGCGGAATCATCGTGAGCGAGAATCACGGCGAGCAGCACCTGTCCGCTCACAGCCAGCGCCCACAGCAGACCGCGCGCGCCCTTTTCACCCCACACGACCGGGATGCTGCGGACGCCGCACTGCCGGTCGCCCGCGAGATCGCGCAGGTCGCAGAGGACCATGTTGAATAGCAGGTAACACCACGCCCACGGGACGAGAAAAGTGAGGCGGTACAGCAGCCGGAAAAGATCGCTGCCCTGCGGCAGCATGGCGACGCCCGGCACGGTGGAGATTTCAGCGCGAAAGATGAGCCCGAAGATGGCGGCGGTGACGATCGTCGGGGCGAAGAGCGTTTTGACCAGCGGCACGTCCTTCCACCGCACGCCGAGCACCGGGATCGAGTACCCGAGGCACACGACGCTGCCGCCCAGCACGAGCGCGAGCGTGAGCCAGTCGCGCCGCCATGCGGGCAGCGCGACCAGCACCAGCGCGGCGACCGCGAGCGTGACGCTGCCCGCCGTCCGCAGCCGCGCGCTGGCCGCGGCGCGCGCGGGGACGTTCAGCGCGTCGGACGGATCGCGGCGGATGCGGTCGGCGTTGTAGATGACCAGCGCGGCGCAAAACCACAGCGGCAGCCAGTGCGCGGCGCTCTCGCCCACGAGGGCCGCCATCGCCCAGCCGAAAACCGCGATGCCCGCCGCGCCGTAGAGACTGAGCGCGTGCAGGACGGTCGCGAATTCCGCGAAGAAGGATTGCGGCGATGGGTTCTCGTTTGGCAAGGGTAGGCGCGCGCGACGTCGTGCCGCGCGCTTCCTACCGCCCCAGCCCCCGCCTTTCAATCTCCGCCATGAGCACCGCCGCCGAACCGCCCGAGTTGGAACCCACCGCACCCCTGCCCGATACCGCCGCGTCCGGCGCGGAGTTCAAGGAAGACGACGTCGAGGCGGTGGCGTATTTCAAGGAGGCCCACCGGCAGATAAAGCACCAGCTCGGGAAGGTGATTGTCGGCCAGGACAAGGTCATCGACGAGCTGCTGATCTCCATTTTCACCCGCAGCCACGCGCTGCTCGTGGGCGTGCCGGGACTGGCGAAAACACTGCTCATCTCCACGCTCGCGCAGACGATCAATCTGTCGTTCAAGCGCATCCAGTTCACGCCCGACCTGATGCCGAGCGACATCACGGGCACGGAGGTCATCTATTCGAATCCGCAGACCGGCGAGCGGGAGTTCAAATTCCTCAATGGACCGATTTTCGCGAACGTCATCCTAGCGGACGAAATCAACCGCACCCCGCCGAAGACGCAGGCCGCGATGCTCGAGGCCATGCAGGAGCGGCGCGTGACCGTGGGCGGCGTGAACCATAAGCTGCCCGAGCCCTTTTTCGTCCTCGCGACGCAAAACCCGGTCGAGCAGGAGGGCACCTATCCCCTGCCCGAGGCGCAGCTCGACCGCTTCATGTTCATGATCTTCGTGGATTACCCCTCGATGGAGGAGGAGCTGGAGATCATGAAACGCGGGACCGGCCCCGGCGCAGGCACGCCGCGGGCGATCATGGATCTGGAGCACATCGTTTACCTGCAAGGCGTGGTGAAGCGCATGCCCGTGGCCGATCACGTCTTCGAGTACGCGCAGAAGATCGTGGCCGCCACGCGCGCGAAGAGCCCGCAGGCGCTGGACTTTTGCAAGAAGTGGCTCTCGTGGGGCGCGGGCCCGCGCGCCTCGCTGAACCTCATCATGGCGGCGAAAGCGCACGCCATCGTCCGCGGCCAGATCTACGTGAGCTGCGCGGACGTGGCCGCGGTCGCGCCCTCGATCATGCGCCACCGCATCATCCCGAATTTCGCCGCGCAGAGTGAGGGCGTCACCAGCGACGACATCACCCGGATGATTTTGGAAAAGATCCCGCAGGATCGCTAAGCCGGGCTCGCCCGCATGGCCGCGAAGTCTCCCCAAAACTCGCTCCTCGATCCCGTCGCGATCCAGAGCGCCGAGTATCTCGGCCTGCAGGCGCGCACGGTCGTCGAGGGCTACATGGCCGGCGCGCACAAGTCGCCGTTTCGCGGCTTTGCCATCGAGTTTGCGCAGCACCGCGAATACGTCCCCGGCGACGACACGCGCCACCTCGACTGGAAGGTGCTCGGCCGCAGCGACCGCTACTACATCAAGCAGTACGAGCAGGAGACGAACTACGTGGCGCACCTGCTCCTCGATGGCAGCGAGTCGATGAAATACGCCTCCGGCAAAGTCTCGAAACTCGACTACGGCCGCGTCATGGCCGCGTGCCTCGCCTACCTCATCCTGCTCCAGCGCGACGCCGTGGCCGTCGGTGTTTTCGACTCCAAGATGCGCGACTACCAGCCGCGCACCGACTCGCTCGCAAAGATCCACCAGATCTGCCAGGTGCTAGCCAGCTTCGTCCCCAGCGAGCAGACCGCCATCGCCGGCGCGCTCAGCGAGATCGCCCGCCAGGTGAAACGCCGCGGCATCGTCATCCTCATCAGCGACCTCTTCGACGATGAGGAGAAAATCATGCAGGGCATCCAGCACCTGCGCTTCGGCGGGCACGAGGTCATCGTCATGCACGTCCTCGATCCGTATGAGCTGAACTTTCCATTCAAAGGCACCGTCGAGTTCCAGGGCCTCGAAGCGCAGGGCCGCATCCTCACCCGCCCCGCCGAGCTGCGGAAAAGCTACCTCGAAGAGTTCGGCGCATTCCTCGACCGCACCCGCCTCGCCTGCGAGCGCGCCGGCTGCCCCTACGTCCGCATCTCCACCGACCAGCCGTGGGCGGACGTGCTCACCGCCTTCCTCGCCACACGGCAGCACCGGTATGGGTGATCGGATTCTTAAACGCAGAGACGCAGAGGCGCGGAGGTAGGAAAAACGATGAGCCACCCGACTTGCACGGCTGACCTCTGCGCCCTCCGCGCCTCTGCGTCTCTGCGTTTTCAAATCAACCCGTGGCCTTTCTAAACCCACTCCTGCTTTTCGGGATCATCGGCATCGCCTCGCCGATCATCATCCATCTGCTCGCGAAGAAGCGCATCAAGCGCACGGTCTGGGCGGCGATGAAGTTCCTTAAAATCGTCGTCGAGAAGAACCAGAAACGCCTCACACTCGAAGACCTCATCCTGCTCCTGCTGCGCTGCGCTGTGCTGCTTTTCCTCGCGCTGGCGATGGCGCGGCCGTCGTTCAAGCAGGGCGGGTTCGGCGGCTTCGGCGGGAGCAACGAGGCGGCGATCATCGCGCTCGATAACTCGGCGAGCATGTCGCAGAGCGACGGCGTTTCGTCGAAATTCGACAAGGCGCAGAAGGCCGCAGAGGAGGCGCTGGACAGCCTTCCCAGCGGCTCGTCCGTTGCCGTGTGGCTCGTCTCGGATGTGGTGAAAGGCGTCATCCCCGAACCAACGCACGATTTCGCCCTCGCGCGCAAAGTCATCCGCGAGGCGCAACGCTCGGACCGCGGCACCGAGATGCCCGCGGCGCTGCGGCAGGCGGTCGAGGTACTTCAGCGCGGGACCACCGTGGTGAAGCAGATCTTCCTCATCACCGACGGACAGGCCGCAGGCTGGAAGCAGCTCGCCGACACACGCGTCCTGCTAGACTCGGTGAAGAAGGACATCCAGACGCGGCTCGTGCTCGTCGGCGAAAGCGAGCAGCACAACCTCGGCGTGACCGGCCTGCGGATGTCGAGCGCGCTCGCGCCGGTGAACCAGCCCGTGCGCTTCGAGGTCGAGGTCGCGAACTACGGCGTGGAGGAGGCGAGGAACGTGCAGGTGAGCATCGGCGTGGATGCCGAGCCGCCCGGCGACGAGGCGGGCATCGAGGCGATCCCGCCCGGAGAGTCGAAGCGCATCTCGCTTTTCGTGCAGTTCCGCGAGCCGGGGTTCCACTCCGTCACCGCGCATATCCCCTCAGACCGCAATCCCGCGGACGACGCGCGCGCCGTCGCCGTGCGCGTGATCGGGGAAATCAACGTGCTGCTCGTCGATGGCGATCCCGGCGTCGAGCCGCGCGAGAGCGAGGTCTTTTACCTCCGCAATGCGCTCGTCCCCGTCGCGGCGGAGCAGCGCGAAAAGTATTACATCAAGACGAAGGTCGTGAGCCCCGCGGAGCTGCAAACCGCGAAGCTCAGCGACTACGAGGCCGTCGTCCTCGCCAATGTGCCCGACGTACCCGACGGCGTGCTCGCCACGTTCGACAAATACCTCCGCGCAAGCGGCGGCCTGATCGTCTTCCCCGGCGGGAAAACGAGCACGGCCTTTTACAACGACAAGCTTTTCACCGAGCGAGGCTTTCTGCCCGCATCCTTCGGCCCGCCGCGCGGCAACGCCGAGCAGCAGGAGCAGTTCTTTCACCTTCAGTCGAAAGGCTACGATCACCCCATCGTCTCGATCTGGAAGGATCCGGCCGCCGGCTCGCTCGCCACCGCGAACTTCTACCGCGCCTTCGCGCTCGCTCCCGCGAAGTCCGACGTGCCGCGCGCCGACATCGGCCCGCCCGCGCTCGTCCTCAGCTACGCCGACGGCCAGCCCGCGGTCATGGAGCGCACCTTCGGTTACGGGCGCGTGATCCAGTTCAGCAGCACCGCCGACAGCGCATGGAATGACCTTTGCATCCGCCCGATTTTCGTCCCGCTCATCCACCGCATCCTCGGCGCGATCGTCACGCGGCAGGACGAGCATCTGAACCTGCGCGTCGGCACGAAATTCAACTACGTGATGGACCCGGAGATGGTCGGGAAAGACATCACATTTTCCAAACCCGGCGGGAAAAAAGATGCGACCAGCCTGCGCCGCATCGCACTCAATGCCGGGCTGCCGATGCTCGGATTCGACGAGACGGACATGGCCGGCGTGTACGACGCCCGCACGGGCGACGACGCCACCCCGATGCTCCGCTTCGCCACGCAGGCCGATCCCGGCGAATCCAAGCTGGAGGAGCTTTCCCCGGCGGACCTGAAGATCTTCGACGGCGTCGCGCAGGTCATCCGCTGGTCGCCCGAGCACAGCCTGCGCGGCCTCCTGCAAAAGGAGCGCACCGGCTCCGAATTCTGGCTCGCCTTCGCCATCCTCGCGCTCGCACTGGCGGTCGCGGACACGTGGTTCGGAAACCGATGGAGCCAGTCGAAATGAGGGGGAATGTTTTGGACGGAATTACGGAATTTTACCAAATGACGGAATTGGGAAGACTAGGGTTCGCCGAATGGAAAGACGCTCTATGAAAACTGAAAACTCGTTCGCTAAACGCATCGTTGGATTCGCCATGAAAGTGCATGGAAGACTTGGTGCCGGCTTCTCGGAGCGCGTGAATCAGAATGCGCTGGTCGTGGAGTGCTCACGAAATGGCGTCGAGGTCGAGGCGTTCAAGGAAATCACGGTCACCTATGAAGGAGTGACGGTCGGAGAATTCGTTGCGGACATGGTCGTCCGTGACACGGCCACGGGTGACATTTTGCTGATCGAGAACAAGGCGGTATCGATGCTCATCAAATCGCACTCGCAGCAGCTCGTGAACTACCTGACAGCCACCGAAATCGACAACGGACTGCTCATCAACTTCGGCGGCGACAGTCTGGAGTTCCGCACCAAGACTCGCCGCTATCGCAGCCGGCCAACGGACGCCGACCTCACGGCCTAACCGATTCCGTAATTTGGCAAAATTCCGTAATTCCGTCCTCTCCGTTTCCGTCCAGTGACTGAATTCCTCCTCCGCATTTTCGGTGTGAAAATGGAGAACGCCGCGCAGATTTCGGGCGTTCAGTTGGTGCTGCGCAATAGCGGGGCGATCGGCTGGATCATCCTGCTCGCGGTGCTGCTCGGCGCGATGACCTGGTGGAGCTACTGGCGCGATGCCCGCGAGTGGGTCTCGCCCGCGCGCCGCCGCGTGCTCACGGCGCTGCGCATCACGCTTTTCGTCCTGCTGCTGCTCATCCTGCTGCAGCCCGTGCTCGCCTTCACCATCGAGGGGACGATCCGCCGCACGCTGATCCAGCTCATCGACACGAGCGCGAGCATGAAGATCGCCGACCCGCGCTTTGACGAGGCGGACAAGAAGCGCGCCGCGCTCGCGACCGGCGCGCTCGACATCCGCAAGGGTCTCGACCAGCCGCTCGACGCAGCGCAGGCGGCGCAGAAACCGGTGCCGCGCGTCGATCTGCTCCGTGGCGTGCTGCGCAATGACGACCTCGGCCTGCTCGCAAAATTCGCGAAGGCGTATGACTTGAACACGTTCACCTTCGGCGCGGCACTCGCGGAGATCACCACCGCCGCGCCCGCGGCCGATCCTGCGAAACCCGCTGACGACAAGACCGCGCCCGACCCGCGCGCGTGGGTGGACAAGCTCGATCCGAAAAGCCAGACGACCGCCGTTGGCGATGCCATCCGCGAGCTGCTCACTCGCAAGCGCGGCCAGCCGCTCGCGGGCATTTTCCTCGCCACCGATGGCGCGAGCAATGTCGGCACCCAGCCGCTCGAAGCCGCGCGGCTCGCGCGCTCGGAAGGCGTGCCGCTTTTCATCTACGGCGTCGGCATCACCTCGCCGCGCGACATCATCGTGGCGAACATGTTCGCGCAGGAGGTGGCCTTTGTGAAAGACGAGCTGCCCGTGACCGTGCGCGTCCGCGGCCAGGGTATGCGCGGCGAGACGGCGAAGATCACGCTGCGGCTCGGCACCGAGGTCGTGGCGACGCGCGACCTCACCTTCACCGACGACGAGGAGCAGACGGTGGCGCTGCCTTTCACGCCGAAAACCGTGGGTGAATACGAGCTGCGCGCATCCATCGAGCCGCGCGAGGACGAGGCGGTGAAGGACAACAACGCCGTGACCCAGCGGCTCAAGGTCATCGACAGCAAGATCAAGGTGCTGATGGTCGAGGAGTCGCCGCGGTGGGAGTTCCGCTACCTGCAAAGCGTGCTGCTGCGCGACCGTCGGCTGGAGGTGAAATGCTGGCTGCAGGAGGGCGACCCGAGCATCGCCGACGCGGAAGGCTCGCCTTACGTGAAGACCTTCCCGCAGACCAAGGAGGAGCTTTTCAAATACGACCTCGTCGTGCTCGGCGACGTGGACCCGAAGACGCTCGGCGACGCGCCGATGACGTGGCTCGCGGAGTTTGTGTCGAAGTTCGGCGGCGCGTGTCTTTTCGTCGCTGGAAACAGATTCAACCCGGCCGCATACCGCGGCACCGAGCTGGAGAAAATGCTCCCCGTCGAGCTGGGCGAATCCATCGCCAAACAAACCGGCCCCGAGCGCCCGACCACGCTCGAACTCACCGCCCAGGGCCGCACGAGCCCGATGATGAAACTCTCGCCGAAGGACGACGAGAACGTGGCGATCTGGAAGCGCTTTCCGAAGATCTACTGGGTCGCGCGCGTGGCCCGCGCGAAGCCCGCCGCGCAGGTCCTGCTGCAGGACAGCGACCCGACGAAGGCGACGCGCTTTGGCAAGATGCCGGTCGTCGCACAGCAGCAGTACGGCCTCGGCCAGGTGCTCTATGTCGGCACCGACAATACGTGGCGCTGGCGCAAGAACGCCGACGAACGCTTTTACCCGATCCTCTGGGGCCAGGTGACGCAGAAGCTCGGCCTCTCGCACCTGCTCGGCGGCTCGAAGCGCACGCAACTCACCGTGGACAAGCAGAGCTACAGCACCGGCGACCGCGTGGCGGTTTACGCGCGGCTCTATGGCGCGGATTTCAATCCCGTAAAATCCGCGACCGTCGAGGGCGGCTATGCCGTGAAAGCCGCCGCCGAGCCCGGCGCGCCGCCCGGCCCGCGGCAGGAGGTCACACTGCGCGCCGTGCCCGAACAGCCCGGCATGTATCGCGGCGACTTCACCGCGCTGGCGCCGGGCGTGCATCAGTTTTCGGTGAAAAGCGACCCCGGCACCGTGATCGAGTTCACCGTCACCGAGCCCGCCTTTGAGCTGGGCGAGACGGCGATGAATGAAGCCGTGCTCAAGCAGATGGCCGAGATCAGCGGCGGCGGATTTTTCCGCGAGGAGACGCTGGCGAAACTCCCCGAGCTGATCGCCACGAAAACCGAGCGCGTGCAGAGCACCGTGGATTCCGAGTTGTGGTCGTCGCCGATTTACTTCGCGCTGCTGCTGATCGTCGGCTCGGTCGAGTGGTACGTGCGAAAGAAGGCGCAGTTGAAATGACGGCAATGCACCCGGTTTTCCTCACGCTCCGAGGCGCGGCTTGCACCGCGCGGCGGATTCGCCCGATGCTCCGGGAAATGTCTTCGCTCCGACTCTTCGCGGTCATGTCCATCGCGCTTCTGTCCTCGGTGCTGCGGCTGTCCGCGGCGGACTATTTCGTGGCGGTGAATGGCAGCGACGCGAATGCCGGCACACTGGCCGCGCCGTTTGCGAGCGTGCAGCGGGCGCAGAAGGCTGCGGCTCCGGGGGATACGGTGTTTTTGCGCGGCGGGACGTATGCGATGACCGCGGAGCAGATCGCGCAGAGCAGGCGCATCTGGGCCTATGTCATCGCTCTGGACAAGAGCGGGACCGCCGGCAAGCCGATCAGGTACTGGGCGTATCGCGATGAGCAGCCCGTGTTCGATTTCAGCAAGGTGAAACCCGCCAACCAGCGGGTGACGGCGTTTTTCATCACCGGCTCATGGCTGCATTTCAAAGGGCTGGAAGTCACGGGCGTGCAGGTCACGATGACCGGGCACACGCAGTCCGCATGCTTTGACAACCAGGGGAGTAACAACGTGTACGAGCGCCTCAGCATGCACGACGGTCAGGCGATCGGCTTCTGGCTCGGGCGCGGCTCGAACAATCTCGTGCTGAACTGCGACGCCTACCGGAACCACGACTACACCTCCGAGAACAAGCGCGGCGGCAACGTGGACGGCTTCGGCTTTCACGCGCCGCAGGGCAGCACGGGCAATGTCTTCCGAGGCTGCCGCGCGTGGTTCAACAGCGACGACGGCTTTGACTTCATCAGCGCGGGCGCCTCGGTGACTGTGGAGAACTGCTGGGCTTTCTACAACGGCTTCGGCCCCGAGTTTTCCAACCTCGGCGATGGCAACGGCTTCAAATCCGGAGGCTACGGGATCTCGCCTGACGCGCGCATCCCGGACCCGGTGCCTCGCCATGTGATTCGCGGCTGCGTGGCCGTGCGAAACAAGGCGTCGGGCTTCTACGCGAACCATCACTACGGCGGCAACGACTGGCTGAACAACACCGCGTTTCGAAACAGCACAAACTTCAACATGCTCTGCCGCACGGCCGCGGGCGACGTGCCCGGATTCGGGCACAAGATGAAAAACAACCTCGGCTACAAGGGCCGCACGGAGGTTTCCAATCTCGACGCCGCCGCGTGCGACGTGAGCGGGAATTACTTCACGCTGCCGGTGAAAGTGGAGGAGCGGGATTTCGCCGGGCTCGACGAGGCCGACCTGACCAAGCCGCGCCAGCCGGACGGCAGCCTGCCCGAGATCGCGTTCCTGCATCTCGCGCCGGGCAGCGGGTTGATCGACAAAGGTGTGGATGTGGGGCTGCCGTTCGCCGGGAAAGCGCCGGACCTGGGGGCGTTTGAATTTGGCGCAGTGAAGCGGACAAACAAATGAGGGACGCAAATCTGCTTAACAGGCTGTTGAAATACTCTCCGCCGACATCGCGGCTTCCTCAGCGCCGTGGGCGCGCCATGTCTATAGATCTCGTCGGAAACGAGAGTGGCAGCTCCGCAGGAGCGGCATGCGTCCGCGATCAAGAAGTCGTGCCGCTCCTACGGAGCTTCCGCGCTTTCCTGACGAGCTCCATAGACATGGCGCGCCTACGGCGCTGAAATCGGCTTTTCAACAGGCCGCTTAAAGAAGCTCGGCGTTCCTGAGCAGCCAGTTACCTTTCCCACCCGATGGCCGAAGCGCCCCCCACCGCACCCGATGCCCCGACGGAAAAGCCGCGCCGCGCGCTGTCCGAGTCGGCGCGCGAGATCGCGGCGCGCATCGAGCAACTCCGCGCGCGGCAGGGTCGCGTGGCTTTGGCTACGGGCCTCGCGATGGCCGTGGCTGCGCTCTGCGCGTGGCTCGTGAGCGAGACAGTCACGGACTTTCTCTCGAATCTGCCGTGGCTCGGACGGCTCGCGTTCTTCATCGCGGGCACGGGCGGCGCGGGCGCGGCGCTGTGGTGGTTTGGCATCCGGCCATGGCGCACGCGGATGGAGGACGAGGCGGTGGCGCTGATGGTTGAGCGGGCGCTGCCGGAGTTCCGCTCGCGCTTCATCGCGGCGGTGCAGCTCGCGAAAGCGTCGGACGGCTCGCCTTCCCCCTCGCTCGTCCGCGCGCTCGTGGCCGAGACCACGGCGATGGCAGCGCAGCAGCGCTTCGACACGGTGGTGAAAACGGGGCCGATGAAAAAGTGGCTGCGCATCGCGGCGGCGGCGCTCGTCGTGACATCGGGGCTGGCCACGTACGGCGGCCACAAGACGCTCCCGCTCCTCATGCGCGCGTGCCTTTTCAACAACCCCGTGCCGCGCAAGACGCTCATCCGCGATGTGACCGGCGACCGCGTCATTGCCATCGGCGACGACCTCCGTATCGACGCCTCGGCGGGCGGAATCGTCCCCGCGAAAGGCCGGCTGCGCATCAAAACCGCAAAGGGAAAGCCGCTGGAATTCGAGATGCTCGCGAACCCGGACCAGCCCGCCGGTTTCGCCCGCGTGCTCCAGAGCGTGCAGGAGCCGCTCGACTACACCGTGGCGCTCGGCGACGCGGAGAGCGCGAGCTTTCATGTGAAAGTGAAACCGCGCCC
>JANOBH010000197.1:0-2764 GCA_031411535.1 Chthoniobacter sp. | reverse complement strand
GTCACCTGGGCGCCGCCCGACGCCATCGCCCTGCGCGAGCGCGAGATGGAGTTCATGAACATCCCGCCCGACCTCGAGACCACCATCTACCCCGACGTGAAGCGCAAGAAAGCCTCCCCGGAACAGATGCTCCGCAAGCCCTTGGTTCCGCTGCGCGGAAGAACGGACGCACCAGCACCTGCGAGGTAAATGTCCGGTCAGAAAACGCGAAACTGCAGCCCCGCCGAGCGCCAATGACGTCGCGCAAAGTCCTCATCGACGTCCTCCTCGCCTGCGGCCTCTCCGACAGCGATTCCACGGCTCTCGCCGCGCTCCAACCCTCGCCCGGCGGGAGCTGGACCGCCGATGTCCTCGACACCGGCCGCGTCGATGAACACAAGCTCGCCGCCGAGCTCGCCCGCCTTTTCAAATCCCCCTGCGAGAACGTGGAGGCCACCACAGCCGACCGCGCCGCCCTCCAGCTCCTCCCCAGCCGCTTCGTCTTCAAGCACCACATCCTCCCACTCGCCGCCACGGAAGCGAAAGTCCGCCTTGGCACCTTCGATGTCTTCAATGCCGTCGCCCGCCGCCTCGCCGCCCAGCAGCTCCCCGGCCGCAAGATCGAGTGGGTCATCGTCCCCCGCGGCCCCCTGCTCCGCACCATCAAGGCCGTCTATGGCGTCGGCGCCGAGACCTTCGACGAAATCCTCGCCACCACCCGCACCTACGACGGCGATCACCGCGACCAGGCGCAGGACATCACCGGCGACGACCCCGCCGCGAGCGTCGTCAAATTCGTCAACCAGATCATCCGCGAAGCCATCCTCGAGCGCGCCACCGACATCCACGTCGAGCCGCTCGAAAACGACCTTCGCATCCGCTACCGCATCGACGGCCTCCTCCACCAGGTCGCCGTCCCGCCGCAGCTCCTCCTCCTCCAGAGCGCCATCATCAGCCGGCTAAAAGTCATGTCCCACATGGACATCGCCGAGCGCCGCCTCCCGCAGGACGGCCGCATCAATCTCACCACCGACTCCGGCGCCATCGATGTCCGCGTTTCCACCATCCCCACCGTGAATGGCGAGAGCATCTCCCTCCGCCTCCTCTCGCGCAGCGACGCCACCAGCTTCGGCCTCGACCGGCTGGACATGAGCGAAAAGCAGATCGCCACCGTCAAAGCGCTGCTCACCCAGCCGAACGGCATCATCCTCGTCACCGGACCCACCGGCTCCGGGAAAAGCACCACGCTTTACTCCTTCCTCACCTCCATCAATGCGGTCACCCGCCGCATCATCACCATCGAGGAACCCGTCGAGTACCGACTTCCCGGCGTCTCCCAGATCGACGTGAAAAGCGAGATCGGCCTCACCTTCGCCAATGGCCTCCGCGCCATCCTGCGCCAGGACCCGAACATCGTCATGGTCGGAGAAATCCGCGACTTCGAGACCAGCGAGATCGCCATCCGCGCCGCCATGACCGGCCACCTCGTCTTCTCCACCCTGCACACGAATGACGCCGTCTCCGGCATCACCCGCCTGCTCGACATGGGCATCGAGCCCTTCCTCCTCGCCAGCGTCGTCCGCTGCTTCCTCGCCCAGCGCCTCGTCCGCACCATCTGCACGGATTGCAAAGAGGAGACGACTTACCCGATCGAGTACCTCCTCGAGATCGGCGCACCCATCCCCGACGACTTGAAATTCTACCACGGCCGCGGCTGCGACCACTGCCGCCAGACCGGCTACCGCGGGCGCACCGCCATCTACGAGATCGTCCCTGTCAATGAGCCGCTGCGCCGCATGATCATCCGCAAGGAAACCGGCTCCGCCATGAAAGCGCGCGCCGTCCAGGACGGCATGGAAACGCTGCGTACCGACGGCTGGCGCCGCGTCCTCCGCGGCCAGACCACCGTCGAGGAAATCGTCCGCGTCACCGCCCAGGACGAGGCGCTCGCCGAGACGGACTAGCCGTCCCTCGGCTGCGCTTCGCGGGCTTCTTCTTCGCCGCACGCGCGGCGGCCTCCACGCCCTTGCGCGCCCATTCGCACAGGATTTCGCCGTCATCCATCGCCTCCGTCGGCGGCTGAAAATACGCCATCGCCATCAGTTTCCCTTTCATCTCGTAGCGGAACGGCTCCAGCCCGCGGGACTCGAACTCCGCGCGGTTGATGTCGTCCACTTTGATGTAAAACGCATCACGCGCCACGATCGCGAAGACGCGCCCGTCGAGATAGAAGCCCCACCCGCCAAACATCGCCCGCGCGCTCACCGCGCCGAGCGGCTGGAGCTGCCCGGTCAGGTATTCGACGAACTCACTTTTTGCGGGCATGGCTGGGCTTGAGCGTGAGCGGTGGCAGGCGGTCGTCGAGCAGCGTTTGGACGATCGTGCGCGCGGCGTGCGGACGCCCCATGGCCAGCGCGGCGCGGCGCATGACGGCGAGGCGGGCGGGGTCGGCGAGGAGGCGGTCGATCTTGAATGCGAGCGTGGTGAGTTCGTTGCACCGGATGGCCGCGCCCTCTTCGTGGAGGTGGTCGGTGTTTCGCTCCTCCTGGCCGGGGATCGGCGAGAAGACAGCCATCGGCAGCCCGCACGCTAGCGCCTCGCTCGTGGTGAGGCCGCCGGGCTTTCCGATGAAGAGATCGCTCACGTGCATCAGCTCGTGCATGCGGTCGGTGTAGCCGAGGATGCAAAAGCGCGCCGCGTCCGCCCCGGCGGCGCGCGTGACGCGCGCTTTTACGTCCTCGCTTTTCCCGCAGATGACGATGGTCTGCGCGTCGTGGCGGAGCTG
>JANOBH010000196.1:0-13478 GCA_031411535.1 Chthoniobacter sp. | reverse complement strand
TGGCGCGTACTCTACCGCTGCGCGGAAAAGCCAGTCGTCATCGAGCGCCGCTTTGGCCGCGGCAGTATCATCGTCTCGGCGGATTCCTTTTTCCTCAGCAATGAGGCGCTCCGCTCCGAGCGGCATCCGAAGCTGCTCGCGCACATCTTCGACGGCCCGTCCGCGCTCGTCTTTGACGAGGAGCACCACGGCGTCCGCGCCGATCCCGGCATCGCCTCGCTCGCGCGAAAGTACCGGCTGCACGGCGTCGTCGCCGGCATCCTGCTCATCGCCGCGCTCTTCGTCTGGAAAAACGCCGTCCGCTTCATCCCCGCCTACGCCGACGACACCCGCGACGGCGATGTCGTCGCCGGCAAGGAATCCGGCGAAGGCTTCGTCAACCTGCTCCGCCGCACGATCAAGCCGTCCGAAATCCTCGCCGTCTGCGTCGCCGAGTGGCGGAAATCCGGCACCCACCGCGCCGGCGAGCAGGCCCAGGTCGGGGAGCTGCTCGCCCAGGAGCAGGTCCGCCCGCCCCGCCAGCGTGACCCCGTCGCCGCCTACCAATCCATCGCCCAATCCCTCAGCCGCACCCGCCATCGCTCCTAATCTTCATTTCCAAATCCATGCCCACCGACACCACCCCCATCCAGGACATCCTCACCCGCGCGCGCGCTGAAGTGCGCAAAGTCATCATCGGCCAGGAGGACGTGATCGACAAAGCGCTCATCGCCATCTTCACCGGCCACCACGCGCTCATCGAGGGCGTGCCCGGCGTCGCCAAAACGCTGCTCGTCCGCACGCTCGCCCGGGTGCTCGGGTGCGAGTTCAACCGCATCCAGTTCACCCCCGACCTCATGCCCGCCGACATCACCGGCACGAGCGTCTTCAACATGCAGAAGAACGAGTTCACGCTCATCAAAGGCCCGGTCTTCACCACCTTCCTCCTCGCCGATGAAATCAACCGCGCGCCCGCGAAGACGCAGTCCGCGCTGCTCCAGGCCATGCAGGAGCGGAAGGTGACGATCGACCGCGAGACGCACCAGCTCTCGCCGCACTTCACCGTCTTCGCCACGCAGAACCCCGTGGAATACGAGGGCACCTATCCGCTGCCCGAGGCGCAGAAAGACCGCTTCATGCTCAAGGTCTCGATGAACACCCCCGACCGCGCCAGCGAGCTGGAACTCGCCCGCCGCATGCTCGGCTCGCACTCGCCCGAGGAGGCGCTCGCCGCCGGCGAAGTCCAGGCCGTCATCTCCGCCGCCGACCTCGCCCAGCTCCGCCGCGCGCTCGAATGCGTGACCGTCCGCGAGGAACTCACCGCCTACGTCGTGGATGTCGTCCGCGCCACGCGCGAAAACGACACCGTCCTCGTCGGCGCCGGCCCCCGCGCCACGCAGGCCCTCCTCCTAGCCAGCCGCGCAAACGCCGCGCTCGCCGGCCGCGACTTCGTCACCCCGGACGATGTGAAAACGATGACTGAACCCGTCCTCGGCCACCGCCTCGTGCTGCGCCCGGAGTACGAGATCGAGGGAGTCACCATCACCGAAGTGATCGCAAAGATCTTGGAGCAGGTTGCCGTGCCGCGGTGAGGCGGGAAATTCGAAATCCGAATATCGAAATCCGAAACAAATCCGAAATGTCAGAAGGCGGGGAAAACAAACCGTACGACCTCGAAGAGCGGACGTTCGCGTTCGCGCGGGACGTACGCGCTTTCATCAAACTGTTGGAAAGGACGATCGGGAATGTGGAGGACGCGAAACAGGTCGTCCGCTCCTCCGGTTCCGTGGCTGCGAACTACATCGAGGCCAACGAGTCGCTGAGCAAAAAGGACTTTCGGATGCGGATCAAAATCGGCCGGAAAGAGGCGAAAGAGAGTCGTCTCTGGCTGCGCCTGATCGACACGGAAAACCGTCCCGAAGCCCGCGCAAAACAAGAGCGGCTCTGCACGGAAGCGCAGGAACTGATGAACATCCTCGGAGCAATCTTCCGCAAAACCGAGGGCAGCGAATGACTCCGTTTTCTCAATTTCACACCCTTCGGATTTGTTTCGGATTTCGATATTCGGATTTCGAATTTTCCCCATGCTAGTTCCCCGCACACGCCTCCTCCTTTGGGTTTCGCTGATCGTCCTGCCATTCGCGGCGGCGGCGGCCACGCTCCCGGCGGCGTCCAGCTTCGCGACGCTTTTCATCGGCGGACTCGCGTTTCTCGTGCTCTACGATGCGCTCGTCGCGCGCGGGCGGCTGGTCGGCGTGCGTGTGGTTTTGCCGGAGGTCGTGCGTTTGCAGAAAGACCGCGCCGGCACCGTCGAGGTGCGCATCCAGAATGACGCAAAGGACGGGCGCACACTGCGCATCGGGTTCGCGTTTCCGCGCGAGATCGCCGCCGAGAGTGACGACCGCACCACGCGGCTGCCCGTGGACGCCGCTTTCTCCCGGATCGAATGGCCGGTCACGCCGACCCGGCGCGGCCAGTATTTTCTCGATCGCGTGTACATCGAAGGAGTCTCCCCGCTCGGCTTCTGGGCGGCGCGCACGAGCCAGGCGGTGCGGAGCGAGCTGCGCGTGTATCCGAATCTTTTCGACGAGCGCAAAAGCGTCGCCGCCATCTTCCTCAAGCGCGGCCAGCTCGGCGTGAATACGCAGCGCGCGGCGGGGCAGGGGCGCGAGTTTGAAAAGCTGCGGATGTACGTGCCGGGCGACAGCATCAACGAGATCCACTGGAAGGCCTCGGCCAAGCGCGGGCATCCGGTGACGAAGGTTTTCCAGGTCGAGCGGACGCAGGAGGTCTATGTGATCGTGGATGCCTCGCGCCTGAGCGCGCGGGAAGTAACGGGTGACAGAAGGCCGGTGGCAGGCGGTCCCGCCGACGCCGCTGCACCTGACACCGGACACGCGACACCTTCCACCGTCCTGGAGCGCTACGTCACCGCAGCGCTCATCCTCGGCATCGCCGCCGAGCAGCAGGGCGACCAGTTCGGTCTCCTGACCTTTAGCGACCGCGTGCTGAGCTTTGTCCGCGCGAAAAGCGGCCAGGCGCACTACGACGCCTGCCGCGACCGGCTCTACGCGCTCCAGCCGGAGAGCGTCACGCCGGACTTTGAGGAGCTGTGCTCCTTCATCCGGCTCCGGCTGCGAAAGCGCGCGCTGCTCATCTTTCTCACCGCGCTCGATGACCCGATGCTCGCCGAGAGTTTTGCCAAGGCGAGCGAACTCATCAGCCGCCAGCACCTCATCCTGGTGAATATGCTCCAGCCCGCCGGTGCGCATCCGGTCTTCAGCGAGGCGGGCGTGGGCGGCATCGACGACCTCTACCGCCACCTCGGCGGCCACCTCCAGTGGAACAGCCTGCGCGAACTTGGAAAGGTGCTCAAACGCCGCGGCGTCCGCCTTTCGCTCCTCGACCCGGCGAAGCTCACAGCGCAGGTCATCGCGCAGCATGCAGACGTGAAACGCCGCCAGCTTTTGTAAGACGATGCCTGCACCTTATTCAGCGAGTCCTTCCGAGGTTTTCACAAAGCGGGGCCGCGCGGGTTGCTGGAGTGAACCGTCCCAAACGCGTGTCATCCTGAGCGGAGTTCCGTCGTGGGCGAAGGCGGGACGGAACGCAGTCGAAGGACCCCGGCGATTCTGTGCGGCGCTGTCCCTGAGTGCGCGGGGTCCTTCGACTGCGCTGCGCCCGCCTTTCCGCCTTCGCTCCGCTCAGGATGACATGCGCTTTTTGAAACTCATCACGCCTTTCAAATCATGATCATTGACCTCCCGCGCTTCATCGCCGCCGAGCGGCCCTCGTGGACCGAGCTGGAAAAGACGCTCGACCGCCTCCAGGCCGAGCCGGGCCGCGCGCTCGCGCTCGACGAGGCGAAGCGCTTCCACTTTCTCTACCAGAAAGTCTCCGCCGACCTCGGACGCATCGCCACTTTCGCATCCGAGCCCGAGCTGCGGCGCTATCTGGAGGCGCTCACCGCGCGCGCCTACGCGGAGATCCACGAGACGCGCGAGCGCGGGCGGCGCTTCCGTCCGGCGCGCTGGTTTTTCGCGGAGTTCCCGCGCGTGTTTCGGAAACACGCCGGCGCCTTCTGGGTCTCCACCATCATCACGATGGTCGGCGTGATCTTCGGCGCGCTCGCGGTGATGCTCGATGACGAGGCGAAGGAAGCCGTGCTGCCCGCCATGTTTGCCAACCATCTCGGCGATCCGGCCAAGCGCGTGGCGATGGAGGAGAAGGCGACGAAAGATCGCGCCGCCGGCCGGCACTCGACCTTCGCGGGCCAGCTCATGACGAACAACATAGGCGTCTCCATCAAGGCGCTCGCGCTCGGCATGACCTTTGGCATCGGCACGATCATCCTGCTTTTCTACAACGGTGTGATCCTCGGCCTCGTCGCCATCGACTACATCCTCGCCGGCCAGTCCGTCTTCCTCGCTGGCTGGCTGCTGCCGCACGGCGTCATCGAGATCCCCGCCATCCTCATCGCCGGCCAGGGCGGGCTCATGCTGGGAAAGGCGCTCATCGGCCGCGGCGACCGCGCGCCGCTCACCGCGCGGCTGCGGGCGCTCGGGCCGGATCTCGCCACGCTCATTGGCGGCGTCGCCGTCATGCTCGTGTGGGCGGGTTTCGTCGAGTCGTTCCTCTCGCAGTATCACCAGCCGGTCATCCCGTACTCGGTGAAGATCGCCTTTGGCTGCGTCGAGCTGGCAGTGCTCGTTTGGTTCCTCGGTTCGGGTCGGGCGAAAGATAACGCGGCAGCCGCGGCGGAGGTGCGCGCGTGAATTCCGAGCTGCGCATCCGCACGCCGGAGGGCATCACCTTCGCCTACCAGCTCGCCGGGCCGGTCGCGCGCTGCATGGCGTGGGGCGCGGATCTCATCGTCATCATCGCGCTCGGACAGGGCGTGAGCACGGTGATCTCGGTCCTCGGCTTCGTCAGCCCGGACTTTGCGACGGCGCTTTCGCTGATCGCCTATTTCGTGGTCTCCATCGGCTACGGCGTCTTCACCGAGTGGGCATGGCGCGGGCAGACGCTGGGCAAGCGCATCATGCGCCTGCGCGTCATGGACGCGCAGGGGCTGCGGCTGCAGTTCCACCAGGTGCTCATGCGGAATCTCCTGCGCTTCGCGGATCTGCTGCCCGCCTGCTACCTCGTCGGCGGCGTCGCCATGTTTCTCAGCCGACGCGCGCAGCGGCTCGGCGATCTCGCGGCGAATACCGTCGTCGTCCACATCCCGCGCCACGCCGAGCCCGACCTCGACCAGCTCCTCGCGGGAAAATTCAACTCGCTCCGCCAGTACCCGCACCTCGAAGCCCGGCTCCGCCAGCGCGCCACGCCGGAGGAGGCCCGCCTCGCGCTCCAGTCGCTCGTCCGCCGCGACGACCTGGAGCCCGACGCCCGCGTCCGCCTTTTCGGCGAGCTGGCCGAGCATTTCAAAACACTCGTCACCTTCCCGCCCGAAGCAGTCGAGGCGATGCCCGACGAGCAATACATCCGCGACGTGGTGGACGTGCTCTTCCGCCCGCGCGGCACGGCGAGCGCGTAGAGCGTAGCGCGGCCTACCGCCCCTTCTGGATCTCCTTGATGATCTTGTCGAAAATATCCGCGATCTCGCCGCGCTGCTGCTGCTCGGTGGCGAGCTGCCGCTGGAAATACTCGTACGTCAGCCGCTGCTGCGCGGCCATGATGTCGGAGCGGCAGGCGACCTTGAGAAACGACATGAAGTTCTGATCCACCGCCGCGGCGTCCTTCGGGCTCTGGCGCTTCTTCCGGTCGTTCTGCCATTGGTCGATGCGCGACTTGATCGCCGGGTTGCTGTGCGCGCCCTGCGTGACGCGTCCGTCCTTCCCGAGATCGACGAGGAAGTTTCCCAGATCGCCAGTCAGCGTCTCGATGGCCTGCATCTCCGCGGCCTGCGCGTAAAAGACCTGCCAGTTCACCGGCTGCCACGTTTTCACGCTGTCGAGCCGGTAGCCGAAGCGGCGGATGACCGGCGCTTTCAGCACCTCCTTCGTCGCGGCGTCGTACTTCTTGATCGTGAGATAGGTCGCCACGCCGATGACCTTGCCGGTCTTCAGATGGATGATCGGGCTGCCGCTGTTGCCCGGCTGAAAGGGCGCATCCACCTCGACGAGCTGGGGCCCGACGCCGACGATTCTCCCCTTGATCGTATTGATCACGCCGCCGCCCTCGGCATTGCCGAGCACCACCACCTCGTCGTCGATCGCCGCGCTTTCATCCACCTTCTGCATGATCTCCAGCGGCCGGCCGCCGGGCGCGATCTGCATGCGGAAAATGTCGTGTCCCACGGCGATCGAGGGAGCGCCCACCTGCACCGCCGTACCGTCTAGCGTCTTGAATCCAGCGCCTTTGATTCCCGCCGCGACGTGGGCGTTTGTGAAAAGGAAATTCGCGCCGCCGAGCGTGGCGGCGAAGCCGCTCCCATTGCCATCGGCCCCGGTGACGAAGACGAGATGGTTGCGGTGGAATTTGACGAGGTCGGCGGCGCTCATCGCCGCGGCGGGCTCCTGACCGCGGGCGCTGCCAGCGGCGATGAAGCACAGAAAAATGAGGGCGGGGAATTTCATCAGCGGAATAAGTCGAACCGACGGGAGGAGCCCTACGCGACGCCTCTTTCCGGCGAAAGCCGAAAACGGCCCCGCATGCTGAAGATGGGGCAGGGGACCGCGGGGAATCGGGCAGATCCAATCTCGGAGGGACGCGCAGGAGTGCATCCCTCCCGG
The DNA here is from genome assembly GCA_031411535.1 of Chthoniobacter sp. GTDB lineage: Bacteria > Verrucomicrobiota > Verrucomicrobiia > Chthoniobacterales > Chthoniobacteraceae > Chthoniobacter. The sequence continues at coordinate 6,762 of JANOBH010000196.1, read as the reverse complement.
CGTCACTTCGTCCCCGGCAGCAGCAGGTCGAGCGCGCTTTTGATCGTGTCCTTGCCGGTCTTGATCGTGTCTTCCACCGCGCCTTTGGCGGTGTCGATGACGGCGTCGCCGGCGGCTTTGGCGAGCCGCGCGGTGAGGTCTTCATTCGGCTTGTTCAGCGGGCCGGTGAGGTGCATGGGCGCCCAGACGTACCCGCCGCGGGATTCGGTGAACACTTTCTCCCGCGAGCCTGGGATGAAGACGAGGCTGGTGGGCGAGATGCCGACCTGGAAGAGGCCGTCGATGGTGGAATTCTCGATGATGAAGTCGCCCTCGATGCGGATCAGCCCCTCGGATTCGGCGATGAATTTTGTGACGCGCAGCGTCTTGCTCTCTTGCCGGAAATCCGCGGACGCGCGGCTGAGCGTGAGCCTGCGGAACTGCTGCGTGCCGGTGAAAAGCGCGATCTGATCCAGCACGGGGAGCGCGGTGAGTTCGCCGCGCGCGAGGCTGATCGAGCCGGCGATTTCGGGGCCGGCGGCGGGGAGCGGGAGCGGGGCGCGGATGGTCACGTCGCCGGAGAGCTGGCCTTTGAGCCGCACGCGCCAGTCGTCGGAGAGGAAGGGGGTGAGGTTCACGTCCTTGATCACGGCCTGGAGGTCGAGGCGCTCGTCGAAATTGATCTCGCCCGTCGCTTTCACCGAGCCGAGGCCGCCCTGGCGAAACTCGGCGGTGTTCACAAAGAGCGAGGGCGCGCGGTAGAGCAGCGCGAGCGCCTGCACGTCGAGTGCAGGCAGGCCCGTCTGCTCGATCCGGCCACCCTGGCCGGTGACCTTCCACCCGCCGTTGTCCGGTGCGGCGGTGATGGTGGTGTGGCGCATCGCGCCGCCGCTCCACTCGACGTTCGTGTCATGCACGACGGCGGAGGCGATCTCCACGCGGTTCGGCAGCCAGCCGCCGGACGGATTCGGCGCGGAGTGTGTGGGGACGCCGAGCGGCGGGGCGTCGGGCAGGTCGGCGCGCGGGCCGGCGAGGCTGAGGGTCACGCGCTGCACATCGACCTGCTCGACCTGCCAGATTTTCTCAAAAAACCGCCGCAGGCTGATCTCGGCGCGCACCTGGTCGAGCCCGAGCGAGGCGAAGGGCGCGTCCTTTCCGCCCTGCGCCTTGAAGCCCTCGGTGTAGATATTCGCGCCGGTGAACCGCAGCGGCGCGATCTCGCACTCGGCGCGCAGGGTGACGCCCGCCCGCTGCGCGACGAACCGCCGGAACTTGTCGCTCCGCAGATAGGAATAGGCCGCCGCTTTCACCACGAAAAAGGCGATGACCCCGAGGACGAGCGCCGCCGGCACGGCCCAAAGCAGCAGGCGTTTCCAGCGGCTCGGGGCGGTGGATGCTTGGCGTCGGGAGGGGCGGGGCATGCGCCACTTTTGCGACTGACAATGCCGCGTCAATGCCCAACGCTCCGCCAATGCTCGAACTCCAGCACGTCACCCTCCAGCTCGGCGATCAGCCCGAAGACCAGCTCCTCCTCGCCGAGGTTTCGACGCGTTTTCCGAAGAAGCATTTCGCCGCGATCCTCGGCCCGTCGGGCTGCGGAAAGAGCACGCTGCTCAAGGTCATCGCCGGCCTGCGCGAGCCCACGCTCGGCCACGTCGAGTGGGACGGGCGGAATCTCTCCGAGGAGGGCGACATGGACCCGCACGAGATCGGCTACGTGCCGCAGTTCAGCATCGCCTACGACCTGCTGACGGTGTGGGAGAGTGTGGAAAGCGCGCTGCGCCTGCGCGTGAGCGGGCTCGATCTCGACGAGCAGGAGGAGCGGCTGGAGAAAATCCTCCGCGAGGTCGGGCTGGAGGAGATCAGCGACCGCGAGGTGCGCGTGCTTTCCGGCGGGCAGAAGCGCCGGCTCGCGATGGCGCTGGAGATGGTCAGCGCGCCGCATCTGCTGCTCTGCGACGAGGTGACCAGCGGCCTCGACCCCAAGGCCGAGGACGAGATCGCGAAGCTCATGCATGCGCTCTCGCGGCGCGAAGATCGCATCGTGCTCAGCGTCACGCACAGCCTGCGCCACCTCGCGCTCTACGACAGCATCGTGGTGCTCTACCAGGGCCACGTCGCGTATCACGGCCCGGCGCAGTTTCTCTACCACTACTTCGGCGTGGAAAAGCCGGAGGAACTCTTCCCGCGCCTCGCGCAGCGCAAGCCGGAGGACTGGCACCGCTCGTGGCAGAAGCACCGCAACGCCTACTACGCCGAGAGCAAGCTCGACGGCGACGACGCCGCGGACGCCTCCGCGCCGGCAGACCTCACCGACCGCCCAGCGGCGGAGGATGAAGCGGCGAAAAAGCGGATCGAGAAGCTGCTGAAAAAGGCGCAGGGCGAGGACGACGCTGAGGACGATGACGAAAAGCCCGACGCTGACGAGGACGGCGACGGGGAGGGAAAAAAGACGCGGAGGAAAAAGAAGAAGGCCGCCGGGCACGAAGGGATGCCGTCCGTCTTCACCCAGTTCGCCGTGCTGCTCGCGCGCCGGTGGAAGATTTTCTTCCGCGACCGCGGCGGCCTCTGGCTGCAGTTCGCGCTGCTCGTGGGATTCCCGATTCTCGTCGTCATCTTCGCGCTCGACGGCCTGCCGCAGATCAAAAACCTCAACGGCGTGGTGAGCGGAAATTTCCTCGAGCAGATGAAAAACGAGCTGGTGCAGAAGCAGGAGCTCAGCCGCACCGGCTCGCTCGTCTCGGGGCTCGTGATGTTTCAGGTCATCCTCCTCGCGCTCATGGGCTCGAATAACGCGGCGCGGGAGATCGCCGGCGAGCGGCTGATTTTTGAGAAGGAGAAATTCTCCGGCGTGCGCCCCTCCGCGTATGTCGCGTCGAAGGCGTTTTTCCTCGGCGTGCTCGTGCTCGTGCAGTCGGTGTGGATGGCCGTGTTTGTGAACGTGATCGTGCAGTTCCAGGGTAGCCTCCTCACGCAGATCCTGCTGCTCACGCTCGTGAATGCGTCGCTCACATCCATCTGCCTCGGCCTTTCCAGCCTGATGAAAACCGCCGAGCAGGCCTCGCTCGTGTCCGTCTATCTCGTCGGCTTTCAGCTCCCGCTGAGCGGCGCGGTGCTGGCGCTGCCAAAGGCGCTGAGCATGCTCACGCAGCCATTCATCGCGTCGTACTGGGGCTGGTCGGGCTTCATCCAGACGATGCGCGAGACGCGCTTTTACGAGGCCGTGCTCACCGTCACGCAGACCACGCCCGCGCAGGTGCCGCTGTGCGTCTGGTGGCTCTCCTGCCACGTCCTGCTCGGCCTGATCCTCGCCTACACCGGCTGCAAAAACTCGCGCTGGGAGTAGGAAAAGTAGCTTGGACTTTAGTCCAAAGTCGGCGGGCACTTTGGACTAAAGTCCAAGCTACTTTGCTTTCCATCCGCGCGGTGATTCGCTAACTGATCCGCATGGCACCCCTCGCGCCCGCCGTCCTTTCCGCGCAACTCCCGTGGCTGATCTGCGGCGCGCTCGGCGGCTACCTGCTGCTGATGTTCACAAACCCCGCGCGCAGCAGCCTGCGCGACGGCCTGCGCTGCATCCGCCGCTACTCCGCGCTGTGGATCACGCTCGGCGTCTTTGGCTTCGCGGGCGCGCTTTTCCAGCTCGCGCTGCGCATCTATTTCTCGTGCGTGCTGCCGTTTGAGGAAAGGCCGCCCTTCGTCTGGATGCGCGAGGCATGGCGAGATTCGGCGCTGTGGCTGCACGGCTCGTCGCAGTCTCTCTGGTATCTGCCGCCGGGCTCGATTCATGGCGCGATGGGCGACGCCGCGCTGCCAGCGCTGGAGAGCGTCGCGGGCATTTTCAACTGCGTCTTCTCGACGTTCCCCATCGCCGCCGCCGCCGCGCTCCTGCTGCTCGTGAACTGGCAGGGCCATCATGTCGTCATGGTGCGCGCGCTGCGGAAGCACTTCGGCTTTTTCGGCTGGATCGTCTATGCGGGCATCCTCGTCTGCGCGCTCGGGGCGCTCGGCAAGCCCTGCCTTTATGTGGCGCCGCAGCTCATCGTCGCGTTCGGCGGCGGGCCGGAGGCGCAGCTCGCCTGGTTCCAGTGGGCGCCGGTGGTGGCGTGGATCGGGTTCCTTTTTGAATACCTCTTCGGCGTGTGCATGCAGATCTACCTCATCCTGCTCGCCTACGTCTGGGTGCGTGGGCTCTCTTTTACCCATTCGCACCTGCTGGATTTCGCGATCCGCCGGTGCAGCTCCGTTTTGAAATGGGCGCTCGTGGTCATGCTGCTGAGCAGTGTCTTCATCGACCTGCCGCTGATCCTGAAAAACTTCCCCGCGTTCAGCGACTGGTTCCCGGACAATGCCGAAGTCATCGAGGGGCGGCAGCGGCTCGCGCGCACAGTGCTCGCCGGGTTTCTGCTGCTGTGGGCGACCATGCAGATCACGCTCGTCTTTCACAGCGAGTCGCTGATCAAGGCGCTGCGCGATCATGTGCGCTTCGTCACGGGCCACGTCTGGCCGTTCGGATGGTTCCTGATCGTCGCCGCGGTGCATCTCTACATCTTCCAGGCGGTGCAGGGCGTCGTCCTGCGCGGGCTGGGCGAGGAGACGGCGGCGGGCGTGCTGTGGGGCCTGGTCGTGCCGTGGCTGAAAGCGATCGTCGCCGCGTGGCTGCTCGCGAGCTGGGTGTGCCTCTTCAAGCGCTGCGACACGCGCCGCGCGCCGACCGAGGATTGGATCCAGTTTTAGTGAGCGCGGAGATTTCCAACGTCCTCGAACTGCTCGGCGTCTCCTGCGCGAGCGGCTTCGGCCTGCCGGTGAGCGCGGGCTTCGCGCCGGGGCGTTTCCATGTGCTCACCGGCGATGAGGGCGGCGACAGCCTCGCGCTCCTCCGCGTGCTCGGTCTGCTCGATCTGCCCGAGTCGGGCGAGGTGCTCGTCGAGGGGCGGCCGACGCGCGAACTGGCGGAGGAGGTGCGGGCCGGGCTGCGCGCGCAGCGCTTCGGGTTTGTCTTCGCCTCGCCGTTTCTGCTCACGTCGTTTTCCGTGATCGAAAACGTCGCCATGCCGCTCTTCAAAGTCTCCCAGGTCGGGTCGGAGGAGGCGCGCCGCCGCACCGAGCGGCTGCTCGCATTTGCCGACATGTCTGGGGCGGCGGAGTCCGCGATCGAGGACCTGACCCTGCGCGCGCAGTACTGCGTCGCCGTCGCGCGCGGGCTGATCAATGACCCGGCGATCCTCGTCGTCGAGAATCTAGACGGCGCGCTGGCGGGTGCGGAGCTCGACGGCTTCGCCGCGCTGCTGCGCCGCGTCCCCGCGGAGCTGGGGACGGCGGTCATCGCCACGGCGTCGAGCCGGTTTGCGGTGGAAAAGGGAGACCGGGTGCTGGAGATCGCCGCCGGAGCCATCGTGCGCGACTCCGCGCTCCTGCCGGAGCCGGAAGCGTGAGCGCGGCCCCGCCCGATGCCCGCGAGATCACGCGCGCGAGCAAGTCGAACCTCGCGCTCGCCTTCGTCGCGCTTCCGCGTGAGCGCCGCGACGACATCACCGTCTTCTACGCCTGGTGCCGGGTGATCGACGGCATCGCCGACGATCCCGGCGAGACGGTCGCGCTCCGCCGTGCCGCTCTGGATGCGTGGAAGCAGGCGCTTTCCCAGCCTGTCGCCGGGGAATCCGCGCTCGCCGCGCCCGTCCGTGCGCTCATAGCGAAGTACCGGCTGGGCACGGAGCACTTCCTCGAAGTCATCGCCGGGGTGGAGATGGATCTCGACGGCGTGAGCTACGAGACGTGGGACGACCTGCGCCTTTACTGCTACCGCGTGGCGAGCGCCGTGGGCCTCGTGAGCATCGAGATTTTCGGCTACGGCGACGCGGGGTGCAAAACATACGCCGTCGAGCTTGGCCTGGCGCTCCAGCTCACGAATATCCTCCGCGACGTGGGCCAGGACTTCGCGAACGGCGGGCGCATCTACCTCCCGCGCGAAGACCTCGCCCGCTTCGGCTGCAGCGCCGAAGACCTCGCCGCCGGCCGGCGCAGCGACGGCTTCGTCGCGCTCATGCGCTTCGAGGCGGAGCGGGCCGAGGCCTTCTATCGCAGCGCCGAGGCCGCGCTCCCGCCCGCGGACCGGCGCACGATGGTAGCCGCCGAGATCATGCGCGCGGTTTACCACCGCCTGCTCGACCGCATGCAGCGCGATGGTTTCCGCGTTTTCACGCAGCGCTACTCGCTGAGCAAGCTGGAGAAGATCGCGCTGATCGTGACGACATCGCTGCGGTGCAGGTTCGGAGGATAGGGATCGATTCCAAACGGGTGTCATCCTGAGCGGAGCGGAGGCGGAAGGGCGGGCGCAGCGCAGTCGAAGGACCCCGTGGTTTCACTTCACCCGCGGTATCGCGCGGACTCGCCGGGATCCTTCGACGCCGTTCCGTCCCGCCTTCGCCCGCGACGGACCTCCGCTCAGGATGACCCCGCGTTTGAGTTTTGGCACATCTTCCATGAACATCCGCCGCTTGCCTCGCGTCCGATTCCGACAGTAACTCCATGCACCCCATGAAAAAGCTCATCCCCACCATCTCACTTGTTCTCTTCGCGGCTTTTGGTTTCTCCGGCTGCGAGACTTCCGGCCAGAATGCGCTCCTCGGCGCAGCCACGGGCGCGGCGATCGGCGGCGCGCTGCACGGGCGCGGCGACCAGGCGCTGGCGGGCGCGGCGATCGGCGCGGCGGGCGGCTACCTCATCGGCAAGGCGGTGCAGCACGACCGGCGCCGCGTTTACAGCGAGGGCTATTACGACGCT
>JANOBH010000195.1:0-5946 GCA_031411535.1 Chthoniobacter sp. | reverse complement strand
CCAGTGTAGGGGAAGCTGTCAGACTCCCCTACAGCTACGGCGGATCCGCACCGCCCGTATTCTCGCAGTTCCAGCACGAGGTGAATTGGCCGGGCACGCTCTCCCCGCAGCGCGGGCAAAGCCAGTCGGGGGGCGTTGTCGCTCCTGCCACTCGCAGGCTGCGGAGGATCGTCATCGCCTCCGAGTAGTCCTCGTCCCGGAGCACGGAGAGCGTGGGAAAAAACTGCGGCAGCGGACAGAGTGCGGTGAGCACGCTGCCGACGATCGCCTGCTGCGTGCCGCTGTTATGGACGAACGTCCCGATACCCGCATCCTCCAGCATCGACTGGTACAGCCCCACCAGCGCGGAGTCGGCATGGCGGAAAACCTCTTTCATAGCCGCATTCCTGCCACCGCCGGACGGATGTTTCCAAAGAAAACGCTCCCGCAATCGCGATGAGATCTCACTCGGACACCATCGCAATCCGTCATTCTGAACGGAGCGGGGCGCGCGCGAAGGCGGGGCGGCGCTCCGTTCAGAAAGACGGGTCGTTGGATTGTAGCTGCCGGCTACCGAAGCGAATGCTTTCCCTTGTCCAGCCATCGTAACCCAAGGATGCCGAGGACAGTTCCAACGGGGAATCCTATGAGCCAGATGATGAAGCAAATCGTCGCCAGCACCCGGCCTGATTTGCGTTTTTGCCGAAGAAGAACTCCCGCGCACAGGTGCCAGAAGATGACCGCCGCAACGAAGGCCGGCTCCCCCAATTCTTCCGCATCCATTTCGAGGAGGCGGTCATACTTCACGAGGAATCCGAGCACGAGGACGCCTCCGAGGCTGAAACAGATCGTCGCCGCCCAATTCAAGTAGCGTCCGAAATCCTCTCCCGCCCCGCCCGGAAGGGGCGGCGGAGTCTGCAATCCGAACTGTGGGAGCGGAGGCGGAGCGTTCCTCTCTGGCGCAGGCAGCGGTGGCGACTCTCTCATACTGAGTTGTGTGCCAATTGTTCGGAAATTCAGCGGGGATAACCGGATGATCTCTACATCAGATTCGCCGCCACTTCCGCCATCTCGCTGCGCTCACCTTTGAAGAGATTGATGTGGGCCATGAAGGGCTGGCCCTGGAGGCGGTTGCGGGTGAAGACGAGGCCGTTGGTGTGCGCGTCCACGTAGGGGTTGTCGATCTGCGCGAGGTCGCCGATGAGGATGATCTTGCTCCCCTTCCCCATGCGGGTGACGAGCGTCTTGGCCTCGTGCGGGGTGAGCTGCTGGGCTTCATCCACGATGAAGATCGCCTTCGGAATCGAGCGGCCGCGGATGTGCGCGATGGCTTCGATCTCGAGCAGCCCGGCCTGCATCAGCGGCTCGTAGGGGCGCGCGATCTTTCCCGCGGATGAGCCGCTGGCACCCGCCGCATGGGACGGCTGGGATTTCCGTGCGCTCTGCTTCTTTTGCGCGAAATGCTCGGGCTTGCGCGGTTTGCCGAGGAGCTGCTCGAGCGCGTCGTAGGCGGGCTGCACCCACGGCTGCATCTTCTCCTCCATGCGGCCGGGGAGAAAGCCGATGTCCCGGCCCGTGGGCATGATGACGCGGGTGATGAGCATTTTCTCGTAGTCGCCGCACTGCACCTGCTCGAGCGCCGAGCCGACGCTGAGGAGCGTCTTGCCGGTACCGGCCTTGCCATAGACGGTGATGAGCGTGAGCGCGGGATCGTAGAGCGCATCGAGAAAGAAGCGCTGGCCGAGATTCGCCGCCTGGAGCGTGCGCCCGTCGCGGATGACGATGCGCTCATTGCGCAGCCGGTGAAACTCGCCGCCGCCAAGATGCCGGGCAGGGACGCCGTGGGTGGGCTCCTCCTCGTTGCGCAAAAGCACGTACTGGTTTGGCAGCAGCCCTTTCACCTGCGGCAGGACGATCTGCTCCTGGCTCGCAAACGCCTGGAGCGTGTGGCCGGGGATGTCGATGGCCTCATACTCCTCATGCCCGCTGCGGCGCTGGGTGCGGCGGATGTCATTGTCCTCCACCCGGTCGGTGCGGTAGTCCTGCGCCTCGATCCCGAGGGCGCGCGCCTTGAGCTGCATGTTGAGGTCTTTGGTGACGAGGATCGCGCCCGCGCCCTGCGTGTCAGCGAGGTAGGCCGCACTGGCGAGTATCCGGTTGTCCGTGCTCTCGAGGTCGGGGAAAAGCGTCTGCACCTGGGCGAAGCGCGGCGATTCCGCGAGGAGCTGCCATTCCTTGCCAATGTGCCGGATCGCCGGATTGATGAAGACGCGGAGGTGCCCGCCATTGTCGAGCTTCACACCATCGCGCATCTGCTCCGTGGTGAGGAAGCGCTCGCTCAGCCGCCGGTGGACTTCGCGCGCATTCGCCCCGCGCGTGGTCGATTCGGATTTGAAACGGTCCAGCTCCTCCAGGACTTCCACAGGCACCCACACATTGTTCTCCTCAAAATGAAAGACCGACTGCGGGTCGTGGATGAGGACATTCGTGTCGAGGACGTAGTGTTTGCGCGGCGGGATGTCGGACTTTTTTGCGGCCATGGATTTCTTGGTTTTCAAAGGGAGGGCTGTGGGTGAATGAGGGAACGCTGCAAGCGGGCGAATGAAGGTTCTAACTGTTTCTGCGGGGCTGAGTCGGTGGATTGAGGCGAAGGCGGGGAAATGCCGCAGCGCGAGGCCCAAAGGGCGCAGCAAACCGGTCGTGATTCGGCGTTCGGTGTTCTCTCGTCATTCGTCATCCGTTGTTCGTGATTTGGCGACTCCGTTCCATCGCACGGACACCACGGAAATATCGTCGCTCTGCTCGCGTTCGCCGCAAAAACTCCGCACGTCGGTGATGACCCCGCGCGTCACCTTGTCCACGGGCAGCGAGGCGAGCTCGGTGAGCACGCTCCGCACGCGGCCCGCCCCGTAGAAACGGCCGGCGCGGTCGAGCGCCTCGGTCACGCCATCGGTGTAAAGAAAGAGCGCATCACCGGGCGCGAGGCGGGCCGTGCTGGCGTGGTAGCCGAGACCGGGCATCGCGCCGAGCGCCACGTTTCTCTCCCCGTCCAGCGCCTCGACGCCGGACGCGGAGAGCAGGAACGGCGGCGGGTGCCCCGCGTTGCAGAAAGTCAGCGCGCCCGTTCCCACATCGAGCACGGCGACAAAAAGCGATACAAACATGCCGCTGTCGGTTTGCCCGGAGAGTTCATCGCTGACCTGGGCCATCATTTGCTCCAGGGGGAGGCCGCGCGACGCGATCGCTTTGAGCAGCGTTTTCGTGACGGCCATGAAGAGCGCCGCCGGGATCCCTTTGCCGGAAACATCTCCGATGAGGAAACAGAGCCGGTCGTCATCGAGGAAGTAAAAATCATACAAATCTCCGCCAATCTCGCGCGCGGGGCGGAGCAGCGCATGCACGTCGATCTCCGGCCGATCCGGAAATGCGGGAAAGCGTTTAGGAACGAGACTCATCTGGATGTTCCGCGCCGCGCCCAGCTCGCCCTCGAAACGCTCCTTCACCGTCGTGGTGTAGCGCAGCTCCTGCATGCGCATCTGGAGGTCGCGCGTCATCTTGTTGAACGCGTTTGCAAGATTCGCAAACTCCCGTGTCGGCGCAGCCACATTCAGCCGCTGCTCGAGATCGCCCTGCGCCACCTGCTGCGCCGCCGCCGCGAGCTGGGCGATCGGCCGGCTGATCGACCGCGCGACCACAGCCAGCGCCGCGATCAGCCCCGCCAGCCCGAGCAGCCCGATCACGAGCAGCTCATCGCGCAGCTCGCGCGCCTCGCCCAGCGCCTCGCTCTCCGGGAAGACGATCGCCAGCGAAAGCTCGCCGTTCTGGATCGGCGCGTAGGCGATCCACGCCGGCCGGTTTCCCATCGGCTCACTCGTGCGGCGGAATCCCACCTCCCCCGCCCGCATGTGCCGGGCGAGCACCGGGTTGGTGTCCTGCACCGCGGCCTTCATGATTTTCGCATGATCCGGGTACGCCACGAAGCGGCCCTCCCGGCTGACGATGAAGGCGTAGCCGGTCTTGCCGACGGCGATGCTCTCCGTCTCCGCGATGAGCTGCGTCATGGCGATGTCGATCGTCGCGATGCCCCAGAATTGCCCTTCGCGCCGGAACGGCACCGCGTGCGTGATCATCACCGCATTGCCGCCGCCTTCGTCGAAATACGGTTCCGTCCACATCCCGCGGCCGAGATCGCGCGGGAGCCGGTACCAGTCCCATTGGAAGTAATTGTACTCCGGCTTCCCGAGCTGCTCGAACTTCGGCCCTTCCTCGCCGTGGTAGAAATACGGCGCGTAGGCGCTCACGTTTTCCTCCATCCCGTACGGGCGAAAGGCGATGCAGCTCCCATAGATGTCCGGGTTCCGCACGATCACGTCCCTCAGGAACGCCTCGATCTTTGCCGGCGTCTCCAGCGCGCCAGTCTCCAGCGTCACTCCCATCATCTCGGGAATCTTCCGAGCCGTGCTCAGCCGCACATCGAAATGCTCGGCGTACGCCTTTGCCATGAAGCGCGCCGCCTCCTCCGTCTGCGCTGCCACCCGGTCAAAGCTCCGCCTGGAGGCACTCCACACAACCATCGCAAACAGGCCCGCCGCAGGCACCCCGATCCAGACGATCAGCCGCGTGGAAAGCGTCGCCTTCATCCGCGCCTCGGCACGCCCGCCCTCCGCGAAAACGTGGGCGCGATCCGTCGCCTCATGCGGAATCAGGCCGCTGTCCCGTCATCACGCAGCACCCGCAGCGCGTCCTCCCGCGAGGCCATGATCTTCATGATCCGCGTAAAGCCGATCATCTCGAAAATCATCAGGACACTCGGCGCGAGCGCGCACAGCACCAGCCTGCCGCCGAGCGGTTCCAGCCGCTTTGCCGCGAGCAGGAATACCTTCAGCCCGGCGCTGTTCACGTAGTCGAGCGCCGCGCAGTCCACCACGATCCGCCGCTCCCCGCGATCCACCAGCCCGAGCAGACGCGACTCAAAGACCGACGCCGTCGCCGAGTCGAGATGCTCGCTCACAGTCAGGACGACCGCGTCTCCTTGTTTGTCTTCTTTGATCTGCATGAAAACTCCAGGTTCAGCCGGCAGCACGCGACCCTAGTGGATTCGCTTCCTCATCGTGAGCACATTTTTCGAGTTCTCCCGCCGGTAATCCACGCGGTCCATCAGGCTCCGGGCGAGATGGATGCCGAGCCCTCCCAACTCCCGCTCACCGAGCGCAGCCGCCACATCGGGTGCCAGCACCGCCAGCGGATCAAATTCCCGCCCCCCATCGACGACTTCGCTCTGCAATTCGTCCCCCACCCTCCCGACCCGCACCGCCACCTCCTGCCCAGCCGCCGTGTCAAAACCGTAGAGCACCACGTTCGTTACCACCTCATCGAGCGCCAGACTCACCGCGAAAAGCGCCGGTGCAGGAATCCCGTGCAATTCGCCAAACCGCCGTACCATTTCGCCGAGCCGCGCGATTTCCCGGATATCAGCCGGGAGCCGGATGGAGATGCTTCCTTCATGCATGCGACGAGTTTCTCTCAGAGCTCGCGCATAAACTCAACCTCCGCGTCACTGGGAGATTTTGAGAAGGCCCGGCAGCCACCCGCGTTCAGCGGCCCCCGGTCCTGCGCTGCGTCAGGAAGAGCCGCAGCAGGAAGATCGGCACGAGCGACGCGACCGTCATCACCACGCAGACCAGCCAGCCGGGAATGACGCGCGCCCGGTCGCGTTCCACGGCGGCGAGCCCGGCGGCGGCGACTTCTTCCACGGACACCTTGAAAAGCTCCGGCGCGGGCATCGCCTCACGCGCATCGGGCCGCTCGGCACCCTCGAAAAATTCCGTGTTCACCGGCCCCGGACAAAGCGCCGTCACGGACACTCCGGTGCCGCGCAGCTCTCCACGCAACGCCTCGGAGAAGCTGGTCACATAAGCCTTGGAGGCCGCGTACACCGCCATCAGCGGCAGCGGCAGCAGGCTGGCG
>JANOBH010000194.1:0-13072 GCA_031411535.1 Chthoniobacter sp. | reverse complement strand
CCCACGGATTTTTCTGGGTCTGCTTGAGGCCGAGGGAGACGCGCTCTTTCTCGCGGTTGATGTCGAGCACCTGCACGTCTATCTCCTGGCCGACCTTGACCATTTCGCTCGGGTGGCCGAGGCGGCCCCAGCTCATGTCGGTGATGTGGAGGAGGCCGTCCATGCCGTCGAGGTCGATGAACGCGCCGAAGTCGGTGAGGTTCTTGACCACGCCCTTGACGGTGCTGCCGATCTTGATGGTTTCGAGGAAGCGCTGGCGCTTCTCGCTGCGCTCCTGCTCGATGAGTTCGCGGCGCGAAAGCACGACGTTTTTACGGTCGTCGTTGATCTTGACGATCTTGAAGTCGTAGGTGTTGCCGACGAACTGCTGGAGATCCTTCGGGGGGACGATGTCGATCTGGGAGCCGGGGAGGAAAGCCTCGACGCCGATGTTGACGATAAGGCCGCCTTTGACGACGGACTTGACCTTGCCTTTGATGAGACCGTCGCCTTGAAAGACTTTGACGATCTTCTCCCAGTTCTGGCGGTAGGCGGCCTTTTCCTTGGAAAGGATGACCATGCCCTCGTCGTTTTCGAGGCGGCAGAGGAGGACCTCTACTTCGTCGCCGACCTGAAGGTCGTCGATGTCATCGAACTCGCTGGCGGAGATGACGCCTTCGGATTTGTAACCGATATCGACCAGGACTTCGCGGTTGCGAATCTCCAGGATGCGGCCTTTGACGATGCTGCCCTCTTTAAAGTCGCGAAGAGATTTCGCGATCAGTTCCTGCATTTGAATCATTGATGTGCTCATAACGTTCCTCGGGTTACCGATTGGTCTTTCACACCGGGCGGCTCACATGAGACGCCAATATCGGGGGAAAGAGGGCGCGACGTTAGAGGAGGAATCCGGTCTGGCAAGCGGTTATTTTCCCCGCGGCGGACTTTTGCGCCGCTCCCGGCGCCCGATGCCTAGTGCTTCTGAAATACGAGCCGGATGATGAGCAGGAAATCGGCGACGCGCGTCTGGATCGGGCGGTAGCTGACGCGGTGTTTGCGGATGTAGCGCGGGGCGAATTCGACGACCGCATGCACAAGCAGAAGGAGCAGCGCGTAGAGCAGCGGGAAGCTGAGCGCCATCAAAACGGGCGATGCGTGCCAGGCTTGAATTGTAGAAAACATTGGAAACCTCGTTTAGCAGGTGGGGTGCCCGCCGTTCATCAGGGCGCATTGACAGTGATGGCGGCGTCCGGAGCAAGGGGGAAATCCGATATTTGTGCATGGAGATGTCTAAAACTCGCCAGTGGCCGTCGCTCGCCACCCTCCTCTTCGTGACCTTTGCCGCGGCGGCGATCGGCGGACTGGCTACGGCGGATACGGTGACGACATGGTATCAGACTCTGGCAAAACCGGCGTGGACGCCGCCTGCGTGGCTCTTCGGGCCTGCCTGGACGCTGCTCTACGGGATGATGGCGTGGGCCGCGTGGCTGGTCTGGTGCCGGCACGAGGAGCGGGAGGTGATGCCGGCGCTGAGCGCCTACTTTTTCCAGCTCATGCTCAATGCGTCGTGGTCGGTGATTTTCTTCGGCCTCCGCCAGCCGGGTTGGGCATGCGTGGAAATCGCAGCGCTGTGGGTGGCGATTGCGTTCACGCTGCGGGCCTTCTGGCGGGTGTCGCCGGCGGCGGGCGCGCTGCTGGTGCCGTATCTGGCCTGGGTGACTTTTGCCGCCGCGCTGAATCTCGCGATCTGGCGGCTGAACGCGTGAACGCCGCTTACCGGTGCGCGCGAGCGAGTTCCGCGGCGCGCTGGTATTGCCGGCGGAAACCGTCCGCGAGTTCCTTGGCGAGCTGGACCTCCCGGATCTTGTCGCCGCTCAGCGCCTCGCGGATGCGCCCGCCGGCCGCGGCGTAGTCCACGGCGCTGACGTCTTCAAATGCGGCGACGGCTTCCGGCGGAAAGTCCGCCTCGATGAGCGCGCGGCGGGCGGCGGTGAGTTCATCGTGCGGGTCGATGCACATGACGCGAAACGTGAACGCGATCGAGCGGAAGAGCGCGCCGGTCCACGCGTCGTGATAGGTGAAAGTCTTCGCGAGCGCGTAGGGATCCACCTCGGGATCGGAGCGCAGTGGGCGAAACTCGGGCGCATAGAGCGCGGGCAGCACTGGCAGGCGGCGCAGGGCGTAGCGCTGCGGGCCGCCCGGCGAGCCGACCTTCCAGTTCCACAGCTTCTGCCCTTCCGGCGACATGACGAAAGCGATGAACTCGCGCGCGACATCCGCATTTGGCGCTCCTCGGAAAAGCCCGATCGGATCGACGCCGACCGACGTGCCTCCCGCGGCGTTGACGTATTGCAGCCGCGAGCTGCCGTCGGGCCGGCGCACGGCCTCGCTTTGGAAGCGCCCGTAAAAGTCGATCGTCATCCCCGCCGCGGCCTCGCCCGCCTCCACATCGAGAGCGATTTTCGTCGAGGAGTCGGTGAAGTAGCGGGCATTCGCGCCAATCTTCATCAGCAATCGCATGGCGTTGACCCAGCCCACTTTCACGCCCGCCGCTTCCGCCTCCCCAGGCATGCGCGCGCCGTCAAACTGTCGCGAGATCTCCTTCATCTCCCCTACCGCCGCGCCCATCTGCTGCTGGATCAGCATCTCGAAAGCCTTGTTCACCGAGCTGCTTTGCGTCGGATTCGCGAGCGCGATTTCGTGGACGAAACGCGAGTCGGCGAGATCGGCCCAGCGCGCGGGCGGCGGGATGCCGAGCCGCGCCAGCGAGTCGGTGTTGTAGCAGATGCCGAAGCTGGAAACGACGTTGCCGATCCAGCGGCCCTGCGGGTCCCAGTAAGGCTCGCCGCTCAGCGTCTGCGGGATCTTCCCCGGGCCGTCGCCGAAAAGCTCCGGGTGCGCCGCGATGAAGCCGCAATCCACCAGCCGCCCGGCTTTCGCCTGCTGCTGAAAGTCATACGCGCCGCCGCCAAAAAAGAGGTCGATCTTGCAGCCGACCTCCGACGCCAGGAACGCCCTCCGCGCCTGCTGCTCGGGCGTGTCTTGCGCCGGATCTTTTCCCGGCGTGACCCTGGCGTTGTCGAAGCCGCCCTCGACCGCCTTGCTCCACACCCTGCCGAGCGAATCCGTCCAGTGGTTTTGAAACGCGGCGAGATACTCCGACGCCACGTAGCGCCCGATCTCGCTCGTCCCGCCCGGCGTACGCCAGTCCACCTGCACGCGCTGCCCGGTCCTGGAAAAGTAATGCGCCTCAAATGCGCGGCCGAACTCCGAGCGGATCGACTCATTATGCGGCGTGATGATGACCAGCGCCCGCACGTCGCCGGACGAGCCGCGTTCCTGCTTCGGCCGCAGCAATATCGGCCCGATGAGCACCGCGAGGAGCGCGAGCAAAAGCGGCCACGTCGTTTTCATCCCGGCAGCGCGATCACATCTTCCGGCTCCACGCTCGCGAAAAGCTCCCGCTCGGGGCTCAGCTCGACGAAGCGCGGATTCAGCTCGAAAACCTTCAGCGAATGCTCTCCAGCGGCGAAACGGTACTGCGCCATCTCGCCGAGATACACCCGCTCCGTCAGCCGCCCGGCGACGCTGTTCTGCGCGCCAGCCTCGACCGACAGCCGCCAGCTTTCCGGGCGGATCGAAAGCGTGCAGCTCTCGCCCACGCGCGGCTGCCAGCCCTCGCCGCCGGGCTTCGCCGCGAATTCCCGCAGCGCCGTTTCCACCACCACCGAGCCGCTGTCCGCCGCGCGCACCTTCCCCTCGATGAAATTCGTCTCGCCCATGAAATCCGCCACGAACCGCGAATGCGGATGCCGGTACACCTCCGCCGGCGTACCCGACTGGCGGATGTGCCCGGCCTCCATCACTGCCATCCGGTCGGCGATCGAGAGCGCCTCCTTCTGGTCGTGCGTCACGTAGATCGCGGTCAGGCCGGACTCCTTGCAAATGCGCCGGATTTCCGAGCGCATCTCCAGCCGCAGGCGCGCGTCGAGATTTGAGAGCGGCTCATCCAGCAGCAGGCACCGCGGGCGGATCACCAGCGCGCGCGCCAGCGCCACCCGCTGCTGCTGGCCGCCCGAGAGCTGCTGGATGCGCCGCCCGCCGAGCGCCTCCATCCTCACGGACGCCAGCGCAGCCGCCACGCGCTCCGCGGTTTCCCGCGCCGGCACCTTCCGCTCCTCCAGCCCGAAGGCCACATTCTGCGACACCGTCATGTGCGGCCAGAGCGCGTAGCTCTGGAACATCATCCCCGTGTTTCGCAGATGCGGCGGCACCCCGGTCACGTCCTCGTCCCCGAAAAGAATCCGCCCGCTTTCCGGCATAAAAAAGCCCGCGATGCTCCGCAGCAGCGTCGTCTTCCCGCACCCGCTCGGCCCGAGCAGGAAAAAAATCTCGCCCGCCTCGATGCGGAGATTCAGCCCCTGCAACGCCACGGTATCGCCGAAGCGCTTCGTGAGGTTTTCAATCGTGAGCGAGATCATGCGGCGCCGGGAACAGGCAGTCGGGGAAGATGGGACGGAAATAACGGAATTCTGCCAGATTAACGGAAGCGGATTGGAGAGGCGGGATCGGCGGAAGCGGCGCCGACTACGCCTCCATATCGGAGCGGTGTCCATCGTGAAAACCTTCCCCGTCCCAATTCCGTTCGTTTGGCAGAATCCCGTCAATACCGTCCCCCAAAAAACGCCTCATTTCCCTCACGCGAGAAATTTTCTCGCGAACATCGGGCGATGGGCGGTATTTCATCTGTTAAATGATTCGTCGAGATTACCTTATCGTCGGAAGCGGGATTGGCGGCGTCAGCGTGTGCGAGGGCATCCGGGAGCACGACAAAAAGGGGACGATCCTCCTCGCCGGAAACGAAACCGCCCCGCCCTACCACCGCCCCCAGCTCTTCAAGTCCTTCCTCGGCAAGCGCGCCGGCGCCCCCGAACAGGTGCAGGTGCATGACGACGCGTGGTTCGAGAAAAACCACATCGAGCTGCGCACCGACACTCTCGTCACGCAGATCAATCTCGAGCGCCACATCGCCGTCCTCGCCAATGGGCAGGCCGTCGAGTTTCGCAAAGCCTGCATGGCCATGGGCAGCCGCGCCCGGCGTCCCCAGGTCGCGGGCGGCACGCTCGGCAATGTCTTTTACCTCCGCACCCTCCGCGACGTGCAGGCTCTGCGCGAAGTCGCCGACCTGGAGCGGGAGGTCGCCATCATCGGCGGCGGCTTCGTCGCCTTGGAGACCGCGGCGCTGCTTTCGCAGTTGCCAAAGGCCCGCGTCAGCCTCCTCCACCGCGCCCCGCACCTGTGGGCGCGCTACCTCGGGCCGGAACTCGGCGCGTGGCTCGCGGAGTTCTACGCCAGCCATGGCGTAAAGCTCATGCTCAATCAGTCGCTCAGCGGCTTCGAGGGCCGGACCGTCTTGAAAAACATCGCCACAAAAAGCGGCGACCGCTTTCCCGCAGGGATCGCCATCGTCGCGCTCGGCGCGGAGCCGAATCTCGGACTCGTCGCCGGCACCCCGCTCGCCTACCCGCACGGCACGCCGGTCAATGAATACCTCGAGACCGACGAGAAAGGCATCTTCGCCGTCGGCGACATCGCCGCGTATCCCGACAAAATCTTTGGCGGCATCCGCCGCGTCGAGCACTGGCCCTGCGCCGTCGAGCAGGGCCACGTGGCCGGCGCAAATATGAGCGGGAAAAAACGCATCAAGTTCGACTACCTCCCTCACTTCAGCAGCACCGTCTTCGACCTGCATTTCGACTTCGTCGGCGACTTCTCGAAACCCGCCACCCGCATCGAGATCGAGGGCGACCGCGAGAAGAAGAAATTCATGGTCCGCCATTTTGTCCTCGGCCAGCTCATGGGCGTGGCCTTCTGCAACAAATCGCCGGAGAAGATCGAAGCCGCAAAGGCGGAGCTGCGCGCCTGGCCGCGCGGGAAGAAAGCGGCAGCGGTGGAGGAGTAGGCCGGCACTCCCGCGGCTTCTTTCCTCCTCCCTCGACGCAGTGCCGATACTCCAAGGACAAGCGATGCCTGAGCCCGCCCGCCTCCAAACGATCGCGCTGGGACTGCTGGGCGCTGTCATCGGAGGGGCCGCGGGCTACTTCCTCTTTTTCTGGATCGCCCGGCAGGGTTTCTACGCTCTTGCTCTTCCGCCCGGGCTCATGGGCTATGCAGCCGGCTTCCTCGCACGCCGCCGATCGCTACCGCTCGCAGTGGTCTGCGGCGTTGCAGGGCTCGCGCTCGGGCTTTTTACCGAGTGGCGCTTCGCTCCGTTCGTTGCTGACAGCAGCCTGCTGTATTTCGTCACCCACATTCACGACCTCAAGCCGATCACGCTTCTGATGGTCGCGCTCGGCACCGTTCTGAGCTACTGGCTCGCCCTCGGTCGCCCGGCGGATGCCGGCACGCGCTCCGCGTAGATCCCGCCGGCATCGGCGCGGAGCCCGCCTCGTGTCACCACATGCGGTCAAAACGCCGTTTCCGACAGGACGCCCGCTTGCCACCACTGTCCCGGTGCCCTACGTTTCGCGCCCTTTCCTTTATGAGCACGCCACGTTTCACCATCTACGACACCACTCTCCGCGACGGCACGCAGGGGACCGGGATTTCGTTCTCGGTCGTGGACAAGATTCGCGTGGCGGAAAAGCTCGACGCGTTTGGCGTGCATTACATCGAGGGCGGCTGGCCGGGATCGAATCCGAAGGACGTCGCGTTCTTTGAGGAGGCGGCGAAGCGCACTTGGAAGAACGCGAAGATCACGGCCTTTGGCATGACCCGGCGCGGCAAGGTGCGCGTGGAGGACGACCCGCAAGTGCAGACGCTCCTTGATGCAAAGACTCCCGCCGTGACCGTCGTCGGCAAGACGTGGCCGCTGCATGTCACTGAGGTTTTCAACGTCACGCTGGAGGAAAACCTCGCGATGATCGCGGACACCGTCGCCCATTTGAAAAAGCACGGGCGCGAGGTGCTCTACGATGCGGAGCATTTTTTCGACAGCTACCGCGAGGACCGCGACTACTCGCTGCGGACGGTGAAAGCGGCGCGCGATGCCGGGGCGGACCTCATCGTCCTGTGCGAAACGAACGGCGGAAACCTGCCGGAGTTCATCGAGCAGGTGACCCGCGAGGTGATCGCCGAACTCGGCCAGCCCGTGGGCATCCACACGCACAATGACGGCGGCGTGGGCGTGGCCAATGCGCTGGCCGCCGTGCGCGCCGGCGCGGTGCAGGTGCAGGGCACGATCAATGGCTACGGCGAGCGCGTGGGAAACTGCAACCTCACGACCATCATGCCGAATCTCCAGCTCAAGATGGGCTACGAACTCGGGCTCGATCTCGCCGGGCTGCGCGACCTCGCGCATTTCGTGGACGAGCTGGCAAATGTGCCGCACGACATCCGCGCGCCTTACGTGGGCGCGGCCGCTTTCACCCACAAGGGCGGGCTGCATGTGCATGCGGTGCAAAAGCTCGCGCGCACTTACGAGCACGTCGATCCGGCGCTGGTGGGAAATGAGCGCATCATCACGATCTCGGACATGTCCGGGCAGTCGAACGTCATCGTGAAGGCGGAAAAGCTGGGCTTCAAACTGGCGAAGGGAGCACCGGAAGTGGCGGCGATCCTGACCGAGGTGAAGCGGCTCGAAAGCGAAGGCTACGAGTTCGAGGCCGCGGAGGCGTCGTTCGAACTGCTCATCCGCCGGCATCTCGGCCAGCAGCGTCCGCTTTTCGAGCTCGATGAATATCACTGCTCCTTCCGCCGCGCCGCCCAGGCGCACTGGAACAAGTGCGAGGCGACCGTGAAGCTGCGCGTCAAAGGCCAGCCCGAATACACCGTGGCCGAGGGCGATGGCCCGGTGAACGCGCTCGACGCTGCGCTCCGCAAGGCGCTCCGCCCGTCCTATCCCGGCATCGACTCGATCCAGCTCGACGACTTCAAAGTCCGCATCAGCAACGGCCAGCTCGGCACCGCCGCCCGCACCCGCGTGCTCATCGACTCGACCGACGGCGACGAGCACTGGGGCACCGTCGGCGTGAGCGACAACATCATCGAGGCGAGCTGGCTCGCGCTCGTGGACAGCTTTGAATACAAGCTGGGCAAAGGCGCGCCGAAGGACTGATCGCGGCGCGTCCCCACCGTGGCGGCGCCCGGATTGAATTGTCGCGCGCGCGCGTTACTTTTGCTCGCGCCGTCGTCCGCGCGTGCGGTATCACCTGCGGCGCTTCCCCTCCCCCGCCCGCCCGTCATTTCAACCCACGAATCGGAACAAAACTATGGCCCAGGCAATCATGGATCCCGACGAAGTGCGCCGCTTCGCCCAGGAACTGAAACGCTTCAACGACGACGTGCAGGCCAAGGCCGGCTCGCTCCAGGCCCGCTTCGCCGCGCTCGGCAGCTCGTGGCAGGATCAGGAGGGCGACAAGTTTGGCGAGGAGTTCCTCACCACGATGAAAGTGCTGAAAAAATTCGTCGAGGTCTCGGAAAAGCACACGCCTTACCTGCTGCGAAAGGCGCAGCGGATCGAGGATTACCTCTCCCAGCGCTGAGGCATGGCGAATCAGGTCCGAGTCACGTCGATCGACGCGCTGGAGTCGCTCCGCTCGGCCCTGATCATTTTTCTGACAAAGGCGCGGCGCTCGATCGATGACGTAAGCGACGACGTGCGGCGGACGCGGATGTGGCTCCAGCACGACCAGCGTTTTCATTGGGAAGGCGAAGTGCGGAAGCGGCAGAAGGCGCTGGGCCAGGCCGAGCAGGAGCTTCTCAGCGCCAAGCTCTCCGGCCTGCGCGACAACCTCGTGTTGCAGCAAAACGCGGTGCGCAAGGCCAAGGCCGCGCTCGCGGAGGGAGAGGAAAAACTGCGCAACGTGAAGCGCTGGAACCGCGACTTCGAGAGCGCCTCCGCACCGATGCTGAAGCGCCTGGAAGGTCTGCGGCAGTATCTCGACTTCGAACTGCCGGATGCCATCGCCTACCTAGTGCAGGCCCAGCGCACGCTCGACGCCTACACGGAAGGGCCGGCACCGGAAGCGGCGGCCCCGCCCACCGACACCACGCCCACCTTATGAGCACCCAAGCCAGCGCCGGAAATCTGTCCGGCGCATTGAAAGAACTCAGCATGCGCTGGCAGGAAACCAGGGCGCACTGGCACGACGTAAAGAGCCGCGAGTTCGACCGCACCTATCTCGAAAAACTGCCCAACGACGTGGGCCGCGCGATGAGCGTGATGGAGGAAATCAGCACGCTGCTCAAGAAGGTGAGGCACGACTGTGAGTAGCCGCACGGACCTGCGCGTGAGCCGCGCGCTCGCGCTGCTCGCGGAGCTGAAGCGGACCGTCGCAGACTTTGCGAAAAGAGAGGAGACACTCGTGCGCGATCTCGGCCGCCAGCGCGGCGCGGCCCTGCGCAAGCACCGTGATGCTGCGGAGAACGCCGAGGCCCGCCTGGCCGCGCAGACCGCGGAGACAGCGGAGCATTTGCAGACCGCCCAGGAGAGCACACGGGCGCGCTACGAAAGCCGCCGCGAGCGCGTGCAGCGACTGCGCACGACCGGCCTGCGCAATCTCCCGAAGCGTGCGCAGGAGGCCAAGCAGCGGTGGATGGGCGACCTGCAGATGCGGCAATTCCGCGCCGAGCGGAAGCAGACGGCGGATCAGGACTCAGCGGGCAAGGCGCTCGCGGAATTCAACGCCCGGCTCGCCGAGCAGCGCGCACTTTTCACCAAACTGACTTCCACGGCGAAGAAGGCCTTCGGCGGCTACAGCGCCTTCCAGCGGATGCTCCGCCGGCCTCGCGCCACGGCGGACGGCAGCGGCGACCAGGAGCAGCATTTCGCCGATCTCCAGGCACAGCTCGCCGCCGCGCATGAGCACCTCGCCGCCTTCCGGCGCTTCGCGATACCGCGCATTTTCAGCGCGCTGCCGCTAGCGCTGCTCATTCCATTCATCGCCTTCGCGGGCCTCGCCCTGGCCTTCGGCCTCGGCGCGAATGCCACCACTTTCGGCATCGCCGGCGGAGCCATTGCGGTGCTGATCGCCACGATCTGCATCCTGCACTTTCTCGGCCTCGCCCCCTCGCGCCCATCCGCCACCGCCTGCGCCCACGCGCTCGCCGAGGCGGACCGGCTCCACGCCGCGTGCGCGGCCGCCGCGGCCGTCAGGCACGCCGGAGAGAGCGCTGAGATCAAGGCCGAGTTTGAAGCCACATCGGCCGTGATCGCCGAGCAGTGGGGCCGCGCGGACGCCGTCGAGGCGGAGTTTGAGGTCGCGGCGCGGGAAAAGATCGAGACGCAGGTCCCTCGGCTGTTTGAGAAAATCGCCACCTACTCCCGGCCCCGCCTCACCCGAATCGCCACCGAGGGCGCTGCACGGACGAAGAAGATCGAAATCGCGGGCGCGGAACAAAAGCAGACGATCAGCGCCGCGCACGGGACGGAGGTCGCCGCGCTCGACGCGGCCGAAAGCGCGCGCTGGGCGCAGCTCGAAGCCGAGTGGCAGAGCGCCATCACGCCGCTCTACAGCGACCTCGCCGCGATGCACGCCGCGGTGGACGAGAAGTTTCCGCCATGGACTCCGCAGCTCGCGGAAACGTGGACGCCGCCCGCCGAGTTCACGCCCGCCACGAAATTCGCACAGCTCGACGTGGACCTCACGAAAGACGCCCACCCGCAGGATCCGCGTCTCGCTTTGCCCGGCCCGCCGCAGGTCTCCATCCCGCTCGCGCTCACGTATCCCGACCACGGCTCGCTCCTTTTTGAGACGCAGGAATCCGGCGGCCCGGCAGTCATCGGCGCGCTCGACAACATCATCCTCCGCCTGCTCGCCACGACGCCGCCTGGCAAGATCGCCTTCACCATCATCGACCCAGTCGGGCTCGGGCAGAATTTCGCGGGCCTCATGCACCTCGCCGACTACGAGGAGGCGCTCATCAACCGCCGCATCTGGACGCAGCGCGACCAGATCGAGGAGCGCCTCGCCGAGCTCGCCGAGCACATCGAGAAGGTCATCCAGATGTATCTCCGCAACGAGTACAGCACGATCACCGAGTACAACGAACAGGCCGGCAGCGTCGCCGAGAAATACCTCTTCCTCGTCATCGCCGACTTCCCCGGAAACTTCAGCGAGAGCGCCGCGAAACGCCTCCAGAGCATCGCGCTCAGCGGCCCGCGCTGCGGCATCTTCACGCTCATCCACTGGGACCAGCGCCAGCCGATGCCGGACGGCTTTTCACCCGACGAACTGCGCAAAAGCAGCATCTGCATCCGGCGCGAAAACGGCGCCTTCTCGCTCGGCAAAGCGCAGACCGATGCCGGTGCCGCGCTCGTTTTCGATCCGCCGCCTGACGCCGACCTCGCCGTCGCGCTCGCGCACAAGATCGGCAAGGCCAGCATCGACTCGAACCGCGTGGAAGTGCCCTTCGAGCAGATCGCGCCCAAGCCCGATGAACTGTGGACGCACGAGACAACCAGCGAACTCAAGGTCGCCGTCGGCCGCACCGGCGCGACGAAACTCCAGTACCTCGCCATCGGAAAAGGGACGAAGCAGCACGCGCTTTTCGCGGGCAAAACGGGCTCGGGAAAATCCACGCTCTTTCACGTCATCATCACGAACCTCGCGCTCGGCTGCTCGCCGGAGCAGGTCGAGTTTTACCTCATCGATTTCAAGAAGGGCGTCGAGTTCAAGTGCTACGCGGAAAAGCGCCTGCCGCACGCCCGCGTCATCGCCATCGAATCCGACCGCGAGTTTGCGCTCAGCGTGCTCCAGCGCGTGGACGACGAACTGAAACGCCGCGGCGACATGTTCCGCAAACTCGGCGTGCAGGACGTGGCCGGCTACAAGCGCGCGGGCGGCACCGAGCCGATGCCGCGCTCGCTCCTGCTCATCGACGAGTTCCAGGAATTCTTCGTCGATGACGACACCATCGCGCAGACCGCCTCGCTCCTTTTCGACCGCATCGTCCGCCAGGGCCGCGCCTTTGGCATCCACGTCCTGCTCGGCTCGCAGACGCTCGGCGGCGCCTATTCGCTGGCCCGCGCCACACTCGGGCAGATGGTCATTCGCGTCGCGCTGCAATGCAACGAAGCCGACGCCTACCTCATCATGGACGACAGCAACTCCGCGCCGCGCCTCCTCACGCGCCCCGGCGAAGGCATCTACAACGACGCCGCCGGCGCGGTCGAGGGGAACAGCCCTTTCCAAGTCGTCTGGCTCCCCGACCAGGAGCGCGACCAGTGGCTCGACAAGATTACCGCGCTCTCCGAGCAGCGGCACCGCCATTTTCCCAGCCCCATCGTCTTCGAGGGAAATGCGCCCGCGGCCATCCGCGAAAACGACCTCCTCCGCGCCGTGCGCGAAACCCCGCCGACCGCGCCCGCCGTCTCCCCGCGCGCATGGCTCGGCGCTCCGAATTCGATCAAAGGCCCGACCGAAGTCGTCTTCCACCGCCAGAGCGGCAACCACCTCCTCATCGTCGGCCAGCGCGACGAGGCCGCGCTCAGCATGCTCGGCCTCTCGCTCCTCGCTCTCGCATCGCAGTACCCGCGCGGCTCGGCGCGCTTCGTCCTTTTCAATAGCACGAACCCCGGCACGCCCGACGCCGAGTTCCTCGCCCGCGTCATCGCTGCCTGCCCGCAGGACATCACCGTCGCGCACATCAATGAAGTCGCCGACGTGATGACGAACCTGTCCACCGAGCTGAAAGCCCGAGTCAGCGGCGAGCACGGCCCCGACTCGCCACCCGTCTTCGTCTTCATCGTCGGCCTTCACAAATTCAAAAAGCTCCGCAACGAGGACGACTTCAGCTTCTCCTCCGGCGACGCTCCCGCCAGCCCCGGCGCGCAGCTCGGCGAGATCATCACCGAAGGCAGCAGCCACGGCCTGCACCTGCTCGTCAGCATCGATACCTTCAACAACGTCAGCCGCTGCATGAACCGGAAAGCGCTCACCGAATTTGAAATGCGCGTCGTTT
Organism: Chthoniobacter sp.; assembly: GCA_031411535.1. Lineage (GTDB taxonomy): Bacteria > Verrucomicrobiota > Verrucomicrobiia > Chthoniobacterales > Chthoniobacteraceae > Chthoniobacter. Next base: position 130 of record JANOBH010000194.1, on the reverse strand, counting down.
TCCAAATGAGCGGCAACGACTCCGCCAGCCTCATCGAGTCCCCCAAAGCCAGCAACCTCGGCCTCCACCGCGCCCTCTTCTACAACGAGCACGAAGGCACCCTCGAAACCTTCCGCCCCTACGCCACGCC
>JANOBH010000193.1:0-4349 GCA_031411535.1 Chthoniobacter sp. | reverse complement strand
GGGCGCGGCTGAATCCGGTGGCGTCGAAGCCGTCATGGCAGCTCGACGGCGGCGCGTGGACGGCGGTGGATTTCAAAGAGGCGCGCGGGCAGCAGAATATCGCCAGCGACAACAAGCCGGATCACCGCTTCATCGCGTGGGTGAAGCTCGGCGCGCTCCAGCTCTCGAAGGGGAAGCACACGATCGCGTTTCGATGGGAAGGCGGCGCGTCGAACAGCGGCGGGCTCGACTGCTTCGTGCTGACGACCGACCCGTTCGTTCCCGCCGGCGCGACGAAACCGACGGCGGTGAAAGCGGGTGCGGGCGGCGCGGACGAATGGTTCCCGCTGCTCGCGGATGACGACACGTTTTCTCCCGCGAGCGTCACCGACATGTCGCGGCTGGTGCCCGCGCCGGCGGGGCAGTTTGGCGTTTTGCGGGCGGTGGGAAAAGACCTGCGCTTTGAAAAGGCGACCACGCCGGTGAAGCTGTGGGGCGTGGGCGCGAATGTGGAGCCGGGCAAATACACGCGCGAGCAACTCACGCAGCGCGCGAAGTATCTGCGCAAGTTCGGCATCAATGTGGTGCGGCAGCACGCGGTTTTCGATGAGTTGCAGACAGGCGGGAAGATCGACGCGAAGAAGCTGGATCAGTACGACTGGTGGTTCGCGGAGCTGAAAAAAAACGGCATCTATTCGGACTGGTCGATCTTCTACCACTGGATGATCGCGCGCGACTCGGGCTACCCGTTTTTCGACGACCTCGAAGGCAAGGGCGACCTGCGCGACACCTACGGCGTCATCACCGGCGCGCCGAAGCTGTGGGAGCTGCGGGACAAGGTCGTGACCGAGCTGCTCACGCACAAGAATCCCTACACCGGCCTGCGCTACGCGGACGATCCGGCGCTCGCGGTGGTGGAGATGCAAAACGAGGACTCGATCTTTTTCTGGAACCCACTCGGCGAACTCGCGAGCGACAAGCCGAAGAAATGGCCGGCCCACGCGAAGCAGCTTCGCGAGAACTTCGCCGCGTGGGTGAAGGCGAAATACAAGACCGACGCCGCGCTGAAAACCGCGTGGGGCGCGCTGAAGGAAGGCGACAGCGTGAGCGCGCCGGAGCTGCGCCTGATGTCGCCGTGGGAGCTGGATGGCAAGGGACCGCGCGGGCCGTTCGCCGGCATGAACAAGCGCGCGGGCGACGTGATCGAGTTCCTCGCCGAGATGCAGCGCGCGGAGTTCGAGGCGTGCGAAAAGACGATCCGCGCGACCGGTTTCAAAGCCGTGACGATGACGACCGCGTGGCAGGTCGGCGGCTCGGCGACTGATCCCGCAAACATCTGGACGGACACCGTCGGCGGCATGATCGACCGGCACAATTACGCGGGCGGCGGCGCGGGCGGGCACGGCATCACCGAGGGCAAGGTGAACAATGAGTCGCACCTCCGCACGCCGGGCGGCGGCATCTTCGCTGTGGGCATGAAGCAGGTGGAGACAAAGCCCTTCTGCGTGACCGAGTGGACGCAGTCCGCGCCGAACCAGTGGAAGACGGAATGCGCGCCGATCATGGCTTTCTACGCGATGGGGTTGAACGGCTGGGATGCGTCATTCCACTTCATCCAGAGCGGCACGCGGCTCGGCGACGGCTGGCCCGGCATGTCGAGCTACGCCACGGACACGCCCGCCTACATCGGGCAGTTTCCGGCGCTCGCCTTCGCGCTCTACGCGGGCCACATCGCGGAGTCGCCCATCGTTGCCGCGCGGCGTCTGGTGAAAGCGGACCTTTTCACCGGGCTCGACGCGCTCAAGCAGGACTTCACGAAAGGCGGCTACGACATCAAGACGCTCGTGAACGCAGGCGGCACGCCCGCCGAGGCGTTCGCCATCGGGCGCGTGACGGTTGGATTCGATGGCGGGAAAAGTGAGAGCGTGGACTTCGCGAAATACTGGAACGAGGCGAACAAGGTCATCACCTCCGCGACCGGCGAGCTGCTGTGGGATTACGGGCGCGAGGTCATCACGATCCGTTCGCCGAAGACGCAGGGCGTGATCGGCAAGACCGGCGGCGGCACCTTCGGGCTGCCCGGCGTGAGCGCGACTTTCAAGACGCCGTTCGTCAGCACCATCTTCACTCCGCTCGACAATCTCCCGCTCGCGCAATCGCGTCGCATCCTCATCACCGCCCTGGCGCAGGACAAGCAGAGCGGCACGCGCTACAACGCCGCGGGCAACGCGCTTGAAGCCACCGGTACCGCGCCGCTGCTGCTGGAGCCTGTGCAGGCGGTGCTGAAATTCGCGGGCGCAAAACCCGTGAGCGTCACGCCGTGCGATCACTACGGCGTGCCGATGGCGGGCAAGTCCGTGCCGGTCGCGGCGGACGGCAGCTTCACCATCGATGGCACCTACCGCGCGTACTACTACGAGGTGAAGCGGTAGGAATTGCGGGTGGTGCGCGCGAGCTTCGCGGAAGCGATCGGTTGCCAGCGGCGGGAAACTGCTGAAACGTCCGCGCCTCCCGAAACGTCTGCGCCACTATGAGAATCCCCTCCGTCCTGCTCCTGCTCGCCACCGCATGCTCTGCTGCCGAGGCGCTGCCGGAGCGCGTCACTTTCACCGAGCACATCGCGCCGATCCTTTTCGCGAAATGCGCGGGCTGCCATCGCCCCGGTGAGATCGCGCCTTTTTCGCTGCTGAGCTACGCGGACGCGAAAAAGCGGGCGAAGCAGATCGCGGAGATCACCGGCGAGCACACGATGCCGCCGTGGCATGCGGACAAGGACAACCCCGCTTTCCACAACAACCGCAGCCTCGACGGGCGGCAGATCGCGCTGCTCGCGGAGTGGCACCGCTCGGGCGCTGCCGAGGGCGATGCGGCGAAGCTGCCGCCCGCGCCGAAGTTTGCCGAGGGCTGGGCGATGGGGACGCCGGACCTGGAGCTGAAGATGCCGGAGGCGTACGAGATCCCGGCGGAGGGCCGCGACACGTACCGCAATTTCGTGCTGCCGCTGAACTTCGCGGAGGACAAATGGATCAGCGCCATCGAGCTGCGGCCGAGCGCGGCGTCGGTGGTGCATCACGTCCTCATCTTTCTCGATACCGACGGCTCCGCCACGAAACGCGATGCGCGCGACCCGCGGCCCGGCTACAACGGCTTTGTCAGCGTGGGCCTGACCTATGTGGCCGGCTGGGCGCCCGGCGCGGGGCCGCTCGTGCTGCCGCCGGATCTCGCGTGGCGTTTTCCAAAAGGCGCGAACCTCGTGCTGCAGACGCACCTTTCGCCAAAGGGCAAGGCGATGCAGGAGGCCACATCCGTGGGCCTGCGCTTTTCGAAGGAACCGCCGGCGCGCACTTACACGACCATCCAGCTTCCGCCGCAGTTTGGCATCCTGAACGGCATCCAGATTCCGCCCGGCGAGAAGAACTACACGCTGCGCGATTCCTTCACGCTGCCGATTGACTGCGACGCCTTCGCCGTCGGCGCGCACGCGCACTATCTCGGCAAGCGTATGACGATGACTGCCACGCGGCCCGACGGCAGCGTGCAGACGCTGCTCAAGGTCACGGACTGGGATTTCGCATGGCAGGAACAGTACGCCTACCGCGAACGCATCGCGCTGCCCAAAGGCACGCGGCTCGACACCGAGGTCGTCTGGGACAACTCCGCCGAGAACGTGCGCAACCCGAGCAACCCGCCGGTGCCCGTCCGCTGGGGCGTCGCCTCGGTGGATGAAATGGGGAGCGTGACCGTGGGCGTGGTGCCGCGGAGAAACGAGGACCTCGAAGTCCTGCGCGCCGCGCTGACCGAGCACATCGCGGACGTGATGATCGACGCCGCCCATCGCCAGCTCGAGCTGCCGGAAAACCTCGGCAAGAAACTCGCGCCGGTCGCGGCGCTGTTGAAAGGTTTCGACAAAAATGGCGACGGCACGCTGGACGAAGCGGAGCGCGCCCCGATCCGCGCGCTCATCCAGCTCAGCGGCTTCCCGCGGCAGATGCTGAATGCGTCGCCGTAGCGTCGTGGCATGTGGTCGGGTCGCAGCACCCACGGCAAATCCAATGCCGAACACCACTGGCTGGAGCTTGGGAACGAGAGAACGTAGGCGGGACTTCCCAGTCTCGCTCCCCGCAGATGCGGCTCTGGGAAGAGCCGCCTACGCGTTCTCGACGCCCTTGAAATTCGCGTCGTCCAAACCGGTGAGTTCGCCGGTGCTGTCGGAGAATTTTTCCACGGGCGTGCCCATGCGCTTGAGCATGGAGACGTAGAGATTCGTGAGCGGGGAGTTTTTCTCGTAGGCGAGATGCCGGCCCGTGGCGATGGTCCCGCCGCCGCGGCCGGCGAGGACGATGGGGAGCTTGTGCGGGTCGTGCGCGTTG
>JANOBH010000192.1:0-19316 GCA_031411535.1 Chthoniobacter sp. | reverse complement strand
GTGTTCTTCGCCTCGTTCCAGCGCAGGTTGAATTCATACTGGCCCTTGCCGTTGCTCGCGCGGTTCGCGTCCTCCACCCACTTGATCGAGCCAGTCACCACGTCCTCCACTTCCTTGGCGTTCTGCTGGTAGAGAAAGCGGATGCCGTTTGTGTAGTAGTTACCCGTCTCGTAGTCGTAGTCGAGGTTCCCATTCACCACCGTGCGCGGATAGGTCTGCGCCGGACCCATCGCCAGCGCGAGCGATTCAAAGCGCATCGGGTCGCTGTTCTTGACCTCCACCTTGACCTGCTTGCCCGCGAGCTGGCGCAAATAGGTCGTCGCGCTCGCCGCCTTCTTGCCTTTGCCGATGAGCTTGCCGCCGAACTTATCGACAAATGCCGGCGCCTTGCCGATGGCATCCACCGCGATGCGCTGCTGGCTGTCCGCGAGGCCCTCTTCATTGTATTCGCCATTCGCCGCCACGGGCACCGTGCCCACCCACTTACCCACCGCGCGCTTTTGCGAAAGGTTCGCCGGGTTCAGCACCGAGAGATCGATCGAGTAGGTGAGCTGCGCCTTTTGACCCGAGCCGAGGATGCCGCCCACGGCCGGCTGCCGCTGGATCGAGCCTTTGAATTCCGTGGTCTGCGCCACCTGTAGCGAGAGCACATACTGGTCGGTCACGCCCTTCTGCGGCTTGCCCTTGTCATCGAGGTTTTTGCGGGTGCGAAACTCGATGTCCATTCCGCCGGTGATTGCGCCCGGCATGTTCAGTTTTTCCGGCTCCTGCGCGCGCCCCGGCAGCGGGGCGAAGACGGTGAGACCGGCGGCAAGTGTGGCGAGGGTGAGGATGCGGAGTTTTTTCATAGGGATGAAGTGAGGGTCGCCAGACTGACCGCGCGCCGGGGCGAGGCAAGCGGATTTCTGCTCTCCGCTGCGCGGGAAAAAGGCGCTCGTCTTGCGCGTCGGACCTGCGATTTTCGACCCCTCATGACCGAGCCGCAAAACGCCGTCGAACTCCTCCAGGCGCTGGTCCGCATCCCGAGCGTGAACCCGGAGGGCGATCCCGGCACGGACGGCACCGGCGAGGCGCGCATGGCGGCGTGGCTGGCTGGGTATTTGCGCGGGCTCGGCGCGCACGTGGAGCTGCGCGAGGTGCTGCCGGACCGGCCAAATGTCGTCGCGCGTTTCCCGAGCGACCGCGCGGGAAAGCCGCGTGTCCTTTTCGCCCCGCACACCGACACCGTGAGCGTGCTCGGCATGACGATCGATCCCTTCGCCGCCGAGTTGCGCGACGGCAAGATCTGGGGCCGCGGCGCGAGCGACACCAAAGGGCCGATGACTGCGATGCTCTGGGCGATCCGGGAGATGCGCGAACGGATTCCGTCGCTCGGCCACGAGATCTGGTTCGCCGGGCTCGCCGGCGAGGAGGCCGGTCAGCACGGGTCGAAGGCGCTCGCCCGCGAGGAGACGTTCGACTTTGTCATCGCCGCCGAGCCGACCGGGCTCGATGTCGTCCACACGCACAAAGGCAGCGGTTTTCTCCAGCTCCGCACCACCGGCAAAGCCGGACACGCCTCGCGCCCCGAGCTGGGCGAAAACGCCATCGCCAAGATGATGGACGTGCTCGATTTCCTGCGCGGCGATCTCGCCCGCGAATTCGCCGCCATCCACGATCCCGTGCTCGGCTCGCCGACGATCAGCATCGGCACCATCCGCGGCGGATCGAAGACGAACATCATCCCGGACGCCTGCGAGGCCAGCGTGGACATGCGCTTTGTGCCAGCGCAGTTCACCCCCGGCTTTGCCGAAAGCCTCGCCGCCCGTCTCCGCGCCGTCTGCCCGGATCTCGACCTCCGCATTTCCCCCGCGCCGCCGCTCTACACCGACCCCGCTCACCCGCTCATCGCGAAGCTCGGCGAATGCGGCGCGAAACCCGTCGGCGCCCCGTGGTTTTGCGACGCCTGCTTTTTCGCCGAGCGCGGCATGCCCGCCGTCGCCCTCGGCCCCGGCAGCATCGCCCAGGCGCATACGAAGGACGAGTTCATCGCGGTCGAGGATTTGGAGAAAGGCGTGGAGTTCTTTGCTAAGTTCCTCGTGACGCTATGAGTGACGATCTTCATCCCGAGCAGATCCGCGCGATCCGCGCGATGAGTCTCGACCGCCGGCTCGCCGTGGGCATGGCCCTGCTGAAATCTGCCCGGCGAATGCGCCGCGCCGCGTTACATCAGCAGCATCCGGCGTGGCGGGACGAAGAACTGGACGAGGCGCTGCGGCGCTGGACGCTCAATGCCGGAGTTTGATCTCTCGACAATCTTTGCGGCTCCGCTGAACCGAACAGGCGTCCCCTACATGGTCGTGTGGAAGCCAACGTCGAGCGTCTCGGGCTGCGCGAAGAGTGGCTCGTCTGCCAACCGGCGCCGAGCTGACATTGCACGACGATGAGGGCGAAATTGTTTTCAACGCGGTGGCTGGTGATCGTCAGCTTGCTGTTTGTAGCGCGAGTGGTGCGCGCGGAGGTGCAGCCCGAATCCGCCGGGGCCGAGGGCGCACGCGCGTTTCGCGACCTCGCGGTCCTTTACGAAAGCGGGAAGACCGAGCCGCCTTTTTCAAAAGAGCTGGACGACCTGGCCGACGGCGATGCCGCAAAGCGCGAGTCCGCGGGCCGGTATTTGCTGGCGCTGTTTCGGCAGAGCTTCGCCGACGAATCGAATGGGCGCGCCGAGTGGCAGCGGCTTCCGTTTTGGGGCGGCGGGTCTGAATCTCCCGCGCGCGATTTTCACAAGAAGCTCGCCGAAGCCTTTGGTGAAAAGGCGCGCGGCGAGGCGGCGCTCGATGCGGTGCTCTGGCTCAGCGAGCACGATGAACTCCCCGAAGGCCCGGCGGCTGCGGCGAAAGTGCTGCCGCGAATTGATTCGCCGCGGATGGAGAAAGTGCTCGCCGACTTGGTCGCGCAGCCGCATCCGAATGCGGCTCTCGCCGTGGCGGCGATCGAAGAAGCCGCGCGTCGCAAACTCGCCGCGCTCGGGCCGCGGATTCGCGAACTGTGCGGCCACTATCGGGACGGCGTGCGTGCCGCGGCGCGAAAGACGGCGCCCATGCTCGGCATCCGCGACGTGCCGGATTTCAAGCCTGCGGATGCGTTCAGCCCGTGGCTCATCGCGCAGCTCGACGCGATTCGCCGGATGGTTCCGGTGAAAGTGCCCGCAACTGCGGAGTGGTTCGATTTCGAGCACACCGACCCGCGCAACACTCGGAACGGCAAGCCGTGGACGGAGCACTATTCCGGCTGGCTTCTCACGGAAAAAGGCGACACCAGCGAAGTGCTGACGTGGTTTGGCGACACAGCCTCGCTGCCGAATGCACAGACCAAACGCGCGGCGCGAAAACTCGCCGATGTCGCGCATGAAATCGCGAGACTGCAGTCGTCCCGCGAGGCGGCGCGCGAAAGGTTGTCGCCGCGGGGCGGGCTGACCGCGCAGTTTGAGCCGTCCGCCATCAGCACGCCCGCCGGTTTGGTCGCGGCATGGTGCTTCGAGCGCAGTGAGCGCGAAGCTGCCGCAGCGGTTCTTTTCCCGTGCCTCAATGCGATGCAGGACGACCGCTGGCTGACAAGGATTCTGCGCGATCAGCTCGGTCACCGCTGTCACCAGGAAATGCTTGGCGCATTCTCCAACCGCGACTACGCCCGCGGCATTGCGCTGGCCGACCATCTCAGCCAGCCGGTCTTCGACGGTTACCAGTACCAGGACCGCGCCAAAATACTCGCCGCGCAACTCCGAGCCCGTGCCGACGACTTCAAGACTTTCAAACTCCCAACACCGGAAGAGTGGAACACGCTCCGCGAGACCTTGCCGCGTGCGGAGCAGGCGAAGTATCTGGCCGCGCGGCTGCGGTTGCTGAACTGCTTCCAGTGGTCGCAGCCCGGTGGCGTGAATTATGAGGATCCACAGTCCGCGGATGGCGGGGTGGCTGGACGCGCGAAGGTCATCAACCCGTTCGTCGAATTGCGCACGATGAAGCTGACGGTGGCTGAGCTGCCGGTGCTCGTGCCGTCGCTGGCCGACGAGAATTTCCTCCCGACCTTCAGTTATTGGCGCGACTTCCATCCGGCCCGCACGCTGCATCAGGTGAACTGGCTGGCCGCGGAGATCGTCAATGACGTCGCCAAGCGCGACATCGCGGAGCTGAAAAAATACCAGTCGCTCGACGAGGCCGGACGCCGGCGGCATCTCGAAAGCGTCCTCGCCTGGTGCAGTGCCAATGCCGCGAAATCGCGCACGAACCTGCTGCTCGCGACGCTGCGCGAGACTAAGGAATGGCGCGAGTTTTCCCGCGCCGCTGCCGAGGCCGTGCGGGAAAAACTCGCAGGTGTCGCGACTGTGCTGATCGAGCGCGCAGCGGCTTTTCCTGACAGCCAGGATGACATAGCCGAGATGGTCTATCGGGCCGGAGATCGCGAAGCGGTGGGCACGGCGCGTCAGTGGATCAGGAGCACCAGCGAGGGAGTGCGTTTTTGGGCTGCGCTCGCACTCCTTCGTGATGGTGAGAAGGACGAAGGCTTCGCGGAATTGAAAGCGCTGCTCACGAAGGACTCGGGCGACAACCGCTACCCTCTCGCCATTGAACCGCTGATTGCGCGCAAAGATGAGGTGTCACTGGCGCTGGCGTGCGGCATTTTGAAAAAGAAGGATTTTCGCGGCAGCTTCAGCGCCGGTGAGATCCTGCATCATCTCGCACTGACCGGGCGCAAGGAAGTGCTCGATTTTCTCACCGCCGCGCTCGACGACCCGGCAGACGACGGGACGTACAGCGGCGAATGGCAGGGGAAGCGCGTAGAGCGAAAGCAAGTGCGCGGTGATCGCGTCGCCGGCTGGATCGCGGACTGGCGCAGCGACGGGTGGACTTACGAAAAAGTCGCGCCACCGAAGGAGCGCGCCGCGAAACGCGAGGAACTCAAGCGCTGGCTCGCCGAACAATTCGCGCTGCTGCGCGCCGGAAAACCCGCGGCTTTCAAAGCGCCGCCGCCCTTGCGAGTTCCCCGATGGCAGCTAGATGCCCCGTAGCTGCGCTTGCGTCCTGCGTCGCCACTTCATAGGTTCCGCGTCCCTTTTTCCACGACCATGAGCCAGCCCCAGCAAGAGAAGACCGCCATCAACCCCACCCGCGACCAGGATTTCCCGGAGTGGTATCAGCAGGTGGTGAAAGCCGCGGATCTCGCCGAGAACAGCGACGTGCGCGGATGCATGGTCATCAAGCCGTGGGGCTATGGCATCTGGGAAAACATGCAGCGCGCGCTGGACGCGATGTTCAAGGCGACGGGCCACAAGAACGCGTATTTCCCGCTCTTCATCCCGCTGAGCTATCTCGCCAAGGAAGCGAAGCACGTCGAGGGCTTCGCCAAGGAGTGCGCGGTGGTGACGCATCACCGGCTGGAATCCGACGGCCAAGGTGGCCTGCGCCCCGCACCGGGCGCGCAGCTCACGGAACCGCTCGTCGTGCGGCCCACGAGCGAGACGATCATCGGCGCGAGCTACGCGAAGTGGGTGCAGAGCTGGCGCGACCTGCCGATCCTCATCAACCAGTGGGCGAACGTGGTCCGCTGGGAAATGCGCCCGCGCCTTTTTCTGCGCACCGCGGAGTTTCTGTGGCAGGAGGGCCACACCGCGCACGAGAGCGCGGGGCAGGCGCTGGCGGAAACCGACCTCATCCTCGGCGTGTATGAAACCTTTGCGCGCGACTGGCTGGCGCTGCCCGTTTTCACCGGCGAGAAGAGCGAGAGCGAGCGCTTTCCCGGCGCGGTGAAGACGCTGTGCATCGAGGCCATGGTGCAGGATCGCAAGGCCATCCAGGCCGGCACGTCGCACTTCCTCGGGCAGAATTTCGCGCACGCCAGCGGCATCAAGTTCCAGTCGCGCGAGGGCAAGGAGGAGTTCGCGTGGACCACGAGCTGGGGCGTCAGCACGCGGCTCATCGGCACGCTCATCATGGCCCACTCGGACGACGACGGCCTCGTCCTCCCGCCGCGCATCGCGCCCGCGCAGATCGTCGTCGTGCCCGTCACGCCCAAGCCGGAGACCCGCGACGCCGTGCTCGCTGCCGCCGAGCAGCTCGCCGACGAGCTGCGGAGGCAGACTGCTTTTGGGGAAAAGATCACCGTCGAGGTGGACAAGCGCGACATCGGCGGCGGGACAAAGACGTGGGAGTGGATCAAGAAAGGCGTGCCGATCCGCGTCGAGCTTGGCCCGCGCGATTTGGAAAAAGGCAGCGTCGCCGTCGCGCGCCGCGACCGTGGGCCGAAGGAGAAGGCGTTTGTCCCGAACGCGGAATTCGTCGGCCAGGCCGCCGCGATTCTGGAGGAAATGCAGGCCGGCCTTTTGGCGAAAGCCACCGCCTACCGCGAGGCGAACACCGTGAAGATCGACACGAAGGAGGACTTCTACGCCTTCTTCACCGCGAAGAATCCCGGCAAGCCGGAGATCCACGGCGGCTTTGCCCTCGCGCACTGGAACGGCTCGCGCGAGGTCGAGGAGAAGATCAAGGACGACCTGAAGGTCACGATTCGCTGCATCCCGTTCAATGGCCCCGAGGAAGACGGGAAGTGCATCCTCACCGGCGAGCCCAGCAAGCGGCGCGTGGTCTGGGCGAAGAGCTACTGATGCCATCTTGCGGAATTAAGGAGACCATCGTCGCGTGGAGGCGCGAGTTTTTGGGTAGGGTGGGCATCCTGCCCGCCGGGTTGGGCGTCTCGCGCAACCCATCGGGCGTCGAGAGGCATTGCCGCGCGCAATGACGTCCGGAGTCTTCCGCGAGACGCAGAACACGGCGGGCAGGATGCCCACCCTACCCAAGATCTGCCTCGCCCACGTCCGCGCGTCTCCTTATTTCCGAGAGATGGTATGACCCGGAGGGACGCGCTCCCGCGCGTCCGAAATTGGAAAAAAGCGAGGCGGCCCCGCTTTCGCAGAGCCGCCTCGAAAATGACCGCGGAAATCCGCGGGCTTACTTGCCCTTCAGCTTCTCCAGCTCGGCGATGAACGCCTTCGGACCGCCGGGCTGGTAGCCGAGTTCACCGACCTTTTTCCCCTCGGAGTTCAGCACGATGATCGTCGGGTAGCCTTGGATCTTGAATTCCTTCTGCAGCTTCGCGTTCTGCGCCTTGATCTCCTTCGTCTGTTCCTTGCTCCGCGGATAATCGAGCTCCACGAGGACGAGATTGCTCTTTGCGTAGTCCGTGAACTCCGCCTGCGAGAAAACCTCCTTGTCGAGCTTGATGCACCAGCCGCACCAGTCCGAGCCGGTGAAGTCCATCAGCACGAGTTTCTTGTCGGCCTTCGCCTGAGCGAGAGATTTTTCGTAGTCCTCCGACCAGCCGTCCTTGGCGATGGCGAGCGTGGAGGTGAGGGCGAGCACCGCGAGGAATCCGGTGAGTTTTGCGAGGAGTGTTTTCATAGGCTCAAACAGACGCCGTGCGGGCCGGGATTGTTCAAGAAAATCTGCGACCTGCCGGCAGGCGGCGAAACGCAGCGAGGCGGCGCCGCCTGCGCGGAGCCGCCTCGGAATTCTGCCGGAGATCGCGGTCTTACTTGCCCTTCAGCTCATCGAGCTTCGCCGTAAAGGGCTTTGGCCCGCCTTCCATGTAGCCGAGCTGACCCACCTTTTTCCCTTCGGAGTTCAGCACGATGATCGTCGGGTAGCCCTTGATGCCGTGCTCCTGCTTCAGCTTCTCATTCTGCTCCTTGAGCTTCTTGGTCTGCCGCTTGGCATTCGGGAAATCCACCTCGACGAGCACCAGGTTCTCCTTGGCGTAGCTCTTGAACTCAGGCTTTGAGAAAACCTCCTTGTCCAGCTTGATGCACCAGCCGCACCAGTCCGAGCCGGTGAAATCGAGGAGCACCATCTTCTTCTCGGTCTTCGCCTGCGCGAGCGCCTTGTCGTAGTTGTCGTCCCAGCCCGTGGCGGCGAGCGCCGTGGAAGCGAGGGCCAGAATCGCGAGGGAACCGCACAGTTTTCTGAGGAGTGTTTTCATAGGCCGGAAATGACGCGCCTCGCCTCGAGAATTTACAAGTCAATTTCCAGACTGCACCAGCTTCAGCGCCACCGCTCCGCCCACTGCCACGAGCCCGCCCAGCACCGCGCGCCGCGTCGGGCGGAGGCCATCGAGGAAAAAGGAGAGCACGATCGTAATGAGCGGGGACGTGGCGATGATAGGGAGCACGATCCCGCTCGGCGTCGTCCGCAGCGCCCACTGGTAGCAGCCCACGCCGATGGCCGGTCCCGCGAGTGCATTCGCCACTACGAACGGCCACGCCGCCCGCCAGCGCCCCGGCGGGCGTGCGGCATCGGCTGCGGCGCGCGACTTTCGCATCAGCCAGAAAGCCAGCGCCGTCAGCAGCACCCCGCCGATCGCGCGCTGATACGCTGCGGTCCCGCCGTCGATTGGGAGATTCGCCAGCGCTGCGACATCGTTCGCCTTCCGGCTCACGACCGCTCCGAGCGCCTGCCCCAGCGCCGACCCGACGCCGAAGAGCGCGCCGATCCAGAATGTCCGCCGGTCCACCTCCAGCCCGCGATCCGGCGCGAGCGCCACGGCCACGCCGGCCAGAATCACAGCCGCACAGCCGAGATCGACCGGCCGCAGCGTCGTCCCGAGCCACGCCCATTCCGCCATCGCCGCGATGGGCGCGGCGAGACATTGGGTCAGGAGGATCGAAAGCCGGGGCCCGATCCGCGGCAGCGCGCCAAAGAGCGCCATGTCCCCCAGCCCGAAGCCGATCACGCCGCTCAGAAAAAACCACGGCAGCGACTCCCCGCGCAGCCCCGCGCCGAAGGTGTGCGCCCACCCAGCCAGCAGCACCGTGGCCAGGCTGATGCGCGCCAGATTCGCAGCCGGGCCGCCCAGCATCCGCGCTGTCCGCGCGGCGAAGACCACCGACAGCGAAAAAAGAATCGTGGTGAGAAACGAGGCGAACATGCGGCGCGAGGGCGGGCAGTAAAGCCGCACCCCCCCGGCCCGTGCAAAGCCATTCGCGCCTTTGCATGGGTCCACCTGGTCACGGCAGCTCGAAACAGGGGCGGCGACTATTCGCCACGGAAACGTGCGCCCGCCTCGCTATCTCCCTGAGCGCTTCCGCGGAATCCGAGCGCCAACTTTGCCCAGTGGAAACCGTCCGCGTGTGCCAGCTTTTCTCATTCACTCCGGTAATGTGGCAGATCACAGGGAAGCGCCACCGGGTTTCCCGGCTGGCACAGATTTTGATGAGGGGGAAATCGGGCGCTGACTCCGCCTCAGATGAGTCGGGAGTTCAATAAAGCGCCTGCCAGTCGGACTGGTAAGTAACGGCGGATCGCCGGGCCGGCTGGGTCAACTAACTGTATCCGCCGTTAGAAAGACAAAACTATGACTAACGCACTGACTCGTTGGAATCCCTTGCGGGAACTGGAGGACTTCCAGAGCCGCATTCTGAGCGCGTTCAACCCCGCCTCGGCTCGCCGCGGCAATGGCCAGGAGTCGCTGGGGCTGGCCGAATGGATGCCGCTGGTGGACATCGCCGAGGATGAAAAGGAATACGTCATCACCGCCGAATTGCCGGAGGTGAAGAAGGAGGACGTGAAGTTCACAATGGAGAACGGGGTGCTCACCGTCACGGGGGAGCGCAAGTTCGAGAAGGAGGAGAAGAACAAGAAGTGGCATCGCGTCGAACGCTCCTATGGCAGCTTCGCGCGCAGCTTCGCCCTGCCGGAAAACGGCGACCCGGCGAAGGTGAACGCGGAGTTCAAGGACGGCATCCTCAAGGTCCATGTGGCCAAGAGCGAAGCGACCCGGCCAAAGCAGATCGAAGTGAAGGTGAACTAACATCGGCGCGGCAGCGGCGGGCGGCGCCCACGGCAGCCGCCCGGCTCCCCGCCACTAACCGCAACCAAACAACCACCAAAACTGACCTATGAAACTACAGCCAACGAAATCCATTGTCCGCTCCGCGGCGCTGGCGCTGTGCATGGCTGGTCTTGCTTTGTCTGGCCCGGCTACCTTGCAGGCGGGAGAGCAGGTTAACAGCCCAACGACCGGCACCTATGGCAGCGGGAAGAACTACAAAACGACCGTCGAACGGCAGAGTGAAGGCGGGCTTTCGGCGGACGATCTGCATCAGGCATCGCTGCTCAGTTCGCAGATGCTCATGCATCTCAATGCCGCAACGCTCCACTGCCTCGATGGCAGGGGCGATGGCGCCAAGCCTGAGATCGAGAAGGCGCAGTCGCTCGCGGGCATCGTCCGCAAGCTCCTGCCGACGACGACGGTAACGACCATCGTGAAGGACGCGCAGGGCCAGGAGGTGTATCGCGACGTGCAGAAAGTGCAGGATGATCAAATCCCGATCTTCGCCGGCTCCATCGCTGTCGAAGTGGTCGAGCCGCTCGTGGAGGCGAAAAAGGACCAAGCCGCGCTGAAGGGGCTGAAGCTCGCTGACGCGGACGTGATCCACACGGCCATGCTCGCCGACCTCAGCTACATCGAGCGCAAGCTGGCGCGCGCCGCCCAACTGCTCGACAAACCCGAGGATGCTGCCGCGCAACTCGCGCTCGCGCAGAATGTCGGCATCCGCTTCAGCGCGCACAAGGAGGACAATCCGCTCGTCGAAGTGCAGCACGCGCTGCGGCTCGCCGAACGCATGGTGCAGGAGAAGAAATACGACGGTGCCAAGGCGAACCTGCAACTGGCGAAGCTGCGCCTGGAAGCCTATCGCGGGCTGGTCGGGACGAGCCAAGCCAAGCCGGCAGCCGACCTCGAAAAGGAGATCGAGAAGATCTCCGGCGAGATCGAGAAGCCCGGCGTCGCGGAGAGGATCCGCGGCATGTGGGACAAGGCCACGAGCTGGTTCAAGCGGGAGAGCGGCCAGGCGCACGAGACTGCGCCGATGGAGAAGAAAGAGGCGAAACCCTAGACCGCAGGTGCCTGAGCTGGCGGGGCATCCCGCCGGCTCGGGTCCGCCTTTTCAAACAAACACTAAACGAAACCAAAGGAGTAACAGACAATGAAAACAAACACTAACACTCGCCGCGCTGGTTTGCTCGCCGCAGGGCTGGCATTGAGCGCGAGTTTCATGATGGCATCGCCATCGTCGGCAATCGCTGCGGGCGAGGCAAAGAAGGATGACAAAGGCTTCATCGAGAAAATGGATCAGTGGCAGGATAAGATGTCGGATAGGTTCCGGGACACTTGGAAGAGCCTTCGTGGCGATGACAAGGGGAAGTCCGTGGCGACGGCATCGGTCGATCTGCGTGAAGACAAGGATAGCTACACGCTGCGGCTGAATCTGCCTGACCGTGACCTGGAGAAGGTGGAGATCAAGCTGGAGGGCGATACCGTGCGGATCGTGGCGCCGGCTGGTGACAAAGCCGGACGTTACGAGCAGACCGTCGCGCTCGCGGGTGTCACTTCCGGCGCGGAGCCGAAGATCGAGCGCAAGCAGAAAGACAGCATGATCGTCGTGACCGTGCCGAAGAGTTCATCGGTGGCCGCCGACGGCAAGCCTTCGCTCACGCTCCCCGACCCGGCGCTGCTGCCGTTCTCGGATTGGGACCGCGATATTTTCGCGCGCATGGATAAGATGCGCCGCGACATGGACCGCGTCTTCGAGGATGCGTTCCGCGAGTTCCGCACCGCGCCTGAACACAAGGGCTTCTTCGACGAGCCCCGCTTCGGATCGTCCGTCGATCTCAAGGAGGAAGGCGATAACTATGTGGTCCGCGCCTATCTGCCGGATCGGAACGTGCAGAACATTAACGTCACCGTGGAAGACCGGACGTTGAAGATCGAGGCGAAGGAGGAGCAAACCACGAAGAAGGAAGGCGAGGCGGGAGCCTTGCATAGCACGCGCAAGGCGGCCTATTCCCAGATCCTCGCGCTGCCCGGCCCGGTTCAGGGCGACAAAATGAAGGTCGAGAAAAAGGAGGGCATGGTGGTCGTGACGCTGCCCAAGGCCAAGTGAACCGGCTTCCATGAACCCGCAGCCCTCCAATGCCAAAGGCCCGCGCCGGCTCCGCCAGCCGGCGCGCGCCCGGCTGCTCGGCGAAGCGCTCGCGCAGCCGGCGGGCGAGGAACCCGTGCGGATGCTGGCGCTGGCCACCGCCTTGCTCGAAGACGCCTGGCGCGAGAATGCGTCCGACATTCACCTCGATCCCGTGGCCGGGGGATACGAAGTGCGCTTCCGCATCGACGGCACGCTCGTGGATACGTTGCTGCTGCCGCCGGAGCCGGGGCTGCATCTGCTGCGCTCCTTCAAGAGCCGCGCCGACCTCGATCCGTCCTTCGCGTTGCGCCCGCAGGATGGACGTGCCGCGCTGCCGCTCGCGGACGGCGAAGTCTCCGTGCGCGTCGCCACCGGCCCTGGCGTGCGCGGGGAAAAGCTCGCGTTGCGCCTGCTCCCGCACGCGCTCACGCGGCCACCGCTGGATCAGCTCGGGCTCAGTGCAGTGGACTTCGAGGCGCTCACGCGCGCGCTCCCCGACGTGCGGGGGATGATGCTCATCAGCGGTCCGACCGGATCGGGGAAGACGACCACGCTTTACGCCCTCGTGCGCGAACTCGAACGCGCGGGCCGCGCGATCGTGAGCATCGAAGACCCTGTGGAATACGTGATCGACGGCGTGACCCAAATCCAGGTCAACGAGCGCCAGGGCCTCACCTATGCCGAAGGCGTGAAGGGCCTGCTGCGGCTCGACCCGGATGTGCTGGTGCTGGGCGAAATGCGCGACGCCGCCTCCGCCCGCGCCGCCCTGGACGCCGCGGACAGCGGCCACATCTTTCTCAGCACGCTGCACGCGCGCGACGCGGCGGGCACCCTCAGCGTCCTGCGCCACCTCGGCCTCGCCGATCACGAGATCGCCGCGACCGTCGATCTCCTCGTGGCCCAGCGGCTCGTGCGCCGGCTGTGCCCCGCGTGCCGCCGGCCGGAACCGCCCACTGCGGACGAAGCGCGCTGGCTGCGACTCTGCGGCCATCCCGTCCCCGACAAGACATGGCACGCCGTGGGTTGTCCGGAATGCGGCGGCAGCGGCTACCGCGGACGCACCGGCGTCTTCGAGATTCACCGGCTTCGCGAGGAGGATGCCGACCTCATCCTCGCCCACGCCGATGAACACACGCTGCGCCGCCACCTGCGCGGGCGCGGAGCGCTCTCGCTGCTCGAAGACGACCTGGCCAAAGTCGCCGAAGGCATCACCAGCATCGCGGAGTTCCAAGCGGTCGGCGGCATGGGCTTTTTCGCCCGCGACCCCGCGCCAGCGGCTCACTCCGCCGAAGCGCCGCACCAACTCTGAGAATCAAATACAGCCAGTTCATTCGGCTGCTTTTCAGTCGCCATCGACGCACCGCCTGCGAACACTCCCGCCACCTCCCAATCCTATGCGCCTCATCCTTCGCGTCCTCGTTCTGCTCACCCTGGCCGGTGTCGCCGCTACCACGCACGCCGGTTTCAAAGCCGCAAACTCCGACGAACTCGCGCCGGACCTGCAGCTCGTCAGCGCGGAATTCGGGATCGTGAAACAGGCGGAGGACGGCACCATTCAGATCATTCCGGAGAAAAAGATCCCGCTCGTCTTCGGGCAGCAGTACGGCTGGCGGCTGCGTTTTCGCACTGCACGCAAACTGCTCGCCTTGCGGGAGGAGTTCGTCCTTCCCGCGGCACCGCGCGCATGGGGCAGCGAGCGTCCCAGCCGCGATTTCAAACTCACGCCCGACCGCAAGACTGCAACCACCGAGGGCGTGGTCATGCTCACCGACGGCATGATCCAACACGCATGGTCCGTCGCCAACGGCGATCCTGCCGGCGACTACGAGATCCGGCTTTTCATCGAGGGCAAGCTGGTCCGCACCTTCCGATTCGAAGTCGCGCCGCCGAAGTAAAACCCGCGTCAGCTTTTCAAAAACCGCTCCAGCTCGCCGCCGAGCAAGCCCTTCACATCGCGCTCGATTTCCCCGCGCGTCGGCTCCCAGCCGGTCGCCGCGAGGCCGTCGTATTTCTCGGCGAGCACCTTTCCGATGATCCCGCGCGAGTGGCTCCATTTATAGACGAGCTGGTCGAGCACCCGGCAGTCGCTGTGCTGCGGCGTCATGCTCAGACCGATCAGCTCCAGCCGCATCCGCGTCATTTCCTCGATGATCGAGGGATTGTTCAGAAACCACCAGCAGCCGAAGACGAGCAGGTTGCGGAATTTCCGCGCGGTCACACACAGCTCGTGCTGGTTTTCGCGCGCCAGCATCGTGCAGAGGAATTTGTTCTCGGGAGACGCCGCGCACAGATTCGCCACCGCGCCGACATCGCCCAGACCCACGCTGTCGCCGGCCAGCCCGAGCTGCGGGTTCGCGCCGCGCCTCACCCCGATCATCATCGCAAACGCCTGCCCGTGCTCGCGCCCATGCGGCAGGATGGCGTGCTCGATGAGCCGCGCGGTCGGCGTCCCGGCGGGAAACGCGAAGTCCGGCGTGAGCGACACCATGCAGTACTGCGCGTCGATCCGCTTCGTCCAGTCGGCGAGAAACCGGCGCACCTCGCCGAAGGTCTGGCCGGAAAAGTCCGCGCGCACATCGTAGCCCCACCCATGCAGCAGCGGCGCGGTGTTTTCCCAATCGACCAGCAGCGGATCGATCCTTAGCGCCGCGACAAAACGCTCGTCCCGCGCGAACCCGCGCTCCCACACGGGCCGCTCCAGCACGTCGAACGGCGAGTTCGTCATGCAGATCTTCCGGACATTCGCCAGCTCCATGGCCTTCGTGATGAAATCGCCCACCTGCCACTGTGCGAACTGCTTTCGCAGCGCCGGCAGGTCGCGCTTTTTCACATCGAGCCCGAGGAGGTTCAGCACCGTGAGCACTCCGCGGCAGGCTTCGGAAATCGGCGAGTGCTTGATGAAAAGCGCGTCCCAGATCAGGTCCGCCTGCTGCGTCTTCGGCAGCGCCCAAAACTTGCCGTAGGGCATGTCGAAATAGCGGAATCCCTCCGCGACGAGGTAGTGATAGACGAGCAGTTCATCGATCCCCCACAGCAGCAACTCGCCGAAAGCC
The DNA here is from genome assembly GCA_031411535.1 of Chthoniobacter sp. Taxonomy (GTDB): domain Bacteria; phylum Verrucomicrobiota; class Verrucomicrobiia; order Chthoniobacterales; family Chthoniobacteraceae; genus Chthoniobacter. Next base: position 4,271 of record JANOBH010000192.1, on the reverse strand, counting down.
GGATCGTAGAGATGCGTGTGGATATCGAAGACCGGGGTCGTCTGCACGATATCGGCGACCTGCTGGCGGAGGGAGTGTGGCTGGGGCATGGAGGCCTCCCGTTTCGCATCTGAGGGCATCGCGTTCAAGCGGGCAGACGGTTTATCCGGCAACCAGCGTCACCATTTCGCCAGTTGCCGCGGGAAAAGGCATTCCGCGCAGTCGGAGAGGTCGCGGAGGCAGAAGTCCTCGTACACCTGGAGGAGGCCCTGCTGGAGCGCGGCGTATTTCAGGAACTCGGCGGCGCGCGGGCTGTCGGCGAAAAGGCGGAGGGCGGCGACTTCCACGCGCTGGTTGGTCAGCGGGGCGCGCAGGGTTTTGAAGCCGGTCCAGCGTGTTTCGTCGGCGGCGATGGCGAGGGGGAAGAAGACGTTCGCGAGCATCTCGGTCACGCGCGATTCGCCGACAAGCGCCATGCGCTTTGCGGCGGGCTTCGAGCTGACGGTGTAGTGAAAGTCCCAGTAATCGTCGCCGAGCTTCGCGAAGAACTCGTGGATCGCGTCCGGCTCGCATCGGTCGCGCAGCGCGCGGATTTTTGGCCAGTGGCGGACGATCTCGGTGAGCGCGGCGAGGCGGCGCTGCGGATGGTTCGCCGGGCGCTGCCCGCCCATCCGCCAGAGCTTCGGGGAGACTGCCAGCCGCTCGAACTCCGCGCGGCGCGGCCACCAGCGCTCCCACAAGCCGCGCAGATACGAGCGCGTGGGCGCATCGAATTCGCCGAGGTCGCTTGCCGGCAGGAATCCGCTCACGCCAAAGAGCAGCGCGTCGGCATCGCCCTTGCGCAGCAGTCGGAGCGGCAGACGCTGCGCGAGGAGCGTGAAAGGCAGCTTGTTGCTCTTGTAGCCGAGCGTCGCGGCGAGCGCCTGGTAGAGCGCCTCGTCCGCGCCGTGGAGTTCCGTGAGAGTGGCGAGCGCCGCCGCTTTTTTCCGTAGCCGGTACTGCGCGGCTCCGAGCAAAACCTCGCGCGCCTGATCCTCCGCCATCTCGCGCAGCGGCGCGCAGCACCGGCCGGGGATCGCGGCTGGCAAAGGATTCGGCGGCTCACCGGCGAGGGTCGCCGTGTCGAGCAGCACTTGCGGCACATTCCGGTGCTGCGCGGTGCGGGTGAAAAACTCGCCGCCGCCTGCGCGCGTGAAAACATGCAGCACCACGTTTTCATACGTGGGATTCTGTGCGTGGCCGTGCCGCTCCCAGTCGCGCACGTCGGGGTCCAGCTCGATGCTCCCGCGCACCGCCTCGCCGCCATCCAGCGACACTGCCGCTTCGGCGAAATCCGGCCCGGCCTCGTGGTTCCATACGCCGAACTGCACCACGCGCGCCGTGCCGCCCGCGACCGTCCGAAACTCACGCCCGAAATCGCCCGCGAACCAGTGCGCCTGCAGCTCCATCTCTGTCAGCTCCCGGACCACCCTCAGCAGCGGCGCCTCGCGCGCGCCAGCCGGCAGCAGCCTCGCGTAGCGGTCGGCGGGATTCATCGCGGGAAAAGGAACGCGCCCTATTTTTTAACCGGAGCCGGCGGGATCGGCGGCTTCGCCGACGGCAGCGGCGGCGGATCGGCGAGCGCCTTGAGCAGCGCTCCCGCCGGCGATTTCGGCACGGCCGATGCCATCTCCAGCGCGACGGTCAGCGCCTCCACATAGCGGCCCGCTGCGCGGAAAATGAAGATTTCATGGACCGCCACCCGCATCGCGTCCTCGGTCTTGCCGTAGAAAGCACGGGCTTGCGCAAAGGACGTGAGCGCCGCTCCGGTGTCGCCCGCCGAGACTTGGAGCAGACCGAGCCCTTCCATGATGACTCCGCTTTTCAGCTTCTGCCCAGCCTCGCGCAGCGCCGCGTCGCCATGTGCGCGATCGGTGGAAAACCAAAGCTGCGCGCCTTTGCGATACTCCGCCCACTCGCCGTCCGTGGGACGCTCCTCCAGCTCGAGCGCGCCTTTGTACGGGCGGTAGAGCGGATCGCCGACGACGGTCGTCATCCACGAAAGCGCGCGCAGTGACATGTAGGCGCTTTCAGCGAAGGTGAAGCCCGAGCGCAGGCGGTTGTGAAAGACATCGAGCTGCGGCGTGAGCGCGAGGAATGGCTCGTACACATTGCCGAGCGTCGCCGCGGCGCCGGCGGAGAGCAGCGGTGCGACCCAGTTCCGGATCGGATCGCGCACCGTCGAGCCACTGAAGGAGTGGATATGCACGGCCACCGCGCCCCGGCTGAAGCGGAAGTCCGGCCGGATCATCGGCCCGGCGGCGTGCTCCGTGTACCAGCCGAAATAGAGGCCCGCCTGGCTCATCGGATAGTTCTCGGGAAAAAGCTCCGGCCCGTTGTCGAGCACCACGGGCGTGCCCCGGCGGCGCGCCTCGCCCGCGAGCGAGTAGAGCCATTTGTCGCCCTCGGCGTATCCCTCCTCGGCGATGTTTCGCGCGTCGATGTAGGCGATGCCGGTCAGCCCCTCCTTCTCGGAGGCGATCGAGTCGGTGATCATCCGTTTCACAATCTCCGGCGTGGGCCCGTCCAGCCGGCACACGAGCATGATTTCCGGGTGGCGGATATCCGCGAACGCCGAGTAGCTGCGGAAGTAGGGATTATTCAGCGCGCCGGAAATCTGCCGCATGTTCAGGCCGAGCACGGAGAGTTCGGAATCCACCGACGCCGCGTTCACCGTGCCGATCGGAGGAGGCCCGTTCGGGCTGTCGCCCGCGTATTTCGGCGTCTCGGCGATCTTGAGCGGGATGCCGCGCATCAGCGCGACGAAGCGGATCTTGTTTGCCTCGACCGGCCCGAGCGGGTTCGTCGGCTCGCGCAGCTTCCACCAGAAGTTGGACGTCATCGCCCTGCGCAGCGGCTCGGCGATCGTGCGGTCGTATTCGTCGCGCGTGATCTCCTCCAGCTTCGAGCACTTTAGCCCGAGGATCTGCTCTTTCGCGATGCCGCGCTGCTCCGCGTAAAAGCGCGCCAGCTCCCGCGAGTCGCGGTCGTTCTCGTTGAAAATCACCAGCGTCGCCGCTGTGTCGGGATTCTCGCCTTTCGCCCCTGCACCCAGCAGCAGAGCCACACCCACAGCCGCCAGTAAAAGCCGGAATCGCATCACGTCTCGATCCTCATTCCGTCGTACGCCACGCGCACGCCCGCCGGCAGCGCCGCCTCCACCTCCGCGTGCATCAGGTCGTGGCAGAGGTGCGTGAACCACGTCTGGCCGGGCGCCACTTTCTCCGCGAGCGCGAGCGCTTCGGTCACGCTCATGTGGGTCGGGTGGGGATTGTGGCGCAGGGCATCGACGATGAGATGCCGCACTCCGCGGATTTGTTCAATCGCCGCGTCGGGCACCGTCTTGCAGTCGCTCAGATAGGCGGCGATGCGCACGCCGTCGCGGGTGAAAAGGTAGCCGTTCACGCGCGTCCGGCCGTGCTCGACGGGCAGGGGCGTCAGCTCCGTCGCGCCGAGCATGAATGGCGCGTCGATCACCTGCGGCACCGGCCGCATGTAGCCGGGCCAGCGGTTCTCGCCATTGAACGCAAAAAGGAACACGCGCTGGAGATCGCTCATCGTCTCAGCCGACGCGTGGATCGGCAGGTCGCGTCCGCCGTGGCAGAAGACGCGGAGGTCGTCGAAGCCCATGATGTGATCGGTGTGCGAGTGCGTATAGACGACTGCGTCCACCCGCCGCACGCGCTCGCGCAGCGCCTGCACGCGGAATTCCGGCCCGGTGTCCACGACCCACGCGCACTCCGGCGTCTCCACGTAGATCGAGGCCCGCGTCCGCCGGTCGCGCACATCCGGCGAGGTGCATACGCGGCAGTCGCATCCGATCATCGGCACGCCTTGCGAAGTGCCGGTGCCGAGGAAGGTGATCGTGAGTGCCGGCATGCGGCGGGCAGGTTTCCACAATCGCTCCGCGCCCGCAACGCCCGCATGGGGCATGCGATGCACGGGAGATATTCACTCGCGTGTCATCCTGAGCGGAGCGGAGGCGGTGAGGCGGGCGCAGCGCAGTCGAAGGACCCCGGCATTTACGGGCGATGTCGCACGGAATCGCCGGGGTCCTTCGACTGCGTTCCGTTTGCAGGGCCAAACGGAACTCCGCTCAGGATGACATGCGCTTTAGAGCGCAGCTCAAAACCCGACGGCCAGCGGGCGGGCGCTCACGTCAGCCAGCCGCCCGCGGATCAGAGCGCGCAGCTTTTCGCGCTCCTCGCGTCCCATTTTCCCGCGGCGGATGAGGGCGAAAAACCGCTCGCACT
>JANOBH010000191.1:0-8115 GCA_031411535.1 Chthoniobacter sp. | reverse complement strand
GATCTCAAGCACACGATCGCGACGATCTGCACCTCGCGCGCCTACCAGCTCCCGGCGGTCGAGGGACCGGGCGAAAAGGAGGTGTTCGTCTTTCGCGGCCCGCTCACGCGGCGGCTGACGGCGGAGCAGTTCAGCGATGCGGTCAGCCTGCTGGGCGGCGAGTGGGCGCGGCTGCCGTCGTCCCTGGAGTTTGATTTCGGGACGGACGGAGTGCGGATGCCGGAGTGGGTCTGGACGGGCGAGCCAGTGGACCTCGGCGTGCAGCGGAGCGCCCTCCGCGTGGGCCGGGCGCAGCTCGATGACGCGATGAAGAAGCTCGCCGACGCGCGGGCAAAGACGGACGCGGCCATCGCGCAGGGCGGCGAGGCGATCGGGCAGGCGCGCGCCGCGATCGAGCCGGCGCTGGCCGCGGTGACTTCCGCGCAGCAGCAGCTCGCTACGGCGGCGACGCCGCTGCCGCCGGTCGAACTGGGCACGAACCATGTGCTGCCCGCGAGCGACAGGCACAAGGTCGTCTTCCGGAAAACATTCAAGCTGGCGAAGGCGCCGGCCGAGGCCTACGCCGCGCTGATCGCGAGCCAGGGCTTTCAGATGCGTGTGAATGACAAGGAGGCGAAGTCGATCCAGCGCGACGGCTTCCGCAACGGGCGCGTGGCGCTTTTCAATCTCCAGCCGCTCCTCGTGGCGGGGGAGAACGTGATCACCATCGATGTCTCCAGCCATACCGAGAAGCAGATCAACGACTCCGAGCGCAAACGGTTTCCCGGCGCGAGCACGCACCTGAACCGGCAGAGCGGACTCGCGTTTTACGTCCGCTGCGTACCGCCGGGCGAGGCGGGCGCGGTGGAGATCACGAGTGATGCGACATGGCGCGTGCGGCGCAATCCCGACGGCGCGTGGAGCGCGCCGACCTTTGCCGATGCGGACTGGAGCAAGGCGCAGCCGCTGCCCGCGGGCGTCACGCCGGTCGATGAGGGGCCTGGACTGGAGCCGCTGAACCGGAAGGACTTCGCCAACATTCCGGTCGAACTGGGCCCGTCGCTCAGCCCGGCGGTGAGCACCGCCGCGCACGTCGGACGGATCCGTGCGTCGCTCCTGGCCGCCGATCCGCTGCAGGTCGCGCTTGACCGTCCGAACCGCGAGATCGTGATCCCGGTGCGCGCGAGCGCGGCGACCACACTGCAGGCGCTCGAGCTGACCAATGGCGGAACGCTCAACGCGGAACTGCAGCGCGCCGCTGTGAAGTTCGTACCCGACGCCGCGCGCGATCCCGGCGCATGGCTGGACCGCACTTTCCTCACGGCACTCTCCCGCCCGCCCAGCCCCGCTGAGCGCGAGGTCGCCCTCGGTCTGCTCGGCGCAAAGCCTACGCCGGACGCGATCGCCGACTTCCTCTGGGCTCTCGTGAATCTCCCCGAATTCCAACTCATCCGCTAGATGCCAGGCAGAGCGTAAAAAAATCGTAACGAGCCGCAGACTGAATCACCATGCACGCCGCTGACCGTTATCACCGCTTTGTCCGATGGTCCGATGAGGACCACGCATACATCGGCTTTTGCCCGGATTTGTATTTCGGCGCCGTCTGCCACGCGGATGAGGAAGAGGCGGCGTATTCCGAGCTTTGCGCGATTGTGAGGGCGGAGATCGAGCACCGGCTCGGGCTCGGGGAAAAGCTGCCCGACCCGCGTGTCCGCGCGATGAGCGAAGTCGTCGCCATTTGATTCTTTCCATAAGGGACCGCCGCCTTGTGAAGCCAACTGACGAGGTCTAATTTCCAACCATGAGCACCGCCGAACTCAAACGCCTGATCGACGAACGCAGCCCGGACGAGCGCCGTTGGATGACGGCCTATCTGTTGGAAGAGATGCGCCGCGCTCCCGAGCTTGCGCAGACTGCGGATGAACTGGCCGAACTGGCGAGTCGTCGCGCGGATTTGGTGGCCGGTCGGCAGCGTGTCACCCAAGCCGAGGCGGAGGCGCGCTGGGACCGGATCGAGGCGCAGCCGCAATGAACCGGGAGTGGCAATATGTGCTCCATCAACGCGCCGTGGAATCCATCGAAAGCCTGGGTGCCCGCCAGCGCCGGGAGGTTCGCGCGGCCTTGCATCAGCTCGTGGCGCACCCCTTTTGCCGATGCTGACGCCGAGATTCGACCGGCGGCCGACCGGAGCTATCAAGTGCGCCACGTCGGAGGATTGCAGCTCGTTTATTGGCTCGATGTTTATGTGCGGGAGGTCTGCGTGGTGCGCGTCGAGCGTTTGTGACTTTCCGGATTTGAACCTGCCATGACCAACCGCCGCCACTTCCTCAAGACCGCATCCGCCGCCACGCTCGGCGCGCTCGCCGCGCGCGCGCCGCGCCTTTTCGCCGAGGGCGAGTTGGAAAAGATCGCACCGACCGCGGACACGATGATCGTGCTGTGGATGGCGGGGGGCATGGCGCACACGGAGACTTTTGATCCGAAACGCTACGCGCCGTTTGAAAAGGGGATGGACCCGAAGGGCGTGCTCTCGACTTTCCCGAGCATCCCGACAGCGGTGGATGGCGTGCGCTTTTCCGAGGGGCTGGAGAAGATGGCCGCGGTCATGGATCGCGGGACGCTGATCCGGACGGCGCACGCGGAGGATCTGGGTTTCATCCTGCACTCGCGGCATCAGTTCAACTGGCACACGGGCTACGTGCCGCCGCAGTCCGTGGCTGCGCCGCATCTCGGCGCGGTGATCGCGCGCACGCTCGGGCCGCGCGATCCGGCGGTGCCGGCGTTCATCAATATCGGCCAGCGTTTCGATCTCGGGGAGGCGGAGGAGCTGAAGGCGTTCACGACCGCGGGCTTCCTCGGCAGCGAGCACGGGCCTTTCAATATTCCCTTTCCGCACGATGCGGCGCGCGCGGTGCAGCCGCCGGCGGGGATGACGCCGGGGCGGTTTGCGGATCGCGACAAATTCTACCGCCGGCTGCTCGACGCGAGCCCCATCGGGCGGCACGGCAGCGAGTATCAGCGCGAGTCTTTCCTCCGCGCGATGGACAATGCGCACCGGCTGCTCAGCTCGCCTGCGGCGAAGGCGTTCGACCTTTCACTCGAGCCGAAGGAATCGCTCTCGAAGTATGTGCCGGCGGGCTTTGACCCGGCGAAGATCGACGGCGCGAAGCAGAACCGCGACGGCGATTACGAGGCGGGGACGATCGGGCGCTTCGGGCTCGGCTGCCTGCTCGCGCGGCGGCTGGCGGAGGTGGGAGCGCGGTTCATCGAGGTGACGACGGAGTACATCCCGTTCCTGAACTGGGACACGCACGAGAACGGCCACGCGCGCCTGGTGAACATGAAGAGGATGATCGATGCGCCGGTCGCGCAGCTCATCCTCGATCTGGAAGCGCGCGGGATGCTGGACCGCACGCTGGTGGTGCTGGCGAGCGAGTTTTCGCGCGACATGATGATCGAGGGCCGCGAGGGGTCGAAGGTGCGCGAGCAGGCGCGGGTGCCGGACACGATCGAGGCACCGCTGCACTACGGCATGCACCGTCACTTCACGGAGGCGGGGAGCGTGCTGCTCTTTGGCGGCGGGATGAAGCGCGGTCACGTCCACGGCGAGACGGCGGATGAGCGGCCGTGCAAGACGGTGCGCGATCCGGTGAGCATCATGGATCTGCACGCGTCGCTGTATCGCGCGATGGGGATTCCGCCGACCCTGTCTTACACGGTCGAGGAGCGGCCGTTTTATGTGACGCAGGACGGGAAGGGGAAGCCGGTGCCGGGGCTCTTCGCGTAGTGGGACAGGCATCCTGCCTGTCGGAGTGGCGCAGGCTTCCCAGCCTGCGGTGACGTGTGCGCGGCGCAGCGCCGGGCAGGCAAGGATGCCTGCCCCACTCCGACAGGCTGGGAAGCCTGTCCCACAACTTTGCCTATCCCACCCGCTAGCCGACGATCCACGTCACGGCTGCGGCGCGGACGCGGGCGGCGGGGTGTGGGCTGCCGCCGCGGACGATCTCCTCGACGAGCGGGTGCTTGGCCGCGCCGGTGACGAGGAAGCAGGCGTGGCGGGCGGCGTTGAGGAGGGGAAAGGTCATCGTGATGCGCTGCGGCGGCGGCTTGGGGCCGGTGGCGGGGATGACGTTGCGAACCGTCTCGTCGAGCGCGGGCGAGCCGGGGAAGAGCGAGGCGGTGTGGCCGTCCTCGCCGAGGCCGAGGAGGACGAGATCGTGGACGTAGCGTGGCTCGCCAAAGCGCGCGGCGACGGCGGCGAGCTTGTCCTCGTACTCCTGCGCGGCGTCGGCGGAAGCGATTTCGCCGCGGATGCGGAAGACGTTGCCGGCAGGGATGGCGACGGGGTCGAGGAGGGATTCCTTTGCCATGAGAAAATTGCTGTCCGCGTGATCGGGCGGCACGCACCGCTCGTCGCCAAAGGTGATCTGCACGCGGCTCCAGTCGAGATCCGGGCCGAGGCGGACGAGCTGCGCGTGGACGGCGCGCGGGGTATTGCCGCCGCTGAGGGCGAGGCGGAAAAGGCCGCGTGCGGCGATGGCGGCGCGGGCGTGGTGGAGGATGAATTCCGCGGCCTCCGCGGAGAAGTCAGCGGGGCGGAGAATCTCCGGGGCGGTCACATCAGTTTGCATGGCAGGGTGAATTCGAGGCGGCCGGCGCCGCCGCGGAAGACGTCGATCTCGATCAGTGTGAGCGAGGCTTTGCGCACATGGATCGCCATATTCGTGGGCAGGCCGAGGAGGTGCGCGGCGAGCTGGCTGAAGTCCGGCTCGTGTCCGACGAGCATCACGCTGCCCTGGCTGCGGTAGGCGGCGAGTTCCTTCAGCGCCGCCTCGGGGTGCATCCCGCATGTCAGCCACGGTGCGATGATCATCTCGGCGCGCATCTTTTCCGCGACGATCGCCGCCGTCTCATGTGCCCGGCGCACCGGACTCGTCAGCACAAGCGAGAGGTGCATCTCGTGCGCTTCGCAAAACCGCCCGACCTTCTCGGCCTGCGCGCGTCCCTTTTCGGAAAGCGAGCGCGCCTCGTCGCTCGCAGCGGGTGTCTCGGCGTCGGCGTGGCGGAGGAGGTAGAGGAGCATGGGGGAAAAGGCGAAGACTAAAGTCTGAAGACCAACGGGATATTAGGGGGAGTCGGCTCGTTTTCTCCTTCCGCCTTTTCTTACATCACCATCCCGCCATCGACTGTCAGCACCTGGCCTGTCACGTACTTTGCCTCGGCGCTCGCGAGGAAGGCCACGGCGGCGGCGATGTCCTCGGGCTCGCCGAATTTCCCCAGCGGGATCTGTTTCACCACGCCCGCCTTCAACTCGTCTGGCAGCCCCACGGTCATGTCGGTGGAGATGAAGCCGGGCGCGACCGCGTTGCAGGTGATCCCGCGGCTCGCCAGCTCGCGCGCGATCACTTTCGTGAGCCCGATCAGGCCCGCCTTGCTCGCCGCGTAGTTCGCCTGCCCTGCATTGCCCATGATCCCGGCCACGCTGGCGATATTGATGATCCGCCCGCTGCGCTGCTTGAGCATCGTGCGCATCACGGCCTGCATGAAATTGAACGCACCCTTGAGATTGGTATCCAGCACCACGTCCCAGTCCTCCTCGCTCATCCGCATCGAGAGCCCGTCGCGCGTCAGGCCGGCGTTGTTCACGAGGATGTCCACTCGGGAGAAATCGGCCAGCACCTGCTCGGCGAGCGACTTCACGGCCTTGGTGTCCGCCACATCCACGGCGTAGGCCTTCGCAAGCCCGGCATGGGTGGCATTGATCTCCTCCGCGGTGCGCACGGCGTTCAACTCCGTGCGGCTGACCACGGCCACGCGCGCCCCTTCACTGGCGAGGCGCACGGCGATGGCATGGCCGATCCCGCGGCCGGCTCCGGTGACGATGGCGACTTGATTGGCGAAACGCATGGCGGGGCTGGGGTGAGGGGTGGCTGGGGTGGTGAGAAAAACGGAGCGCACGCTACAAAGCGCGCGCCTCCACTGTCCAGCGCGCAAGCGCCAGCCGTGCGCCGTCATGGCGGACGCCCCGATCATGCTCCGGCTTGGAGAAGCGCCTTGTCCCCGAAGCTCCTGCTTCGTCCGCGCCGCTACTTCCAGCGGGCCGCACGAAGCGGAGCTTCGCAGACAAGAGCGTTCCTAAGCTGGAGCTTAGGAACGAGGGGCATGCCTGACGACCCGCGGCAGTTCGCCTCGGCGCCTAGTCAGGCGTTGCGGTCATTTCAGGAAAATCAGCCCGATTGAGTCCACGACATCGCCGCTTGCTCCCGTGACTCCCACGACCAAATGGCCTCTGGTGTTGATCTCTTTCGGCTTGCCGCCGCCTTCGCCACCCAGCCAGTCGGTAACATAGAAATCCTGCGGATTGAGGGTGGTTCCGTCTGGGTTGATCCGCATGAAAATGACCTGGGCTGCGTTGACCACTTCGCCGCTGCGCACCATGAGACCTCCGACGGCGTATCCGTCCTTGGCGAGCACGCGGTTGCCACCGGCCTTTCCGCGGCGTTCGCCGTCGCGGTTGCCACGAGCAGTCGCGAAAATGGGCTTAAATCCGCCAAGAACGGAAAACTGGAACCATCCACCCTTGCCGGCATCGAATCCTACGACATAGCCGCCCTCTTGGACGACATCCTGCCATTGTCCCTCGCCCTTGCCGGGGACTTCCGTTACAGCAAGGCGGTTTGTGTCGATCGCGCTACGGATCGAAACAATTGCGCGAGCGCGCCGCGCGAGGGCGATTCCGTCTGCGTCGTTCTTGGCGCGGTAGGCTTGCTCGATCGTGGTCAGGCTTTGGGCAAACTTGGAGCGAATGCCATTTCGTTTGATCGCCACTGATTGTGAGGCGGTGACAGTCGAGCGGATGAACGTGGCCCAAGCGGAACGAACCTCGGCGGGGAGCGATTTGGCGGGTTCGCCGTTCAGGCCGTGTTCGGAGAAGCGTTTGGATTCGCGGCGGACCTTGTCGCCTTCGTCGGGTTTCTTGGCCTGATTGAATTTGGCAATCAGGGCTTCGAGGTCGGCTGTGTATCGGTCTCGCGCCGCTTTGAGTTGCGGCTCGATCTCGGCATCGACGGCTTTCTCCTGCGCTTCGTAGTCGGCGGCGAGTTGATCGAGTTCAGGCTTGGTCGTCGCAGTGCCGGAAGACCCGACGGGAAGCACCTGCCCATTTAGCGGCTGGCACACGCTGCATGCAGCGAAGATTAGAGAGATGATGATTCGGCTCATGGTGTGTCTGTTTTGGAGAGATGAGCGAACCGTCGCGACGTATGGCTAGGTGTGAAGTTTCAAGACGTGGTCCGCACGAAAAGATGCCTAACATGAATTAGCCCTCATGGCGGGCGTATCTTAGCCTGCCGACCTTAGACGTCCAACTTCGTCCAAGCTGCGTTCGCTTTCGACGAGGCGACGACGGCTTCGATGAAGGCCATGCCGCGGATGCCGTCGGTGATTTTCGGGTAGTCGCTCTCGATGGCGGTGGGCTTCCGCTTTTCGAGGCGGGCGCGGATGGTGGCGGCGAAGTTTTTGTAGGTGTTGGCGAAGGCTTCGAGGTAGCCCTCGGGGTGGCCGGGGGGGACGCGCCCGGCGGCGAGGGCGGCTGCGCCGAGGTAGCCGCTGGCGGTGCGGTAGATCTCTGTGGGTTTGTCGTTCCATTTCAGGATGAGGGTGTTGGATTCCCGCTGGCTCCACTGAAGGCCGCCTTTTTCGCCATAGACGCGGATGTTGAGGTCGTTCTCTTCGCCGACGCTGATCTGGCTGGCGTGGAGGATGCCTTTTGCGCCGCCTTTGAAGCGGAGGAGGACGTTTCCGTCGTCGTCGAGTTTGCGGCCTTTGACGAAGGCGGTGATGTCGGCGGCGAGTTCCTTGATCTCAAGGCCGCTGACGTATTCGGCGAGGTTTTCGGCATGGGTGCCGATGTCGCCGATGCAGCCGGCGGCGCCGCTGCGCTTCGGGTCGGTGCGCCACGCGGCCTGCTTCTGGCCGGCGGCCTCGATATTCGTGGCGAGCCAGCCCTGCGGGTATTCGACGACGACTTTGCGGATCTTGCCGAGCGCGCCGGCGGCGACCATTTCGCGGGCCTGTTTGACGAGCGGGTAGCCGGTGTAGTTGTGCGTGAGGCCGTAGAGCAGGCCGCTTTTTTTC
>JANOBH010000190.1:0-3053 GCA_031411535.1 Chthoniobacter sp. | reverse complement strand
ACCGAGACGCGGACGTCGGCGGTCCAGTGGCCGCTGTTCGGGTAGCGGTCGTTCCACCATTCCACGTTGCCGATGACGCCGGGCAGGAAGTGCGCTTCGAGCCGCGCTTTGAAGCCTTCAAAGTCCTCGGCGAACGGATTGTTGTAGTGGTAGTAGCCGCCGAAGACGCGCGTCTCCATGTAGCGGTCGAGGCCGGGGATCAGGAAGCCGACCTCGGCGTTCCAGCCTTCGAGCTCCGCCTCAAACGTCTGGAACGTCTGCCGACGCGTGCGCGTGGTGGTGGTGGTCTGGATCTGATTGCCGACCGTTACCGGGCCGGTGACGGTGCGGTTCGAGTTCGTGCGGCGCGTGGTGTGGACGAGGATGTCGTCGCTCGTCGGGAGATAGTAGTTGAAACGCGCATCGACCCAGCGGGTCAGGATTTCCGCGCCGAAACCGAGGTTGTCGAACTGATTGTCGAACTGGCTGTCGATCGAGTCGTAGTAGGCGTTGATGCCGAAAATGACATCGCGATCCGGCACGAGATAGCGCATGCCGAGGCCGTAGCTGGACTCGTACTGATGGCTGTCGTTGTACTTGTTTCGCGTGTTGAGGAAAACGACCGCATTCCCTGGCCGCCAGAAGGGCGTGACCGAGTCGAGGTAGATGCCAGTGAGGTTGTCGGCGAACTCCCCGCCGAGCGTCATGCTGCCGGGGACGGGATCGAGCGGGGCGATAAACTTGTCCCTGGCGTCTTTCCCGGTCGGCCCGTAGAGGGGCTGGCCGGCTTGGTTCATACCCGGAGTCGCGAGGGCGAAAAGTCCGAGCGTGAGGACGATGGAGGATGCTAGTGTGGTGCGCATTTGGTGTGTTGGTTGGGTTCCGGCTTCTGGGGGAGGAGGAACTGCGCGTGTTTTCAGCGTCCGAGGCGGGCAAGTCAACGTTGATTTCCATATGCCTCGCGTCGGGAGCGAGCGTTTACTTTTTGGGCTGATGCGCCGGCGGACCTGCTGGATGGCTGGAAAAGGCGGGGCGCCGCCGGATGCATGCGCCCGTTCAGGGCGCGAGATCTCCCGCGCAAATCGAAGGATCATTTTCCACCGCGGAGAAGAAGGATGGGAAGCGCGGCTGCCAGCCGAGGGCGCGCAGCTTTGCATTGCTCACGCGTTTGCTGGTCCAGCCGCGCTTGCGGTTCGGCTCGATCGGGCCGCTGGGCGGGAGCGGGCGGTGGAAGCGCCGCGCGAGCCATTCATACACGGCGCGCTGGGTCAGCGGCTCGTCGTCGTTCACGTTGAAAACGCCGCGCGCCTTTGCGGTCACAAGTCGGACGAGCGCGGAGGCGATGTCGTCGCGATGTACCTGGTTGATCCACTTCGCGCCGTCGCCCTCGATTACGGCTTCGTCGGCGAGGAACTTCCGCAGCAGCACTGAGCGGCCGGGGCCGTAGATCCCTGCCAGCCGCGCGACGACTCCGCCCGCGGCGAGCACCAGCTCCTCCGTCTCGCGCAGCACGAGGCCCGTCTCGCGATCCGGCTCCGCTGCGCTTTCCTCGGTGACCCATTCGCCGTCTGTCTGCGCATAGACCGATGTGCTGCCGGTAAAGACGAGCATCCCCGGCGCGAGCACCTCTGCGAGCGTCCGCGCTCCGTCGCGATAGACGGCGCGATACCGGTCCACTCCGCCGCGCCCTGAGCTGGCGCAGTGGATGACCGCAGCCGCGCCGCGCAGCTCCGCGCGGGCGGCCAGGGCAGCGCGGTCGGTGATGTCGCACGCGATGACGGGAAAGCTTTCACCGCCCAGCAGCGCGGCGGAGTCCGCCGAGTGCGTGATGCCGACGACTTCCCAGCCCGTGTCCGCAAACAGCCGCGCGGTGGCGAGCCCTGTGAATCCACACCCTGCAATGACGGCTTTGCTCATCGCGCGTTCTCCACTTTGTAAATCCTGCAGCCGAGCGCCGGCACCGTGACGACGACCTTCGGCTTGCCATCCTCCCAGACGACCGCGGGCGACGCCTCCGCTGACGGAGCCGAGGCCGCGGCGTCCGCCAGGCGCAGCGTCTGGCCGGTCGCGAGCAGCGGACGCCCGCCGACGGTGAGCGGCATCGCGTGGTCCCCCGCTCGCGTGGCGGACGGTCGCGCCGCGCTGGCATTGCAGACCACGATCACGGTCTGCGTCGTGTCGAGCACGCCCTCCTTTTCCACGTAGCGCGCGAATGCGAAAATGCCGTCGTCCTCGCTCGCCCCGCCATCCACCCAGAGCGTCGCGATGCGGCCCTCGCGCAGCGCGGGCAGCTCCCGGCGGAGGCGGGTGAAAGGATTGAGCACGGAGCCATTCGCCGCGGCGATCAGCGCGGCGGCACCCGTCCCGCGCGGCCAGAGCGTGCGGCGTCCGGTTTCCCCGTCGCGGCCCACGCGCCCGTCGGGATCCTCGAGCGCGACCTCGGTGCCGTAGTAGAGGCAGGGGATCCCCTCGAGCGTGAGCACGAGCGCGTTGGCGAGCGTGTTCTGGCGCGCGTCGATCCCGGCGACGCGGAAGCGGTTCAGGCCGTCGTGATTCTCCGCGAAGTTCACGAGCTTGCGCCGCGCGGGCAGGCCATCGAGGCCGGGCGTGGGATTGAAATAGGGCGACTCCTGCGCGGTGTCGCGCAGCATTTTCTCCAGCGCCTTTGCCGGGCGGAAACCGCCGTCCGTGTGGCGGAGGTAGTCGCGCACGGCGTCGCAGCATTGGAAATTCAGCACGCTGTCGAGGCACGGCGCATTGTTCTCCGCGAAGTCCCCTCGGAAAGTGTAGCGCCCGGCGGTCTGCGGATTGCCGGAGTAGATCTCGCCGAAGAGCAGCGTGCGCCGCGCCTTCTCCGGGCCGAGCCGTTTGCGCAGGCGCTCGGTGAATGCGTCCCAGAACTCGCGATGCACATGCTTCACGGTGTCGATCCGCAGGCCGTCCACGCCGAGCGTTTCGAGATAGAAGGCGTAGATTTCCACGAACTCATTCACGAGCGCGTCGAAGCGCTCGCCGCGCGGATCGGTCCACACATCGCGCAGGCTGAAAAAGTCGCACATGACCTCCTCGCCATC
>JANOBH010000189.1:0-2141 GCA_031411535.1 Chthoniobacter sp. | reverse complement strand
AAGTCGCTCAGCCTCGCGGCGGCGATGCTCCCCGAACAAAACCAGGGGCGCGTCGTGCTCATCACGGACGGCAACGAAACCGAGGGCAGCGTGAGCGCGCAGCTCGACGAGCTAAAAGCGCGCGGCATCGCCGTCGATGTGCTGCCTATCGCCTTCGCGTACGACAAGGAAGTGTGGCTCGAACGCCTCGACCTTCCGCGCGTGGTCAAGGCCGGCGAGACCTACGAGGCGAGCGTGCTCCTTTCCGCCCTGCAAAAGGGCGCGGGCAAACTGACGCTCGCGGAAAACGGGAAGACGATCTTTGAAAAGGACGTCGAGTTCGACGCCGGCAAGAATCGCTTTTCCCTCCCGCTCTACATGCGCGAGCCGGGCTTTTACGAATACGCCGCCACCATCTCCGTGCCGAAAGGCGAGGACGGCTGGGCGGAGAATAACACCGCCATCGGCGACCTCTTTCTCCGTGGCGAGGGAAAGGTGCTCGTCGTCACGGATGCGCGCGGCGACGCCCGCGACTGGGAGCCGCTCGCGCAGGCGCTGAAGGAAAGCGAGCGCATCGTGCAGGTGCGCATGGCGTATGAGTTCCCGCGCGACGCGCTCTCGCTGCTGCCGTACGACCTCGTCGTCTTCGCAAACGCGCCGGCGGATTCCTTCGATCCCGTGCAGATGCAGGCGCTGCGCGATTCCGTCTATAACAACGGCACCGGCTTTCTCATGCTCGGCGGGCCAAACAGCTACGGCCCCGGCGGCTATCACCGCAGCGCCATCGAGGAGGCGCTGCCCGTGGAGATGGACGTGAAGCAGAAGAAGGTGCTGCCGAAAGGCGCGCTCGCCATCGTGCTGCACACCTGCGAGTTCCCCGAGGGAAACACCTGGGCCAAGCGCATGGCGAAGGAGGCGATGCGCGTGCTCGGCGCGCAGGATGAGATCGGTCTCATCGCCTACACCTGGGGGAATGGTAACAACAACGGTTACAATTGGATTTTCCCGCTCACCCTCGCCAGCGAGTACGAGCGCCTCGTCCAGCTCATCAACAAAGCCGAGCCCGGCGACATGCCGGATTTCAACACGCCCATGCAGATGGGTCTCGCCGGTTTGCAGAAAAGCGACGCCGCCGCGAAGCACCTCATCGTCATTAGCGACGGCGATCCCTCGCCGCCCACGCCCGCGCTCGTGCAGCAGTTCGTGGATTCAAAAATCAGCGTCTCGATGATCGCGATCAACCCGCACGGAGGGCAGGACATTTCGATCATGCAGTCGATCGCGACGACGACCGGCGGGCGCTACTACTTCCCGCAAAACCCGAACGAGCTGCCCGGCATTTTCATCAAGGAAGCGAAGACGCTGAAGCGCTCGATGCTGCAAAATCGCGTCTTCACGCCCGAGGCCGGATTCCCCTCGCCGGTGCTGAAAGGGATCGACGCGCTGCCACCGCTGCGCGGCTACGTGCTCGCCACGGTGAAGGCGCGCGCCGCCACGCTGCTCCGCGTGCCGCCCGCCGCCGAGGAGCCCGGCGGCGAAAGCGATCCGCTGCTCGCGACGTGGCGCTTCGGCCTCGGCACGAGCGCCGCGTGGACCAGCGACCTCGGCCCGTCATGGGCGCAGGACTGGCTCGGCTGGGAAAAGTTCCGCGCCTTCGCGAGGCAGCTCGCCACGGAGATTTCGCGCGTCGAGCAGAAGACCGACCTCCGTCTGCGCGCGTTCGCCGCGGGCAGCGGCGGCGTGATTTCCGTCGAGGATTTCGCGGGCACCGAGCGGTTCCTCGAGATGGAGGCGCGCGTCGCCGGTCCGCGCGGCGAAAGCGTGAGCGTGCCGCTGCGGCAGATCGGGCCGAGGCGTTATCAGGGGCAGTTTCCGCTCTGGGGAAAAGGGCGCTACCAGGTCATCGCCGCCGCCGCGAGCGCGGGAAATGATCAAACCGAGCAGGCCGTGGGCGGATTCGCCGTGCCGTACTCGCCGGAGTATCTCCGCTTCCGCAGCGACCCGATCCTGCTCAAACAAATCGCCGAGCGCACCGGCGGCCGCGTCCTCAAGGCCGGCGACACCGACCTTTACCATCCCGCCCGCACCTCACGCGAAAGTTCCCGGCCCGTCGCCGATCTCTTCCTCATCCTCCTCGCCTGCCTCATCCCGCTCGATGTCGG
>JANOBH010000188.1:0-11093 GCA_031411535.1 Chthoniobacter sp. | reverse complement strand
CACGACCAGCGAACGCAGCCCGGAGGCGCGGTCGAACTCGTGATCCTGCGTGGCGTAAATCACATCGAACCCCGCGACCCACAGCAGGACCGCCAGCGCCAGCACCAGCGGCGCAAAGTCAAAATGCCCGCGCACCGCCAGCCACGCGCCCACCGGCGAGACCGACAGCGCGAGGCCGAGAAAGAAATGGCTCAGCGAGGTGAAGCGCTTCGTCAGCGAATAGAAAAACACGATCGCCAGCGCGACCGGTGAGAGCCGGAAACACAGCGGATTGATCCACCATGTCGTGGCGACAAACGCCGCCGAACTCACGGTGAGCAGCACAACCGCCGCGCTGCGCGGGATCAGCGTGTGCCGCTCGACAGTGCGCGGGTTGCGCTGGTCGATCTGCCAGTCGGCCAGGCGGTTGAAAGTCATCGCCGCCGTCCGCGCGCAGACCATCGCCACCAGGATCAGCGCGACCGTTTGCCACTCCGGCCAGCCGTGCGCCGCCACGAGCATCGCGCCCAGCGCGAAAGGGAGCGCAAAGATCGTGTGCGAAAAACGGACGAAGCGGAGCAGCCGCGCGATCACGGACGGGCGTCGGACTCCCGGCGCTCTTCCGGCTCGTCAAAGATGCCCGTCAGCTTGTCATCCACGCGGAGGTCGATCAGCCGCCATACGCCGTCCGGATTGTAAAAGTAGAAGCGCCAGCGCAGCGGGAAGGTCTTTCCGTGCGAGACGTACGTGCTGCGCAGCAGCTTTGAGCCGATCGCCTTTGAGTCCACGAGATCGTAGCCGACAACCGCGCCGAAAACCTCGATCGCTTCGTTCGTCTTTGCTTTGAGCTGGCGCAATTCCTCCGGCTTCTCGGCGATGCGCGAGCCGCGCGTCAGGCTCGAATAGGCGGCATCGACCGAGCCCTTTTCGAGCAGGGCGAAAAACGCGGCGGCGATCTGCGTCGGATTGTTGATCGGCCCCGCCGTCGGAGCCGCGGTCTCCGAGGAGCCGGGTTGGAAAGTCTGTGTTCTCACCGGCTGCGAAGCGTCGGGTCTCGCGGGCTTTTCCTGCGCGCGCAGGAGTGCGGTGGAAAGTGCGACGGACAAAAGGATGAGGAAGCGGGCTTTCATGCGAGGAGTGTGGCGAGCCGCTGGCGGGCTTGGGAAACAAGCGGCAGACCGTGCGCGAATGTCAGAACTTCAAATGGAAACCGCAACAGTTTTCCCAAGGAAGCGCGCATCTCTTTGGCATCGGCGCAGTACTTCTCCGGCAGGAGCGCGAAGCCGGGCGGCGGGAGATGAATGAGCGCATCGCCGGCGTGCATCACTCCCTTGGCGTGCAGCGCGATCTCGCCAGGCGCGGCGCCGGGCAGCGAGATCACGGTGAACGCGTCCAGCACCGTCTCGCCGTCGGCGATCTCCTGATCGACTGCGATCCCGAGTTCCGCAGTCGCGGCGGCGTGCGCGAGGACCGGGATGGAAAAGCGCTTCCGCCACTCTGCGGCGGCCCGCGCGTGGTTGCCGTTCGTGAGCACAATCGCCGCGGGAGCCGCCAGAGCGCACAGCTCGGCCAGAGCCGTGGGCGCCAGCGGGATCGGGTCGATGAAGACCAGCCCGCGAGCCGTGCGGCGCGCGCAGCAGGAGAGGTCCACCTTCACCGCCGGGTCATACGCCTGCCAGAAATACAGGCCATCGGTCACTTGCTGGAATTCGTCGGCACGGGGCATGGGGCGAGGGTGTAACAAAACCAAAACACGGTGTCATCCTGAGCGAAGCGCAGGCGGAAAGGTGGGCGCAGCGCAGTCGAGCCGAGTCCGCGAGACAGCCGAGGGGCGGAGGTGGGGAGGCAACGATCCCGGCATTCATGGGCATGATCGCGAAGAATCGCCGGGGTCCTTCGACTCCGTTCCGTCCCGCCTTCGCCCATGACGGAACTCCGCTCAGGATGACACTCTTTTGAAATTCGATACTTTCGCTCAAGACATCACGCCCCCCACTCCAGCGCGCTGCGCGCTGCGCGGGTGCCGGTGGCGAAGCAGCCGGTGATGAGGTAGCCGCCGGTGGGCGCTTCCCAGTCGATCATCTCGCCGGCGACGAAGATGCCGGGCAGCGCGCGAAGCATGAGCGTGTCATCGAGCGCGGCCCAGCGGACGCCGCCGGCCGTGGAGATGGCCTCGGCGAGCGGACGCGGGCGGAGGAGCGAAAGGGGGAGCTCCTTCGCGAGCGCCGCGAGCGCCTCCGGGGACGTGATGCCTTCCGCGTGATGCGCGAGCAGTGCGTGGGCCGCATCGCCCAGGCGCCAGCGCTCGCGGGCGCTGCCGCCGCTGAGCTTGCGGACGAGTTGCTCCACGGTTTGCGAGGGTTTGAGGTCGATGAGGATCTGCGGCTCGGGCATCGCGCGGAGCGCGGGCGCGAGCTGGTAAAGTGCGCCGCCTTCGAGGCCGTAATCTGTGATGAGGAGTTCGCCCGCGGCTTCACTCCCGCCAGCGCGGACGGCGATGTTTTTCACCGGCTGCCCGGCGTGCGCGAGAATGGACGGCGGCCATGCGCACTCCCATCCGCAGTTCGCGGGTTCCAGCGGCGCGACGGGGATGCCGAGCTTTTCCAGCAGCGCCACCCACGCGCCGTCCGAGCCCGTCTCCGGCCAGGAGCCTCCGCCGAGCGCGAGGATCACGGCGTCGGCCTCGGCCGTGGTGGCGCGATCCCCTTCCCCGGCGAAGTCGAGCTGCCATCGCGCGCCCGGACGCAGGCCGGTCCAGCGGTGGCGCATGGCAAAGTGGATGCCGCCCGCGCGCAACCGCTGGACCCAGCGGCGAAGCAGCGGCGCGGCCTTCAACTTGCGCGGATAGACGCGCCCCGTGGAGGCGGCGAACGTCTCGATGCCCAGACCCGCAGCCCATGCGCGCAGGGCGTCGGCGTCGCATTCCGCGAGGAGCGCGGGCCAGCGCGCGGGATCGGAGTAGCGGGTGGCGAAAAGGTCGCGCGGCTCGACTTTGGTCAGGTTCAGTCCTCCGCGGCCGGCTACGAGAAACTTCCGGCCGACCGACGGCTTCGCCTCAAAGACCGTGACACTCGCGCCGCCATCCGCGGCCACCTCCGCCGCGCGCAGACCCGCCGGGCCGCCGCCGATGACTGCGATATTCACGCCCCCGGACTTTCGTGCGCTCGGAGGAACTGCGCGTAGCGCCAGCCATTGATGCACCCCGACAGCAGGAATGCGGCGAGGATGCCGAGCCAGAGCGAGCGCTGCACGATGGCAAAGGCCCCGAGGGCGGCGATGCCTATGAAGCCGACGACGACCGCGATCTTGAGGCTCCTGCCTTCACCGCAAATAAACCAAAGGAGCGCGCGAAAGATCTGGCCGCCGTCGAGCGGATAGACCGGGAGCAGATTGAAAATGAGAAGCATGAGATTGATCAGCCAGATCGTGTCGAGGAGGCGCGGGATGTCGCCGCTCATCTGCGAGGTGGCCAGGCTGAGGGCAAAGAGGACAGGGACTAGCAGGACATTCACGAGCGGCCCGGCGGCGATGCTCCAAAGCACCGCTCCCGGCCGCCGCGGGGGCGCGACGTAGGCCACGCCTCCGAGGGGCCAGAGGACGATCTGATCGGCAGCGCCGCCGGTCTGCCGGCAGGCGAGCGAGTGGCCGAACTCGTGCATCAGGACGATGAGGAAGAGGGAGACGTACTCGATGAGATTCCAGACCGGCGAGGAGTACGCGCCCATGCGCCGCTCGTAGGCGAGCCATGCCACAAGGAACCACGACCAGTGCAGAAAGACGGTGATCCCGGCGAAGCGGAATAGACGGAAGGAGCCCTGCGAAGTCGGTGACATCGGCAGACGGTGGCTGGCGTGCCGCCCGCGCTCAAGGGATTTGCGAAGCGGAGTTGCGCGCGGCGCGGGGTTCGCGTTCCTTCGCCGCGCCCATGCCGCCCGCCTCACTCCACGATCTGCCCTTCCCCGCGCTCGAAAGCGCTCTGACGGCCGACGGCCTGCGCCCGGTCCACGCCCGCACGCTCTGGCGCGCGGTGCATCGCGAGGGCGCGCTGGATCTCGCGGGACGCGCGGAGTTTCTCCCTCCGCTCACGCGCTGGGCCGCGGAGCACGCGGGTGAAAACGGTCGCTTTTTCCTCGATGCACCGGCGGTGGCGGCGGACACCGCGAGCAGCGACGGGCTGACACGGAAATTTCTCCTCCGGCTCGCCGACGGGCAGACGATCGAGACGGTGCTGATGGGCTACACGGGGCGCTCGACGGCGTGCGTGAGCACGCAGGCGGGGTGCGCGATGGGGTGCGTCTTTTGCGCGACGGGGCAGATGGGTTTTGTGCGGCATCTGCGCGCGGGGGAGATCGTGGCGCAGGTGCTGCACGTCCAGCGCGCGCTGCGCGCGCGGGGTGCGGCGGGGCTGCGGAATCTCGTGCTGATGGGCATGGGCGAGCCGCTGCACAACTACGACGCCGTGCTGACGGCGCTGGAAATCCTCACCGACGACCGCGGCGTGGCCCTCGCACCCTCGCGCGTGACGATCAGCACCGTCGGCGTGGTGCCGGGCATCCTGCGGCTGGCGGAGGAAAGCCGCGCTTTCAATCTCGCGGTGAGCCTGCACTCGGCGGACGCGGCGGAGCGCGCGGCGCTCGTGCCCGCGAGCCGGCGCTGGCCGCTCGATGAGCTGATCGCCGCCTGCCGCGAGTACGGCGCAAAAACCGGGCGGCGGATTTTCTTCGAGTGGACGCTGATCGCGGGAGCGAATGATTCGCCAATGCACGCGGAGCAAGTCGCCGCCTTGCTCGCGGGGATTCACGCTCACGTGAATCTGATCCCGCTGAATCCAACGAACGGCTTCGCGGGGACGGCGAGCGCGGGCGGGGCTGCGCGGGAGTTTCAGCGCGTGCTGCGGGAGCGCAGCCTGCCGAGCACCGTGCGGCAGCGGCGCGGGATCGACGTGGCGGCGGGCTGCGGGCAGTTGCGGGCGGAGCGGGAGCGGGCGGCGCGAAGCCCGGACGAGCCGAATGATCGGCGCCCACAAGTCGCGTAGCGACGCCTGATGGTACCCGCGGGCTTCAGCCCACGGAGATTTGCACCAGACGGATCCGTCGCGTAGCGACGTCTGCAGCGGCGAATGTCGCTACGCGACAGAACCCCGATTTTCCACCAACCGTGGGCTAAAGCCCACGGCTACCACCGGCAGTCGCTCCGCGACTAAACAGGGAACGCCACTTCCCGCTAATCCGGAGCGGCTACGGTTTGGACGGCGGCAGCGTGAGCTTGCCATTGCCGAGCGGGCGGAGGGTTTCGACGCCGGTGAGCGCGTAGCTGCTGACGCGGGCGCGGACGGCGGCGATGGAGATTGTCCCATCCGGCGCGGCGGTGATGGTGGCGGCGTCCGGCGACTCGGCGGCGGGGAAGGCGGTGCCGAGCGCGAAGCCATCGGCGCTCACAAACTGCCACACGCCGTCCGCCGCCTGGAGCAGCGTGAACGGGAGCGCGGGCGCAGCGGGCGCGGGCGTGGCGGACGGCTGCCAGTCTCCATCGTCCGTTCTCTCGAAGACCAGGTCTGCACCTTGTCCGGCGGGCGTGAGCACGAGGAGGGTGCGCTCTTTTTCCATGAGGTAGCGGGCGGCGCGCAGCGGGTCGCGGGAGATGACATGGCGGCACGCGGCACGGCCCGTCTGCGCGTCGATGCGCCACTCGCAGCCGCCGGCGAAGATGAGCGCGGGATCGCGCGGGTTCACCGCGGCGGCACCGGCGGGCGGCGCGAAGAACTCGCGCACCAGCCGGCCCTCGGGCCTGTCCGTGCTCCAGACGCTGACGCGGCCCGGCACGCTGTCACCTTCCGCGACCCAGAGCTGGCCGGTGGCGTCGAGGGCGAGGGCGCGGATGGATTTCATCCGGTCCGGCTGCCACGGGCCGAGCGCGGGGCGGCCCCCGGCTTTCCCGGCCACGTAGGTGAAGCCCGCGGTGGCAAACGCGGAGCGCGCGTGAACCTGGTGGAGCGGGAGGGCGAGGGCGGTGAAGATGTCGTGCATGTGGTGCTTCGCGCCGTCGCCGATGATGGCGATGGCGGTGATCCGCTCGTCGCGGTCGAGCGGCGTGAGGTCGCTGACGACGACCCAGATGGGATCGTGCATCAGGAGGAGCTTGCCGATGACGCCGCCTTTGAGCGCGGTGACCACGAAGTCCGCGGCTTCGAGTTTGCCGGGTTTGCCCGGCAGGTCGCTCTGCGTGGCCGTGGCATCGACCGCGCCGGGCGGTGCGCCGACGGCGGTCTGCAAATACGCGCCGGTCTTCGCATCGAGGATGGCCATGAATTCGCCGGCGGTGAAGCTGAGATAGATGCGGCCGTTTCTCACTGCCATGTGGTCGGCAAGCTCGGGTTTGTTTTTGCCGTCGGCGGGCCAGAGGGAGGTGATCCGGAGATCGGTGCGGCCGTCGGGCCACGGGATCGGCGTGCCGTCTTTGGCGTTGAGTTTGTAAAGCGCTCCGCCTTCCGCATCGTCGCCCTCTCCGCCGAGGACGAAGACGCTGCCGCCGTCCGCGGCGAGGGCGCGGCAGCCGGAGAGCGCGCCGCGGCGGTGCGTCCAGCGGACGGTGCCGGCGGGGTCGCAGGCGACGACGGCGTCTGCGGCAGCGGTGGTGAGGGACCAGCCGAGAAAGACCAGCGCGTCATCGGCGGCGGCGGCGTTGGGGATGCCGCGGTCGCCGCCGAAATCGCCGACGGTGCCGCGCAGCTTGAGCGCGAGGCCATCGTGAATGACTGCGCGCCACGCGTACTCGCCCGGCGGGAGCGGAGCGCCGCCGGCGGCGGTATCCCACTCGGTCTCGTGATCGCCCGCTGCGAAATGCGTGCCGGAGAGGAGCTGGCGGGCGAGCGTGCCGTCGGGGCGGTAGATATTGAGCGAGACGAAGCCGGGGCGCTCGGTGCGGAAGCGGATGGGTGCCGCGCCCTGCGCGACAAACGCGAGCGCGAGGAGGAGCGCGAACGCTTTCACGTCCCGGGCCTGACCGCTCCGCCGGCGGGCGGCGTGGCGGTGAACTGGACCGGTTCGCTCCACCGGCTGTAGCGGCCGGCGTTGTCCTTCATGCGGACGCGGACACGATAGGTGTTGCCAGGCTTGGCGAGATTGATCGGGAGGCGGAGCGCGGCGTTGAACGGCGCGAGGTCGCCGGAGACCCACTTCGCATCCAGCTCGTAGTGCCGGTTTTTCCCCTCCTCGTAGCCGGGGATGCCGGGCGCGGCGATGCGGGCGATGCGCCACTGCACGGCGGCGAACTGCGTCTTCTTCGAGGCGAATGGCGAGGTCGTGAAGGCGAGCCCATTGGCCGCGTAGCTGGGCAGGCCGGTGTAGCTGATCCGCGGGCGGTCGGGGATGTCGGCGGACTCGGAATCGGCAAGGAGGTAGCCGTAGCCATAGCCGCGCGGGTCGCCGCCATCGAGCTTCCACGGTGCGTTGGCGGGGCGCGTGTTGCTGACGAAATCGAAGATGAATTTCACAAATCCGCCGAAGTCGGGCGTGGCGAGCTTGCGCTCCCAGTTGTTGTCCGGGCCACCTTTCACGGGGTTGCGGTAAAAGGCGCCCTTGTCCTTGGTCTGCGGGTGGTGGTTCCAAAGGCACTGGTCGAGCTCGGGCCACCCGATGCGCTGGCCGGGCGGGCGGAGGATCGTCATGTAGTCGTCGAGGAGCTGGGCGAATTGTCCGCCGCGGACGTTCGGGTCGTCGCAGAAAAGGTCGAGGATCTCGCGACAGCGGTTGCGGTATTCGATGCGGAGCGCTGGTACATCGAGGCAGCGGGCCTGATCGACACGGCCGCTCTGGTGCGACTTCGGGATGAACATCATGTCGAGATCCCAAGGCATGACGACCCATCGGTTATCCGGCGCGTGGTAGAGGAAATGGTTCTCGTTTTCGCGGAGATCGACATTGGCCATGAGCCGGGAGATGGCGTGGAAGCTGTAGTAGGCGGGCAGGTCGAGGTTCGCGCGCCACCAGTTTTCGTCCGCGCCGCCGCGCACCTTGGCGAGGTGGGACTCGGCATCGCTCTTGTCCTTTGGCTGCTTTGCGGCCTGGTGCTTTTTGTCGGGGGCGCCGGCCATGCGGTAGATGTTTCCGTCGCCGAGGCCGCGCTCGTCCAGGAACGAGCCGTCCGGGTCTTCGACAAGCATGTACAACCCCCAGAGATCGCCGGTGTACTGGTCCTTTGTCGCCTCGTCTGGCGCGTCGATGACGCGGAACTGCACGTAGCGGGTCTGCGGGCTGGGGACGCCCGCGATTTCATACGCGCGAAAGCTCAGCGCCTCGTCGAGCCCGGCCATGCCTCGGTTCGTCTGCACCCACGGGCTGGCGCAGGCGTTCATCGAGAGGCTGTTCGAGGTGCGCGGTTTCTTGTCGTCGGCCTTTTCGGGAATCTCGAATTCGCGGGTCGGGTTGAATTTGAAGCCCCACTTGTTCTTCCCGCAGACATTCGTGCTCGCCTGGCCGCGGTTGGAAAACTCGATGTGGTCATACACTTTTCCGTCCGCGATGAGCGCGCCGGTGAATTCCTTTTTGTTGGCCCCGCCGTCCCACTGGCTTTTCTCCACGTCGTCCTTCACCCCGACAAGCGTGAGCGACGGGAGGGTGGTGAAAAGCGCGCCGGGAAAAAGCAGCGGCTGCCCCTCGCCCGGCTTGCCGGGATAGCCGGTCCAGGCCGGTGCGCCGGAGTAGCAGAAGTAGGTGAAATTCGGGCAGGCGTCGTCGGAGTAAGGCACACGCACGGTCTGGCCTTTGGCGTCCTCGGCGGAGATGCGGTAGCGGATGAGCCGGCGATGGACCTGGAGGGCGGCCGGGAGCACGGCGGAAAAGACGCTGTCGCCGGCCTTGGGGTCGCCGTCCTTTCCGTCGTCGCGCATCGGGAGAGGCGTCCACGCCTTTTCATATTCCTCGTCGGTCTTGCGCACGTACTTTCCCGGCTCGACGACCTGATAGAGGAGAGTCACGCCTTTCACCCCGCCCGGCGCGACGACGCGGGCCGCGACCCGCACGGGCTCGCCGGCCTTTGGCTGCACGGGCGCGTGGCCGATGGCGCTGATGCTCGGCGGCGCGAGGTCCACGGCGGTCGAGTTCTTCTCGCCGGGGGTCGGTTTGCCCACCTCGTTCTTGCCGGGCACGGAGCCCGAGCTGCGCCACGAGCTGCCCGCGAGATGATCCATCGTGGGATTGATGAGCTCCAGCGACGCGCCCTCGCCGTCCGCCGCCGTGGGCCACGGAAAACCGGTCCCAAACTTGACCTTGTCGATGACCGTCTCCTTCGCGTCCACGAGGATCAGCGCCTCGCCGCTGTTTTTGAGCTTCCCCTTCCACGGGCCGAGCGCGTCTTTGCCAAAGGCGGCCTTGAAGGCGACCGGGTTCTTCGCGACGACGAGAAAGCCGCCGGCGGCTATCTTCGCGCCCTCGGGAAAGCTGAAATCCACCCCGTCGGTGAACTTCCATCCCGTGAGGGTGATTTCAGCGGCGGTGGGGTTGAAAAGCTCGATGAACTCGGAGGGCGAGGTCTTGTCCTTCGGGTGGTAGTGGATCTCATTGATGCACACGCTCGGAGCGGCGCAGGCGGCTCCGGCGGCGATGAGGAAAAGGACTGCCGTCAGGCGGATGAACCGGGACATGGAAGACAGGCGGGCGAGGAGTCGGCGAGGGTTCACGGGAAAAGCGCGGGTTTCTTACATCGCGGTCTGACACGCTGCAAGGAGCGTCAGCGCAGGAATGGCGAAAGGCCGCCGCCCCTTTCGGGAGCGACGGCCTCTCGGTGCAAATGCTGGGGAAAAACTTCCCCGCAAATTTATTCCTGAGTCGGAGCCGAAGGCTGGGCGCTGTCGCCAGGGCGGTATTCCGGGTAAGCCGGGCGCGGGGCGGGCGCTCCGCCGGCTTCTTCGACGCGGGGCTCGCGGCGCTCGTCGCCACGGTATGCCGGGCGGTCGCCACCGCGATCGTCGCGGCGCGGGCCACGGTCGCCACCTCGGCCACCGCGATCTCCGCCACGGTCGCCACGGTCGCCACCGCCGCGGTATTCGCGGCGCTCACTGCCGCCGTCGCCACGTTCCATGGACGCCGCCGGTGCGCTGCCCATGCTTTCGCCACGCTCTTGCATGGCGGCTTTGCGGCTGAGTTTGACGCGGCCTTTTTCGTCCACGCCGATGCACTTCACCCAGATGAGGTCGCCGACTTTGAGGATGTCCTCGACGCGGTTCACGCGGAAGTCCGCGAGCTCGCTGATGTGGACCATGCCGTCCTTGCCAGGCATGACTTCCACGAAGCAGCCGAACTCTTTGATGGTCACGATGCGCCCCTGATAGACGGAGCCGATCTCGATGTCCTTGGTCATGCCTTCGATGATCTGCTTCGCGCGCGCGAGCGAGTCGGCGCTGGACGAGTAGATGTGGATGCTGCCGTCGTCCTCGATGTTAATCTCCGCGCCGGTCTCGGCGACGATGCCTTTGATCGTCTTGCCGCCGGGGCCGATGATGAGGCCGATCTTGTCCACGGGGATGCGGATGGTCTCGATGCGCGGGGCGTACTGGCTCATCTGGGCGCGCGGGGCGGCGATGACGGCGTCCATGACGGCGAGCACTTTCATGCGCGCATCGCGGGTGCGATAGACGGCCTCTTCCATGAGCTTCAGCGAGATGCCGGGGAGCTTCAGGTCGAGCTGGAAACCGGTGACGCCGGTGTCGGTGCCGCAGAGTTTGAAGTCCATGTCGCCGAAGTGATCTTCGCTGCCGATGATGTCGGTGAGCATGGTGTAGCGCTCGAGGTGACCGCCTTCGCTGAACTCGGTGACGAGCCCGCACGAAATGCCGGCGACGCTTTTCTTCAGCGGCACGCCGGCGTCGAGCAACGCGAGGACGCCCGAGCAGACGCTGGCCATCGAGGTCGAACCGTTGGATTCCATGACTTCGCTGCTCACACGGATGGCGTAAGGGAAGTCCTGCACGCTCGGGATGACGGGAGCGACGCTGCGCTCGGCGAGCGCGCCGTGGCCGATCTCGCGGCGGCCGGGCGAACCGGTGCGGCCAGTTTCACCGACGGAGAACGGCGGGAAGTTGTAGTGCAGGATGAAGCGCTTGGACTTCTCGCCGCCGG
>JANOBH010000187.1:0-6173 GCA_031411535.1 Chthoniobacter sp. | reverse complement strand
GCTTGGCTCCGAGGGGAGCGGCGGAGCCAAGCGCTCCTGCGCGCCGACGAGGCGCTCCCGCGCCCGGAGTTCCGGCTCATTTTTACAGTCACTCACCCGGCGGGCAGGGAGCCGGCTTTGGAGATTCGGAGCTTGGCCATTTCCTTGAGCTTTGAGCTTTGACCTTTGAGCTTCCCGCGCGGGGATTCACTCACCCGGCACCACCGGCTCACCGCCGCCGCGCGGCGGGCGCACGGGCTGGAGATGCGCGAAACGCTCGGACCACTCCGCGGGCAGGCGCACCGGTTTCCCCGGCGGCATCTGGATGACCGCGAGCATCTGGCGCGACGTCACCAGCAGCGCGCCATCGGCAGGCCGGCGAATCTCAAAGGCGCACCAAAAGCGGAGCCGGTCCACGCTTTCCAGCCGGCCGTGGATGATGAGCTTGTCGCCGAGCACCGCGGGCTTTTTGTAGTCGATCTCCGTCCGCAGCACGACGGGGTACAGCTTCGTGCGCGCCATTTCCACCAGCCCCATGCCGAGCTGCTCGGCGAGCAGTGTGCGCGCCGTCTCGATGAAGCGGAGGTAGGCGATATTGTGGACGACGGCGGCGCAGTCCGTGTCGAAAAACATGACCTGCACCGGCACCTCGATGCGCGGGGTCTCTGCTTCGGACGGCTCGGGAGTTTGATGTTTCACGGTGCGGAGAAAGAATCTAGTTTCCGCCGGGTGAACAGCTCTTTAGCGCAGGAAAATGAGGCATGCCCTCGGCCGCCGGAAAAGGACGCGGCATGGCGCCGATGGCTGCCGACACTCATCATCGTGGGCGCCGCGCTCGCGTACTACGGCAGCTACGTGCGCTACTGGTTCAATTCGCACGACGAGGGCGGCACGGTCTGCCTCGTGGCCCAGCGCCTCATGCAGGGCGAGCGCCCGTGGGCCGACGTGGCGCTCGGCTACAACGTCGGCTGGTTCTATCCGGTCGTCGGGCTCTTCCATCTCACCGGCGTGGACTACCTCGCGGCGCGCGCGTTCTTTTTCGCCCTCTCCACGATCACCGCGCTGCTCGGCTGCGCGATCGTGAAACGCGTGGGCGGCCCGCGCTGGCTGGGCGTGGCCGTGGGGCTGGCGCTCGTCGCGCTGCCCGGCTCGCAGTTTAAGAACTACATCCCGCTCGCCGGGATGGCGAACACCGCCTGCCTCATCCACCTCATCTGCACGGATCCGGCCGCGCGGTGGAAATGGTTTGCGGCCACCGCGCTCGGCGGCGCGGTGCTCGGCCTCACGGCGCTCGTGCGCGTGGAGATCGCCATCTTCTTCGGCGTCATCTGGGCGCTGCTGCTGCTCCTCGTGCTGCTGGAGAAAAGGCTCGCGCCGGCGCAGCGGTTCGCCCGCATGCTCGGCGGCGCGGCGCTCGTGGCGGCGCTGAGCGTGGCGGTGCACGTTCCGGCTTATGTCCATTTGCGCGGCCTGGGTGTGGAGTCGCAGCTCGTCGCGCAGGTGCCGGAGTGGATCGGCGCACTGCGAAGCGGATTGCGGGATCAGATCGGCGCGCCTGCCACTCCCGCCGCTCTCCCGCTGCCGGCGCCGGTACCGGTCGTCGAGACTGCGGCGGCTGAGCCGGCCGCTCCCGCTGCGCCCGTGATCGACCGCTCGATCCTGAGCCGCCGCCCGCTCGCGGACATCTGGGGCCACGGCAGCCTGCGCGACCGCCTGCACGCATTTCTCACCTACGCGCCGTTCTTCGGCTTCGGCCTTTTCCTCCTCGGCGGCGTTTACGGTTTCGCGCGGCGCGTGCTGCACGGTGAGTTCACCCTCGGCGAGCATCCCATGAAATGGCTGCTCCTCGTCGGCGGCTCGCTCACCACATTTCCGCAGTTCTTTTTCTTCCGGCCCGACCGCCCGCATCTCTCCGAGTTCATGCCCGGCTACATCCTCGCCATGACTGCGTGCGTGGCGCTGCTCTGGCCGCGCGGCGAAAAGCCCGGCCTCCTCCGGCGGCTGTGCGTCGCGGCGCTCGCCGCCGTCTTCCTCGCCCATCTCGCCGCGTATGCCGCATTCGCCCTTCAGCATCCCTCCGCCGGCACCATCGCCGCGCGCTTTGGCCGCGAGACGAAATTCGCCGGCGAAAACGGCGTGCGCGTCCGCGATTTCAAGCGCCAGGTCGCGACCCTCACCACCGTGCGCGACACCGTCTTCGCGTACTCGCGGCCCGAGGATTTCCTCGTCTGCTACCCGTACAATCCCGGCTACAACCTGATGACAAACCGGCGCACCTACGTCCGCAACGTCTATGTGGACAACGCCACCCACGAGCCCGACTGGGCCGAGCGGAGCATCCGCGACTTTGCGGAGAAAAAGCCCGCCGTCATCGTCATCGACGACCGCGCCATCAATGGCATCCCGGCTTCCCGCTTCACCCACTGGGCCGCGCCCGTCTGTGAATACGTGAAGATCCACTACGTCCGCGTCGCCGAGATCAAGGCCCCCGAGGGCCGCATCGAAATCTACGCGAAATCCCTCACACCCATCGCCCCATGAACCGCAAAGCCATCATCCTCGCCGGCGGCGCCGGCACCCGCCTGCACCCGCTCACCCGCATCGCCTGCAAGCAGCTCCTGCCCGTCTATGACAAGCCGATGATCTACTACCCGCTCGCCACGCTCATGCTCGGCGGCATCCGCGAGGTGCTCATCATCTCCACGCCGAAGGATCTGCCGCAGTTCCGCGGCCTCTTCGGCGACGGTGCGCACCTCGGCATGCGCTTCGAGTACGAGGAGCAGGAGAAGCCGGCGGGCATCGCCCAGGCATTCCTCATCGGGGAAAAATTCATCGGCTCCGGCGGCGTCTCGCTCATCCTCGGCGACAATATCTTCTACGGGAAACTCGACTTCTTCCGCGACGCCCTGCGCGTGGTCGAGAGCGATGGCGGCGCCTGCGTCTTCGGCTACCAGGTGCGCGACCCGGAGCGCTACGGCGTCGTCGAGTTTGGCCCTGACGGGAAAGCGCTGAGCCTCGAGGAAAAGCCCGCGAAACCGAAGAGCCACTTCGCCGTCCCCGGCCTCTACGTCTATGACCGCCAGATCGTGGAAATCACCCGCAACCTGAAACCCAGCCCCCGCGGCGAGCTGGAAATCACCGACGTGAACCGCGAATACCTCCGCCGCGACGCGCTCAATGTCCGCGTCCTCGGCCGCGGCATGGCGTGGCTCGACACCGGCACGCAGGCCAGCCTGCTGGAAGCCGCGAATTACATCGCCGCCATCCAGAACCGCCAGGGCCTGATGATCGCGAACATCGAGGAGATCGCCTACAATCAAGGCTTCATCGACCGCGCCGGCCTCCAGTCCGCCATCGCCGCACTGCCGAAGAACGAATACCGAGAATATCTCCAAGCCGTGGCCCAGGAGGAGTAGGTGAGGCGCCCTGCCTTCACGTACTTCCGGCGATCGGCCGCCGCGCTCGCCGTTTCCGCGTGCATCCTGGCGGCGGGATCCGCGGAGCCCGTCAGCTTTCGCAAAGAGATCGCCCCCATCCTCCACCGGCGCTGCTCCGCGTGTCACGGCGAGGAGAGCGCGAAAAGCGGCTACCGGCTCGATTCCTTCGAGCGGATGGGAAAGGCGGGCGACAGCGACTCGCCGCCGGTCGTCGCGGGAAAGCCGGACGAATCCGAACTCTACGCGCTCCTCGTGGAGGCCGAGGCCCGCGACCGCATGCCACAAAAGGCCGACGCGCTCCCGCAGCGCGAGATTGCGCTGATCCGGCGCTGGATCGAGGAAGGCGCCGCGAATGACGGCGGCCCGCCCACCCGCCCGCTCGCGGAACTCGTCCGCGACTCGCTCCTGCTGCCCGCGCCCGAAAAATACAGCCGCCCCGCGCCGGTAACCGCGCTCGCTTTCAGCGCCGACGGCACCCAGCTCGCCGCCAGCGGCTACTACGAAGTCACGCTCTGGGACGTGGCCACCGGCGCGCTCGTCCGGCGCATCGGCGGACTGCCCGAGCGCATCACCGCCATCGCCTGGCATCCGAAGACGCAGCTCATCGCCGTCGCCGGCGGCTCGCCCTCGCAGTGGGGCGGCGTCTTCCTCATCGACCCGTCCGCCGGCTTCCAGGTCCGCCTGCTGGCCGACCTGCCGGACACCGCGCTGAGCGTGGCTTTCAGCGCCGATGGGAAACAGCTAGCGGCATCCGGCGGCGACCGCGCCATCCGGCTTTTCGACACCGCGAGCGGAAAGGCCGTGCGCCTCCTCAAGCAGCACGCCGACTGGGTGCAGACCGTCTCCTTTGCCCGCGAGGGTGGCCGCCTCGTCTCCGCCAGCCGCGACCGCACCGCGCGCGTCTTCTCCCCCGGCACCGGCGAAGTCCAGGCGACCTATCCCGACCACGGCGCGGCCGTCCTCGCCGCCGCCTTTGCGCGAAACGGCACGAAGGTCTATTCCATCGCGCGCGGCCAGCCCGTGCATCTTTGGGACGCGGGAAGCGGCGACCGCCAGGGCGAATTCACCGACGCCGGACGCGATGTCCAGGTGCTGCTGCCGGCGGAGTTTGGCCTGCTCACCGGCTCGACCGACGGCCTCGTCCGCCTCAGCCAATACAGCGACCGGCGCACCCAGATGACCTACCGGGGCCATCGCGACTGCGTGGAATCGCTCGCCCTTTCCCCGGACGGACGCACCTACGCCTCCGGCGCGCACGACGGCGAAATCTGCATCTGGGACCTGCACTGCGAGACCTGGGTGAACCGCTTCAAGACCAGCCCCTGACAGTCCGCCGCTGCTGAGTCGCGAGAGCGACCGACATCGGAGGGACGGGCTCCCGCCCGTCCCGCGCACCTGCGGGCCGCACCGCGCGTGATCTGCGTCGGACTCGCAGGAGCGACCTCCTTCGCCGTGTCCCCCGCGACCCGCTGAATCGGCCTCACGCGCGGTCCAGGCGAAGGAAAAAACACCCCATCGGACCCCCGATCCCGCCGACCGCCAACTCCTCGACACCCCCCCAAAAACTACCCCATTTAGTCCCTTGCGATGTATTCATAATGTATATCCATTGAGGTAGCCCCGATGACTCCTCCTCCTCCCGCCATGTGCCCCCGCAGGAATATTCCCGAAACCGGAGCGCGCCCGCGAACGGCGGGCTTCAGCCTCGTGGAGGTGGTGCTCAGCATCGGCATTGTCGCCTTTGCCTTCGTGGCGATGTTCGGCCTGATCCCAGCCGGTCTCACGACGTTCCGGCAGGCTGTGGACAACTCCCTCGGCTCCCAGATCGTCCAGCGCCTGATCAATGAAGCGCAGCAGACCGACTACCCTACCTTGATCGCCGCTCCGACCGGGCCGCTCCGGTTCTTCGACGACCAGGGCAATGAAGTCACCTCCATCCAGGACTCCATCTACTCCGCCGAGGTCACCGTCACCGCACCCACCACGCTGCCAAATACCAGCACGCCCGCCACCACCAGCCTGGCGACAGTGACCGTCAAGCTGGCCCACAACCCTGCCCGCAATCCCTCGCCCTTTGCCCCGGCGAGCAAGATCCGCTTCGCGACCTACACCGCGCTGATCGCGAAGAACCAATGAACACCGCATCCAAAAAACAGGGAGGATTCACCCTGGTCGAGCTCATGGTCTCCGTGGGCCTGATCGCCCTCGTGGCGCTCATCCTCGTCTCCATGACAAACTCCACGGCCGCGACGTGGCGCTACACCACCGGCCGGATCGAGCAGTTTCGCGGAGCAAACAGCGCGTTTGAATCCATCACCAGAAACCTCAGCCAGGCGACCCTGAACACCTACTGGGACTACAACAACCCGAACGCCCCCACGAAATACCTGCGGCAGTCCGACCTGCGTTTCATCACCGGCAAGACGGAGAAGCTGCTCGGAATCGGGATTCGCCGGCCTACGCAGTCCATTTTCTTCCAGGCACCGCTCGGCTTTGTCGATGACGCGGCCAATAACTTCACCGGCCTCGACAATCTGATCAATACGTGGGGCTACTACCTCGAGTTTCGCGACGACGCCACGACCCGCCCGGCTTTCATCAGCCCCACACTGGTCCCCGCCCGCTACCGCTACCGGCTCATGGAGCTGATGCAGCCGTCCAACTCCCTGTCCATCTATGGCCTGGCTGCCGGCAATCCCGCTTACAACGCCAAGACGTGGTTCTCCGGTGCCATCACGGCCAACCCCTCCCCCGCGC
>JANOBH010000186.1:0-3345 GCA_031411535.1 Chthoniobacter sp. | reverse complement strand
ATCCGGGGGAGCGGGAATGCGGCGACGGAGCTGCGGATGATGGCGCTTTTCCGCGCGCACGGGATCACGGGGTGGCGGCGGAATGCGCGCGTCTTTGGGAAGCCGGATTTCGTGTTCCGCGCGGAGCGGGTGGCGGTGTTTGCAGACGGGTGCTTCTGGCACGGCTGCCCGCGGCACGCGACGCAGCCGCGGACGCGCGCGGCGTTCTGGACGGCGAAGTTTTCCCGCAACATCGCCCGCGACCGGGAGGTCACGCGCACGCTGCGCAAGGCTGGCTGGACGGTGCTGCGGGTGTGGGAATGCGCGCTGGCAAAGAGGCGCTGGCCGGGGACGGCGCGGCGGGTGATGCGGGCGCTGGGACGCGCGGTGTGAGGGCGGGGACGGTTCCGCTCATGGCGCTTGCGCGGGTGCGGCGGCTGTCTATCTTCGCCTGCGTTTTCGCCAAGTTTCCTCCACCATGCGCACATTTCCGATTTTTGCCGCCGCCATCGCCATCGTCGCGCCGCTCCATGCCGCGGTGCAGGTCCCCTCGCCTGCCAATGCCACGCCGGAGCAGTGGACGGCGGCCACGCGGCGCGCGGTGGAGGCGGGCGACTTCGCGGGATGGCGCGACGGGCTGGCCGACGCGCTGCGCTTTGAGATCGCTCCGGGCAGCGCGGCAAAAGCGGACGCGCCCGGCGCGGCGCTGGCGCTGGCGCAGTGGCGGCTGCTGCGCGATGCGCTGGCGGGCGAGCCGGATGCGCTGGCAAAGGTGGCGGCGGGCGAGAATGGGAAGGAATTCCTCGTGTGGCTGCTGACGAACCGGGAGGCGCTGGAGGATTACCATGGCATCGCGTCGGTCCTGAAGCTGAAGGCGAAGCGCACGCATGGGCTGGAGGGCTGGCGCGAGATCTGGAACGCATGCAGCGAGTCGCGCGAGCCGGGCCTCTGGCGGCGCGTGGCCACGGCGTGCGCGGCGGCTTTCGCGGAGCCACGGGGCACGACTTCGCCGCGGGAGCGCTTCGACTTTTTCCACATCAGCCACGCGGCCGGGCAGCTCGTGCCGTATTTTGAAAAGGCGCTCCCCTTTGAGCTGGCGCTGACCGTCCACGCCGATGGGCGCGGCAACGACGAGTTGGAGTGGGCGCAGGACGCCACGCCGAAGGACAAGAAAACGCAGGGCGGCGTCGGCAGCTACGGCCACTCGCTGATGGCCTACCGGCTGAACAACTACCGCGGCCTGACGGTGCAGGGCTCGGACTACTACGACCGCAAGCGCAGCGACCTCAGCACGGCGATGGAGTACGGCGGCGTGTGCGGGATGATCTCGCACATGAACTCGACGGTCGCGAACGCGCACGGCGCGCCGGCCTTCACCGTGGGGCAGCCGGGCCACTGCGCCTACGTGTGGAAGAGCGACGACAAGACGTGGAGCGGCGGCAATTTCATCAGCGGCTGGACCGAGACGCGGGACTCGCATCAGCAGCCCTTCTGGCTCAGCACCTACTCGGCGAATATCAACCTCGTGAGCGCCGCGGTGGAGGCTCCGGGCTTTGCGAAAGCGGAGCGCCTCCGCACGCTCGGCGCGGTCTGGCGGGAAAAGGACGCGCAGAAAGCGCACGAGGTGCTGGCAGCGGCGACGGCTGCGGACCCGCTGGATTTCAGCGCATGGAGCGACCGCATCGACGCCGCGCTCGCGTGGGAAAAGGCGCCCGCGCCCGCGTGGCGGACGATGGCCGCGGAGCTGACAAAGGCGTATCCGAAATTCCCCGTCGCGATGAACGATCTGCTGGGAAAATTCGAGACGCAGAAGCTGCTCGCGGGCTACACCGACACGGAGAAGATCGCCTACGCCGCCGCCGCCGCGCGCGCGATGACGGCCGTGCCGCACGAGCAGCAGTGGGATCTCATCTATCCCGCGTGGAAGCCCTGGCTCGCGCGCCAGCTCGCCGCGCTCGGCGTGCCGGAGAAGAGCGCCGCCGCCGTCGTGGACGCGAACATGGCGGTGAAGCCGAAGAAGAAAACCGACAAGGCGAAAGCCGTGGATGCCGACAGCGTCTGGTCGCAGCTCCCCGCGCCGAAGCGCCCGCAGGTGGAGGCGCTTTTTGCCTCGCTGCTGCCAGCCGTGGCGCAGAACAGCACGCTCTACAAAGGCACCGCCGCCGCGTGGCTCGCGCTCGTGGCCGAGGACGACGCGGCGAACGGACGGGCCGCGAAGTATTTCCAAACGAGACTCGCCGCCTCGACCGACCTCCGCGAGCTGGAGATGCTCGCCGAGTCCGTGCTCAGCGCCACACGCGGCACCGCCGACGCCCGCGCGGAGATCGTGGCGCTGATCCGCAAGCGCATCGCCGCCGACAAGAAGCCGGACCCCGCCCGCGTGGACAGCCTGCTCGGGATGATCGCGAAGCACGACTTCCGCGACGCGAGCCGCATCGGTGCATGGACTCCCGCGCAGCTCGCCAAAGGCGGCGAGCAGACGCTCGAGTGGGATCTCACTCCGCTGCTGGCCAAGGCCACCGGCGAGTATGCGCTGAACCTGAGTTTCCGCTGGACCGGCGGCGAGCCGCTCGCGCTCACGGCCGTGCGCCTGTTTGAAAACGACACCGAGCTGAACGCCGACACGCAGCCCGAAACCGCCGACGCCACGCTGCGCCCCGCCGTCTTCAGCGTGCGCCTGCCGCAGCCAAAGCCGGGCGCGAAATACCTCGTCCGCGCGACCGCCACCGGCGGCGCGGACAGCGCGGGCGTGGTGCTCTCGCGTGCGGAACCCGCGGCCACTTTCAACAAGGAGGAGTGGGCCGGCATCGGCGGCTGGGCTGGGAAGGAGATCAAGGCCGCGCCGGAGATCACCGACGGCTGGCACGAGCTGGAGTTCGACGCGAGCAAGCATCTGCGCGAGCCGGGGCCGGTCTTCGTGCTCTTCAAATACAACAGCTACTCCAGCCCGCGCGTGATGAATGCGCGGCTCTTTGTGGACGGCCGCGAGGTCGCCGGCGACCTGCACTCCTGCAACCCGATCTCCGGAGCGAACACCATGTATTCCCTGCGCCTCCCGCCCACCACAAGCAGCGCAAAGGTCACGGTGCGCGCCCTTTTCACCGCCGCCGACGGCTGGGGCACGGTGTATGTGAAAAAGCAGGCCGAGCCGAAGAAGACCGCCAGCAGATGATCGGCGGCACGCCCCTCCGGCTGTGCAGCGAGGCGGCGCGCCGCGCGGGCGCGGCAAAAGCAAAGTCGCCAGCGCCACCGCGACCGCAGATCATCGCCGGCATGAGAACCCTGCTGACCCTCGCCATCGCCACCGCCTCGATCGCCGCCGGCACGTCCGCCGCGGAGGAGGCCTTCCCCGTCGTCATCCGCGTG
>JANOBH010000185.1:0-20574 GCA_031411535.1 Chthoniobacter sp. | reverse complement strand
AAGCGGTCGCGGCTGCCGAAGAGGCGCTGTTTCGCGCGGTCGTAGATGACGAAGGCCCACATGCCGTTCAGCCGTTCGGTGAAGCTTTCGCCCCACTCGCGGTAGCCGTGGAGCAGCACCTCGGTGTCGCTGTGGTCGGTGGTGAACTCGCACCCGCGCGCCTTCAGCTCTGCGCGGAGTTCGGCGTGGTTGTAGATCTC
The DNA here is from genome assembly GCA_031411535.1 of Chthoniobacter sp. GTDB lineage: Bacteria > Verrucomicrobiota > Verrucomicrobiia > Chthoniobacterales > Chthoniobacteraceae > Chthoniobacter. The sequence goes on along the minus strand of JANOBH010000185.1, from coordinate 20,374 downwards.
GCCGTTGAAGGTGACGCCGATCCGTCCGTCGCGCGTCCACATGGGCTGCGCGCCGCCGCTGAGATCGACGATGGAGAGGCGGCGATGCCCGAGGAAGACGCCCGCGCTTTCGTCCACCCAATGCCCATCGGCGTCCGGGCCGCGATGAGCGATAGCCGCCGTCATCCGCCGGAGGACGCCGGCGTCGCCAAGTCCCGCAAAGCCGGCTATGCCGCACATGGGAGTTCGGCGCCCTGACTCACTTTCCGTCGATGTTCCGCGTCGCCCGCACGAGGTACACGCTCTTCCCCTGGCTCTCGTAAAAGGTGCGCATGATCATCTCCGCGAGGAGGCCCATGAGGATGCACATGACGGCGGTGATCGCGCTCATGACGAAGAGCAGCGGGAGCGGGGTTTCGATGAATGCCTTATGGCCGAAGAGCTTCAAATACACCGCCGAGCCGCCCGCGATAAAGCTGACCAGCAGCGAGATGAATCCCGCCGCGCCAAAGACGTACATGGGCTTCTCGGCGTAGCTGTCGAGGAACTTCACGACCATGAGGTCGAGCAGCACTTTGATCACGCGCTCCAGGCCGTACTTGGACTTGCCGCTGGTGCGGGCGAAGTGGTTGACGGTGACTTCGGTGATCTTCGCGCCATGCCAGCCGGCGTAGATCGGGAGAAAGCGGTGCATTTCGCCGTAGAGGCGCACGCCTTTGATGACCTCGCGGCGGTAGGCTTTCAGCGAGCAGCCGAAATCATGGAGCCGCACGCCGGAGACCCAGGAGATGAGCTGATTCGCGAGGATGCTGGGGAGGTTGCGCTGGATGGCGTCGTCCTGCCGGTCCTTGCGCCAGCCGGAGCAGACGTCGAAGCCCTCGTCGAGCTTGGCGAGCAGCTTCGGGATGTCAGCGGGATCGTTTTGCAGGTCGCCGTCGAGCGGGATGATGACCTCGCCGGAGGCGAAGTCGAAGCCGGCCATCATCGCGGCGGTCTGGCCGTAGTTGCGGCGGAAATGGACGACTTTCACCGCGGGATTCTCGGTCGCGAGACGGTCGAGGATCGCGCCGCTGCCGTCGCTGCTGCCGTCGTTCACAAAGATCAGCTCCCACGGCTGGCCGAGCGCCACCATGACATCGCGGATGCGCTCGTGGAGGGTGGTGAGGGACTCCGCTTCGTTAAAGACTGGGACGGTGATCGAGATCATCAGGGCGCTTGGAGCGGCTATTAAGGAGGCGGCGGCGGCGGCGGGCAAGAGGGAAGGGCGACGCGATCTCGATGTCGCGCGCGTTCACCTGCCAGGCTGCTACTGCGCCGATGCCGCGAGCGGGGCCACGTCCACGGAGACCTTCAGCGTGTGCTCGCCGCCGCCGATGACCACGCCGCGGAGCGGGCTCACGTCGCTGAAATCGCGACCCCACGCGACGGTGACGTGGCGGACGCCGGGGAGGACGTTATTCGTGGGATCCGCGTCGATCCAGCCGTGGCCGGGACACCATGCGGCGAGCCAGGCGTGGGAGGCGTCTGCCCCGATGAGGCGCTGCTTTCCCGGCGGCGGGATGGTTTCCAGATAGCCGCTGACGTAGCGTGCGGGCAGGCCGAGCGAGCGCAGGCAGGCGATGCCAAAGTGCGCGAAATCCTGGCAGACGCCGCGGCGGTTTTTGAAAAACTCGTCGAGCGGCGTGGCGGTGGAGGTGGCGCGTTTGTCGAAGCTGAAATCACGATGGATGCGCGCCGTGAGATCGCTCAGACCGCCGAGCAGCGGGCGCTCCGCGGGGAAGGACGCGGCGGCGTAGTCGGCAAAGGCGGCGCAGCGGACGATGTGCCGTGAATCGAAGCGGAACTCGCCCTCCGCCGTATCGCCGCTGAGGACATCGCGTGCGCAGGCGTCGCGCACGGTGTGCCACGCGGGCGTCCGCTGCGGCAGGCCGGAGGCGGCCACGCGCACGCGGCTGCGGGCGGTCACGACCAGCTCTGCGTGCGGTTTCTCGATCGTGAAAAACGCCGCCGGATTCCCGTAAAAATCGAGCCGGTGGGCGGCGGCGTCCGGCTCCGGCGCGATCTCCAGCGCATAGTCCAGCACCTCCTGCCACGGCAGCGCGCGCGGGCGCAGATGCGCGACATGGTGGGAAACCGAGACGTCGGCTTCGTAGGTGTAGGCGGTGCGATGGGTGATGGCGTAGAGCACAGGCTAGCTGAGGCGCGGGGCGACGTGGCTGAAATAGGTGGCGGCGAGCTGTTCGGAGAGTGCCGAGCAGCCGAGGTTGATTGCGACGAGCAGCATCTCGAGCGGCGCCGGGTCTCCCTGCCGCGCGACGTCTGCGAGGGCCGGGATATCGGCGGCAGCCAGCAGCGCGACGACGTGCAGGAACGGCTCCCCATCGGGCCGCACGCCGTTTGCCTCCGGCAGCTCGGCGAAGTGGCCCGCGAGCGCGCGGCACTGGAATATGAGCGAGCGCGGATTCGTCTCGTCCGCGAGGAGAAGGTGGAGCGCCGCGGGCAGCTCCGGCCGCGCGAGATGGCGGCGGCGGTAGGTCATGGTGCTGTCGGTGTACTCGAGCAGCGGCGGGAGCGCGGCGGCACCGGCGGGATCCACGGCGAGGACTGCGCGGATATTCACGGTGAGATTGATCCCGCGCTCGAGACGGCGGCCGATTTCGAGGAAACGCCATGCGTGGCCGCGCGTCATGTTTTCCATCTCCATGCCGCTGAAGGCGGCGAGCTGAAAGATGAGCCGGTGCAGCGCGGTGAGGATGGCACCCGGCGTCGGGCGCGTCATCTCGGCGGGAAACTCGGTCGGCATCTGGTTGAGGATGCGCCAGGTATCGCCGCTCAGCCGGTCGCGCACGCTGGCGATGGCAAAGGCGACGCGGTCGAGCAGCTCCCGCACAGTGCCGGTCTTCTCGCGGGTGAAGACGAGGCCGCGCAACTCATCGGCGAGCGCGGCGTGGCCTGCGGCTGCCGCGAAGTCCGGCGGCAGCAACTCGATCCTCACGAACCACCCGGCCAGCGCGGTGAGCTCCAGCTCCTCGGCCGGGCCGCCCTCGCCCGTGAGCCTCGCCAGCGCAGTGCGCAGCAGCCGCGTGGTGTCCTCCAGGCGCTCCGCGTAGCGGCCGAGCCAGAAAAGATTCTCCACCACCCTGCTGGGCACCGGCGCGTGGTCGCGGTCGAGGCGCCCGGTCCCCGCCGAAAGTTCGGCCTGCGGCGCACTTTCCACCGGCCCGGCGGAGAGCACCCACGTGTCCTTGCTCCCGCCGCCGTGCTGCGAGGTGACGATCGGCGACTGCGACGACGACGAAACGCGCGTCAGCCCGCCGGGCATGACCGTGAATCCGTCGGCCGTCGCGCCGACATAACAGCGCAGGATGAGCGGGCGCGGCTCCAGCAGCTCGCCGGTCCAGACGGGCGCGGTGGAATGCGCGACGCGCTCCTGGCCCACGAAAAACTCCGGACGCGCACGGACGCGGGCGGCGAGCCTTTCCAGCTCAGCGGCCGTGAGCGACTCGCCGAACGCCGGCTCCGCGTGGCCGCCGACAAAGCCGCGCTTCACGACCAGCGAAGCCAGCGCACCGAGCGTGTGCTCGCGCTCCTTTTTCTGGCCGCACCACCACGTCGCCACATTCGGGATGAGCAGCTCCTCGCCGAGGACATGCCGCGCGAGCTTTGGGAGAAAGGCGAGGACCGCCGCCGACTCCACGGCGCCCGAGCCGAGCGCGTTTGAAAGCGCCACGTGGCCCGCGCGGGCCGCCTCCACCAGGCCGGGCACGCCGAGGAAGGAATCGCCGCGCAGCTCCAGCGGATCGCAGAACGTGTCGTCGAGGCGACGGACGATCACGTCCACGCGCTGGAGACCGTCGAGTGTCTTCAGAAAAACACGCCGGTCGCGCACGGTGAGATCGCTGCCCTCCACGAGCGGCACGCCCATGTGGCGCGCGAGATACGCGTGCTCGAAATACGTCTCGGTGAAAGGCCCCGGCGTCAGCAGCACCACATTCGGCGCGTCCGTCCACGGAGCCATCGCGCGCAGGCCGGCCTTTCGCTCGGCGAAAAACGAGGCGAGCCGGCGGACATTGCACGCGCGGAATTCCTCCGGCAGGACGCGCGAGATGATGGTGCGATTCTCCAGCGCATAGCCCAGCCCGCTCGGCGCCTGCGTACGGTCGGTGAGCACCCACCACTGGCCGTTTGGCGCACGCGTGAGGTCGATGGCGTGCAGGGTGAGGAACATCCCGCGAGGCACGGCCATCCCGTGGCACTGGCGGAGAAAGCCGGGGTTTGCATGGAGCAGCGCGGGCGGCAGCAGCCCCTCGCGCACAAGCCGCTGCGGGCCGTAGATGTCTGCCAGCACGAGATTCAGCAGCCGCGTGCGCTGGATCAGCCCCGGCTCCAGCCGCGCCCACTCCTCCGCGCCGATGGCCAGCGGCAGCGTGCCCAGCTCCCAGCTCCGGCCGCCGCCGGGCCCGTCGCCGTGGACGTGGTAGGTCACGCCGTGCTCGCGCAGCAGCGTCTGCACGCTGGCCCGCCGCTCGCGCCGCGCCTCCGCCCCCAGCCGCTCCATGCCGTCCACGAGCGTCCGCCAGTGCGGGCGCACCGTGCCGTCCGGCGCCTTCATCTCATCCAGCACGCCGGGGAGCGGCCGGTAGCCGGCGAATATGCCGGGCGGTGCGGAAAGAGGCTCCATGGTGGCGGTCATGCAGGGCGCGAGCTAAGGCGGTTCACCGCCGCCGCGCAATCGTCGGGCAGTGGGAATCTTCCGCACAGCGTCGGCGATTTGTCCGCAGTGCTCAGGCGGCGGTGAAACGCGCGATCAGCCAGAAAGCCGTGGCGCTCAGCGCCGCAGCGCACGGCAGCGTGACGACCCATGAGAGCACGATGTTGCGGACCACCCGCGGGTTCGCGTTGCCGGTCGTCAGGCCGATGCCGAAAAGCGCGCCGACCGAGACGTGCGTGGTCGAGACCGGCAGGCCGAAGAAGCTCGCGAGGATGACGAGCGCGCCGGTCGCGAGGTTCGCGGAGAAGCCCTGGCCGTGGTTCATCGCGGTGATCCGGTTGCTCATCGTCTCGGCCACCTTTCGCGCATTCAGCAGGCCGCCGACGCCCATCATCACGGCGATGGCGGCGAAGCCCCAGCGGATGTCGAGCGCGTGCAGCACGAGCAGCATGGCGGCGATTTTCGGCGTGTCATTCAGCCCGCGCGCAAAGCTCACGACGCCCGCGCTGAGGAAATGCAGCGCGTCCATGACGCCCTGCGCGCGCACGCCGAGAAACTTTCCCGCGTAGCGCTCGGAGCAGCTCTCCGTGTTGCCAATGGTCGCCGTGACCTCCGACATCGCGGCGGGCCGGGCAAAGAGCGAAGCCGGCTGCGGCATCGCCACCACGCGCTGCTCCACGCCCGCGCACACGCACCATTCTTTCGCCAGCCCGAGCCGCAGCCGCAGAAACCGGAGGGTGAGATAAAGCGCCGCGCCGAGCGCGATCGCCAGCACCGGCCCGAGCACCAGCGGCGTGACGAAGTTCTTCCCGAGCGCAGCGAAATTCACCTGCGCGCCCGCGGCAACGAACCCGCCGCCGACCAGCGCGCCGGTGAGCGCGTGCGTGGTGGAAATGGGAAACCCGGTGACCGTGGCGAGAATCACCGTGAGCGCCGCGCCCAGCACCACGGCCAGCAGGAAGGCCGGCGAGGCGACGAGCGCATCCGGCACGAGTCCCTTGCCGGAGAATTTCTTCAGCAGCGATTGCGCGAGAAAGATCGCCGAGATCGAGCCCGCGAAGGTCGTCACCGTCGCCCACGCGAGCGCGGTGCGGAAGGTGGTCGTGCGGCTTCCGTAGAGCGAGGCCACGCCTTTGAAGTTGTCGTTCGCGCCGTTCGAGTACGCGAGGAAGCACGTCGCGAGGAAAAGGAGGACGAGGATCATAGTCGAAATTGCCGATGCAAGATGCCGGCTGATATGCGCGCCACGGCGGCTGAATGGATGCAGCGGGATGCGGGAGATTTCAAGCTCCCCAGCGCCGCGCCCGGCTCCCACACTGCGCGGCATGCTTCCCAAACGCTCACTCGGTTCCCTCCAAGTCTCCTGCCTCGGCCTCGGCTGCATGGGCATGTCGGAATTCTACGGCACCCGCGATGACGCCGAGTCCGTAGCCACGATCCACCGCGCGCTCGACGCCGGCCTGAACTTTCTCGACACCTCCGACGCCTACGGCCCGCACACAAATGAGGTGCTCGTCGGCGAGGCGATCCGCGGGCGGCGCGACGAGGTGGTGCTTGCGACAAAGTTCGGCTTTCTCCGCGATCCGGGCGATCCGATGCGCAAAGGCTTTTCCGGCAAACCGGACTTTGTGAAAGCGGCGTGCGACGGCAGCCTGCGGCGGCTCGGCGTGGAGACGATCGACCTCTACTACCAGCACCGCGTGGACCCCGACACGCCGATCGAGGACACCGTGGGCGCCATGGCCGCGCTCGTGCGCGCCGGCAAGGTGCGCCACCTCGGCCTTTCCGAAGCCGCGCCGGAGACCATCCGCCGCGCGCACGCCGTGCATCCCATCACCGCCGTGCAGACCGAGTACTCGCTCTGGACGCGCGACGTGGAGGACAACGGCGTGCTCGCGACGTGCCGCGAACTCGGCATCGGCTTCGTCCCCTACTCCCCGCTGGGCCGCGGCATGCTCACCGGCCAGATCCGCAGCTTCGAGGATCTCGCGCCCGACGACTACCGCCGCAACAACCCGCGCTTCCAGGGTGAAAACTTCGCGCGCAACCTCGACCTCGTCGCCCGCGTGGAGGAGCTGGCGCGCGAAAAAGGCTGCACGCCCGCACAGCTCGCGCTCGCCTGGGTGCTCGCGCAAGGCGGCGACATCGTGCCCATCCCCGGCACCAAGCGGCGGAAGTATCTCGACGAAAACCTCGGCGCACCCGCCCTCACCCTCACCCCCGCCGATCTCCAGCGCATCGACGAGGCTTTCCCAAAGGACGCCGCCGCCGGCTTGCGCTACACCGCAAGCGGGATGACGGTGCTCAACCGCTGAGAGCGAAGCTTCTTCTCTGCTAACGACTCGCGGTCGTCTTCACTGCTTTCCTTCCGTTTGAATGAGGCGTTCGGTGATTGTTTTGAGTTGTTTCAGTAGGGGCGCATCCATCCCGCGTCCATCAAACGGAAAACCTACGAAAACGACCGCCCCAGAGCCCAAATCAGACAGACGGCCGATGCCGAACCGCGAACCATTGAACCGCTCGTTGCCCGGTTCGTACTCAAAGAAGACAACGTAGAAAGCGCCGGTGCTGCTCTTGAGAACATAGGTGCGCCCAGGTCCGAAAAAGCGGTCAGGTGGCTCTTTCAGCGCTGCTTGAAAAATGGGTTCAAACGCTCGGTTGCCAGTGTCGAGGACACCGACCTGTTTACCCAGCTTGAATGCGTGGATAGGAATCTGCGTTTCGTTGCCCTCGACGCGGGAATCGACCGAATAACGGGAGATCATGTGTCGCTCGCTTGTACATGTGATGACAGTCAATTCCTCTCCTCGTGCAGCAGACCAAGCCATGAGGAAGCAAACCACAATGGTGAGACGCGGAAGCATGGTTAACTAGACGTAGGCTTCAATGTTGAGGAACGAAAGCGGGATTCCTCGTAACCGAGCTGGAGCTTGGGAACGCGGAAACCGCAGTTGCGGCTCAGAGCAGTGCGCGGAACTGATCGGGAGTGAGGCCCGCGTCTTTGGCGATGCCGCCCATCGTCATCGCGTTGATCGGATTGTTGCGCGGGATGACGAGGCGGGTCTTGCCGTTCGTCATCACGATGTGCCCGCTCTGCCGGGCTACGCGGTAGCCAAGTCGCTCGAAGACGCGGACAGCGTCGCGCTGGCTGATGCCAGGGAGCTTTGGCATCGCGCTAAACCGTGACGAGTTCGCGAGTGAACCGCGCACCTTCTGCCGTCAGCTCGCGCGCAGCGTCCTCCTCGGTTACTTCCAGCCAGAGCGCGATGGCCTCGCGAATATTCGCCACCGCCTCCGCGTGCGTCGCGCCTTGCGAGTGGCAGCCGGGTAGCGCCGGGCACGAAACTGCAAACCCTTCCTCCGTTTGGACGACAACGACATGGTATTGCATGGGCTCAGTTTCGCGCGGGCACTTTGAGAACGCCAAGGATTTTCAGCCGCAGAAACGGACGCGTCCCACGCTCTACGGGCTGCGCCAGTAGTCGGGGAGGCTGGGCTTTGTCTCGCGGAGGATTTCGAGGATGGCGCGGCGGTCTTCGGCGGCGAGTTTCGCGAACTGCGGGTCTTTGTCCGCGCCGGTGAGGATGGCGTGGAAGCGGGCGAGGATGCTGTCGCGCATGACGGGCGGGAGGGCGTCGAAGGCCGGCGTGTAGATGAGGAAGCTGCACGGGTATTTGAAAAGGCGGGTGCGCAGGTCGAGGTCGCGCAGGGAGCGCCCGCGGGAATCGCGCGGGCCGGGCGCGGTGAAGTCGCGGGCGAAGGCGGGGCTGCTCTCGATGGGCGCGGTGAGCGGGGCTTCCTCGGTGAAAAGGAGGCAGCGGAGAAAGGCGTCGGTCTGCGGCTTTAGGTAGCGGATGTGGCCGTACATGGCGGTCATCTGCTGGGTCTCGAAGTTCAGGCGCGCGATGTAATTGTGCATGTGCGCCTGGTGCTGGAGGACCATGAGCGCGGCGATGTCGCTGCCGGGCGCGAGGTGTTTCGCGGGGTCGAAGAACTCGCGCAGGTCGGTGAGATTCCCGCGCCAGGCGGGCTCTTCGGCATGGCGGGCGAAATCCTTCGTGCCGATGAGGTTTCCGCGATGCGTCTGGGCGCCGTGTTTTCCCGTGACGAACCAGCCGGCCCAGCGCTCTGCGAGCGGCGTGCAGTGGTCGATGTCGCCGACTTCGCCCTGCGTCTCCAACTCGCCGGTGGAGTCAGTGGGGACAGAGCGGAGGACGTGGCCGGGCACGCCGAGCGAACGCTGCCCGCCGTGGCACTGCAGGCAGTCGGCGGAGCGGGTGAATTTCGGCTTTCGCACCTTCTCCTGCTCCAGCGTGTAGAAGATGCCGCCGAGCTTCGGATCGACGGCGGAGATTTCCATGACGGGCGAGCCGGGGATGTAGCCGACGTAAATGTCGTCGTTGAAATAGACGGCGCGCGGATTCTGCGGGGTGATGTAGCTGCGCTGGAGCGAGGTTTTCGAGAAGACGAGGGTCTGCGAGGACTTCGGCACGCCGAGCGCATCGAGCAGGCCGGGGAGGTAGCCAAAGGTGTCGTCCCACGCGAGTTTCAGCTCGCCGGCCTGGAGGCGCGCGGCGAGGCGGGCGACGGGATCGTCCGGCGTGCTGGCGCTGTAGCGGATCGGCGGCGCGTCGTATTCGAGCGGATGGGAGGAGCCTTGGAAATCCTCGGCGCACGCAGTCACGGCAAGCCCGAGAGCGGCGAGGCAGAATGGAAACTTGGGCATCACGTATGGGACACGAATTGGGCGCGGGCTGATTGAAACATCGGACGGCTGAGTTGTCCTCCATTGTCGCCGAGGGCGGCGCGGCTGCACCGCGGATTTTGCCCAAAGCGCGCCGCGGTTTGCGCGCACATTTTTTGCCCAACCGCCCGGCTTGCCCGCACCGGCTCGGGGGATGCAGTATCCGCGCGCATGCAATTCATCCGCGACATCCACGAGTCCTGCCGCGCGGCGGGCCGGCCCGCCGTTTCCTTCGAGTTTTTCCCGCCGAAAACGGACGAGGGCGACCGCAACCTCATGGAGAAGACGCTCCCCGCGCTGCTCACGCTCAATCCGGACTACTGCTCGATGACCTACGGCGCGGGCGGGAGCACGCGCGACAAAACGATCGGCATGGTGGACCGCATCCAGCGCGAGAACGGGCTGACGGCGATGATGCACCTGACGTGCGTGAACTCGACGCGCGAGCAGCTCCGCGAGGTGCTGGAGGACGCGCGTGCGCGCGGGATCAAGAATATCCTCGCCCTGCGCGGCGACCCGCCCGGCGGGACGGGCGAATGGATCGCGACCGAGGGCGGCTTCCAGTATTCGGCAGAGCTTGTGGCTTTCATCCGCGAACTCGGCGGGTTTTGCATCGGCACGGCGGGCTTCCCCGAGGGGCACATCGCGCAGACGGCGGGCAAGCTGGCGGACTGGGATTTCCTCGTGGACAAGGTGCGGGCGGGCGCGGACTTCGTGATCACTCAGCTCTTTTTCGACAACGAGGACTTCTACCGCTTCCACGACTACGTGGTGGAAAAGGTGGGCCGACCGGTGACGATCATCCCCGGCCTGCTGCCGGTTCTTTCGGCGAAGCAGACGAAAAAATTCACCGAGATGTGCGGCTCGCGGCTGCCGGCGCCATTCGTCGCTCGGCTCGATGAACTCGGCGACGACGACGCGGCGGTGATCGAGTACGGGATCGAATACTGCACGCGCCAGTGCGAGGCGCTGCTGAAGTTCGGCGTGCCGGGCCTGCACTTCTACGCGCTGAACAAGCCGCACTCGACCTCGGCGGTCGTGCTCAATCTCGGGCTCGCGCGGTGAGCCTGCGCGTCTGGGCCTACAAGGGCTGCGACACGTGCCGGAAGGCGCAGCGGTTTCTCGCCGAGCGAAAAATCGCGCACGAGCTGATCGCGATCCGCGAGGAGCCGCCGGGCGTCGCCGAGCTGCGCACCATGCTCGCGCACACCGGCGGGGATTTGCGCCGGCTCTTCAATACGAGCGGCGGCGACTACAAGGCGCTGAACATGAAGGAGCGCCTGCCGGGAATGAGCGTGGACGAGGCGCTAGCGCTGCTCGCGGCGAATGGGAACCTCGTGAAGCGCCCCTTCGCGCTGGCGAAGGATCGCGGCGTGGTAGGCTTCAAGGCCGAGGAGTGGGAGCGACTCTTTGGGTAGGCCGCCAGCTCACCACTCCACGGCCACGCTGCGGCGCTGCTGGAAGCGGTCGTTGTAGAAGAGCTGCTTTTTCGCGACGCCAAACTCGTGGACGAGCTTGGTGCATTTCACGTCGAAGCAGCAGTACTCGGCGATCTCGCGCATCTTGCCCTCGCGCCACCAGCGGATGGCGTCGAGCCCGTCGCCCGTCTTGCCGACGCCGAGCGAGGCCGTGGCGACGGCGTCGAGGCTGAGCCGGTGGCCGAGTTTTTTCTCCACCTCCACGAGCATGTCGAGTGTGGGGCAGAGGTGCGGCAGGTCGTAGGTGGTGTAGCCCATGAGCACTTCGTAATCGAAGCTGATGACGTTGAAACCGACGACGAGGTCTGCGCGCATGAGCTGCGCGACGAGGTCATTCACGCGCTTCTCCGGGTAGATGCGGTACTCGCCGAGCCGGGTGCTGTAGGTCACGCCGACGGACATGCCCATCTCGGCTTTTTTGTCCCAGCCGCCGGCGTCGTTGGCGGTGCGCTGGGTTTCGAGGTCGAAGTAAACGATGTCCATATCAGAAAGAGGTAGTGATCAGATGAGAAAATTGCCGGGCTTTGCTCCAGTGCGAAAAGCGTTCGCGCGAAATTTTTACGCCTTGAAGAAAATGGAAATTCAAAAAGCGATGTCATCCTGAGCGGAGTTCCGTTTGGCTTTGCAAACGGAACGGAGTCGAAGGACCCCGCCGATTCTGTGCGACACCGCCCCTGAATGCGCGGGGTCCTTCGACTGCGCTGCGCCCACCTTTCCGCCTGCGCTCCGCTCAGGATGACACGCTTTCATTTGGCTTCGGCCCGCCCACTTTTCCTCACTTGCCCGCCCACTCGTAATCGCCCGCGTCAAAGGCCATCACGGTGGAAAGCTTCCGCGCCTTGAACTCCTCGACGACTGCGCCGTCGCCCTGGAAAATCGTGAGGACCTTGCCGCCCTCGCGGCCCATGACGGCCCACTTGATGCCGGGCGTCTCGGTGAGCGCGCGCAGCGGGAGGCCGTCGGGCGAGCGGAGGAGTGCGCCCGAGGCATCGAGGCCGACCTGGATGTCGAGGTCCTGCATGGCGTCCTGAAAAAGGGGATTCGGCATGAGGCGGACGCGGATCCTGTCCTCGGGCTTGAAAGGCTGCGGGCGTCCGAGCTTGTCGGCGACGGCGGCGAAGGTGTCGCTGGCGAGGATGGATTTTGAAAGCACGGTGCGCCAGGTCGAGGTGGCCGCGCCGTTTTCGACCGCAGCCGCTTCGAGGGCGAGGCCGCGCACCCGCTGGATGCCGGGCTTTTCCTCGATGAGGAAAATGAGATCTCTGGTGCGCGAGGCGAAGACGCGCACGGGCGCGGGCTCAGCGGGATCGATGGCGAGGCGGCGGTGAAATTCGCCCGCGCGGCTGAACTCCTTCACCTCGGTGCCAGCCGGCGTCTGGTCGATGACCCAGACGCGGTCCTCGCGGCCAAGGCTGGCATCGAGCGGCTTCGTCACCTCGGGCAGCGCGAGCGGAATAGTCGCGCCTTTCTCGATGATCGCGACTTTCCCTTCGGCGACGATCGCGCGCGGGGCGTCGTCCGTCTTTCCGCCGGCCGCGGCGTCGCCGAGCGCGAGCGCGGCGGTCTGGGGATCGAGCGGGATCTCGCCCGCGAACTCTCCGGCCTGATCCGCCGCGACTAGCCGTGGCTTGCCGTCCGCAGCCTCGGCCCACAGCGCGAGGCGTCCGCTTTTGCGCAGCTCGATCGCGAGCACGCGGCGGAGGCGCGGCGAGTCGTCGGCGATCATCCAGTCATTTCCATGGTAGGCCTCGCCCTCGACCTCGATCTCGCCGACCGCGAAGCCGCGCGCGGAGTAGGTTCCGGCGGGCATGACCTTGCCGGCGTCGTCGCGCCCGTCCCAGTTCGTGATGAAGCCGTTCAGGCCGATGGTGAAATCCTTCTTCGTGGCCTCGCGGGCGAGCACGCGGACGAGCTTCCCCCTTTTGTCATAGATGCCGAGGCTGAGCGCACCCTCGGTGGGAGGCGGGAGGAAGGTGATCTGGACGCCGCCTTTTTTCGGGGGCGGAGGGAGATCGTCGTCCTGGGCGAACGATGAAGGCGCGACGCAAACAAAAATCAGGAGCAAAATCCGAAATCCGAAATCCGAAATCCGAAACAAATCCGAAATGCGGGAAATCGTGAAACGGCTGGATGCCGCGGATGCGCGTGAGCCGGCGCTTTTCCAAGTTGCCGATATTTCCGCGACGCTTGTTTCGGATTTCAGATTTCGAATTTCGGATTTTTCCTCACGCATAGTATCGCCATTCGAGGTTGGGGAAAATGTTGTCGCGCCATTCGCAGTTCGCGAGGAAAGGCTCGTCGATGTCGCGGGCGCGAAGCTGGTCGTAGAGGCGGGTGAAGCGGAGGACGTGATCCTTTGTCCGCTTGCCGGCGTAGTTGCGGGCGGTGCCGGTTTTCATCAGGAACGCCCAGTCGCTCGACTGCGCGAGGAGAAGCTCGCGGGCCATCTGCCGCAGCACCCGCTCGGCGAGCGGGTCCGGCGTTTCCTTTGAAAAGACGCGGGCCATTTCTGTCATGCGCCGGGCGGCCATGTGGAGGTGCGGGTAGATCCACGAGTTGCTGTCGTCGAGCCAGACTTCCCAGTAGCCCTTGTGCCCCCAGCTCGATGCCGACGGCACGACGAGCTGCTGCGTGTCGTTCGCGGCGAGATACGCGGTGGGCGTGGTGAGCTGGAAGGCGTCCTGATCGTACACCGCCTTGCGGATGAAGAGGTTCAGGAACTCGGGCCCCTCGAACCACCAGTGGCCGAATAGCTCCGCATCGAACGGGCTCACGATGATCGGCGGGACATTCATGTTTCCCGCCAGATGCTGAATCTGCGCGGCGCGCGCGCCCATGAAGTGCCCGGCGTGATGATCCGCCGCGCCCATGGCCCAGCCGCGGTTGTAGATCTCCTTTTCCGACACGGGGCCGGTGATGCGGTGGTATTTGAGGCCGGTGAATTTGCGCGTGCCGTCGGCGGGGAGAAAATCGCGCAGGTATTCGACCGACAAGTCGAAGCCGATGTCGCGGTAGAAATCGCGGTAGGCGGGATCGCCGGGGTATCCCTCCTCCGCGCTCCAGACCTGGCGGCTGGACTCGCGGTCGCGCCCGAAAGCCGCCGGCCCGGCCGGCGTGAAGACGGGCGCGTAGATGGCGTAGCGCGGGCGCGGATTGCCAAACATGATCCCGTGCGAATCGACGATGAACCAGCGCAGGTTTGCCTCGGCGAGCACCTGGTCGAGGCTGGAGGTGTAGGCGCACTCCGGCAGCCAGATGCCGCGCGGATCGCGACCGAACATCTCCCGGTAATGGTCGCGCGCGATGAGGATCTGCGCGCGCACGGCCTCGGGGAAATTCTCCATCAGCGGCAGGAAGCCGTGCGTGGCCGCGCAGGTGATGATCTCGATGACGCCGCGCTCCTGGAGTGCGCCAAATGCGCCGACAAGATCGCGCCGCCAGCGCTCCACGTAGTCGCGCCTGCACTGCGTGAGCCTGTGCAGGTAAAAGCGCGCGACCTCGCCGAGCTGGCCGGCGTCCTGGGTGCGCTCCACTTCCCTCCGCGCCAGCTCCACCGAGCGGTCAAGATAGCGCTCGGTGCGGTCCTGCAGCAGCGGATCGCGCAGCATGTGGCAGAGCGGCGGCGAAAGCGTGAGCGTGAGCTGAAAGGGGACGCCGTCATCCGCTAGGCCGGAGAGCACCTGGAGCAGCGGCAGGTAGGTCTCGGTCACGGCCTCGAAAAACCAGTCCTCTTCCAGAAATTCCTCATACTCCGGGTGGCGCACATAGGGCAGGTGCGCGTGGAGAACGAGGGCGAGATATCCGTGGGAGGCCATGAAAGCGGAGGTGGGCGAAAGGCTAACAGCGACAGGAGAGCGGACAAGCGCCAAGCCGGGAAAAGGCCCGACCGGCGTATGACGGCGGCCGCCGCCGCTCTCTTTGCCCGCCAAGATTGACCTTGCCCGCACGGTTGCCCCGCGCTTTCATCCCCGGTGGGAGAGCGGGTGACCCTCGCGATCCTCATTGCCATCAGCGCCATCGCAGGTGCGGCGATGCCGGAGCCGTGAAGGCGCGGATTATTTTCCGCGAAGTCAAAAGCCACTGCGAACCCCTAATCCAACATCCCTGCGCGAGCGGCGCTCCCCGCCCGCGCCGAAGAAAATCGTCTCCCTATTCTAATCCAAAATCGTGTCAATGGTCGGATCCGCGCCCGCGAGGTACGCGTGATCCTCGCTTCCACCGGCGAGCAGCTCGGTGTCTTGAAACTGTCCGACGCCATCCGCCGGGCACAGGAACTGGGTCTCGATCTGGTCGAGATCGCCGCAAATGCCAATCCGCCGGTCTGCCGGATCGTGGATTTCGGCAAATTCAAATACGAGGCGGCAAAGCAGGAGAAGGACAAGCGGAACACGGGTTCGAAGCTCAAGGAGATCAAGTTTCGCGTGAACTGCGCGTCGCACGACTACGAGACGAAGATGCGGCACGCCGAGGAGTTCCTCGACAAGGGCAACAAGGTGCGCGTGCAACTCCAGTTCCGCGGCCGCGAGATGGCTCATCAGGAGCTGGGCATGGCGCTGATGACCCGCGTGAAGGGGGATCTTGTGACCATGGCCCACGTCGAGACGGAGCCGAAGCTCATGGGCAGAAGCGTGACCATGACGCTGGCTCCGCTGCCGCAGGCAAAGCGCAAACGCCGCTTCCTGAGCGATCACCATCTCCCGCCGCTGGAGGACAGTGACGGCGACGGCGAGGATGAGGACGATGAGAAATCGGAGGAGTAGCCGGGATCTCCCGCCCGCACGCGGTGTGCAGCCCGAAGGGGCCTGGCTTCTTCCCATTCGGCGCGGCGTCGTTTACGCTCCACGCATGATCTCCCTCCGCCGCTGGCTCGCCTTCGCTTTTACCGTCGCGGCCCTGCCGGTGCTGTGCGCCGAGCCGGTGCGCGTGGCCTGCCTGGGCGACAGCATCACGGCGGGGGCCAAGGTGAAGGCGGCGACCGAGTCGTATCCCGCGCAGCTTCAGCAGTTGCTCGGCGCGGGTTTCGTCGTGAAGAACTTTGGAATCGGCGGAGCCTCGATGTGGCACGGCGGCCGGCCCAACGCGGCGCAGGAGCTGCCGGGGGCGACGGCTTTCGCGCCGCAAATCGCGATCGTGATGTTCGGGATCAATGACACGCGCAGCCAGGACGTGGACTACTGGTCGCACTTCCCGGAGTTCGAGGCGGATGCGGGAAAAGTGCTCGATACCCTGCTCGCACTGCCGGCCAAACCGCGCGTGCTTTTGTGCGTGCCGACTCCGAATTTCGCAGACCTGCCGGGCATGCCGGAAGCGCGCCGGGCCAATGTCAGCGAGCGGCTGCCGCGCCTGGCGGAGGTGCGCGCAAAGGTGGCGGAGATCGCGAAGAAATACGCGGCTCGCGGTGTCCAGCTCGTGGACCTGCACGCGCCGCTGGAGAAGCGGCCCGGGGTTTTCGACGCCGACGGCTGCCACCTCAAGCCGGAAGGCTACAGGATCCTCGCCGAAACCCTCCGCCCGCTCGTGGCGGAGCCGGCAGCGAAAGAGGGGAAGTGACCTCTCTCAGGCGGCGGGAGGCGCCACGCGTGTCTCGATCCAGCGAGCCCACAGCCAGCAGAGGTCGGAGAGGCGGTTGAGGTAGCGGAGGATTTCGCCATTCACCGGCGCGGCGGATTCCGCGAGCCCGGCGACATGGCGCTCGGCGCGGCGGCAGACGGTGCGGGCGAGATCCAGTGCGGCGGAGCCGAGCGTGGCACCTGGCGTGGCCCAGCCGTGGTAGCTGATGTGATGGTTTTTCTCGAGGTCGTCGATGCGCGCGGTCAGGGAATCGACCATCGCCTTTTCCACAAAGTGAAAACCGCCCGCGGCATACCGCTCGCGATCCTCGGGGAGGACGGCGAGCTCGCCCATGAGGAGGACGAGCTCTTTCTGAATGGCGAGGACCGCGTCCGTGACGAAGGGCTCGGCCACCGTGGCGCGCACCATCCCGAGCGCCGCGTTCAGCTCATCGACCGCCCCATTTGCGGCGATGCGCGGGTCGGTCTTCGCCACGCGACGGCCATACATCAGGCCAGTCGTGCCGTCGTCTCCGGTCTTGGTCGCGATGGACATGCCGGGAAGGTCAGCGGCTGCTCGCGAGGTAGCGGTAATAGACTTCCAGCATCAGGACGCACAGCGTGGTGCGATAGACCTGCGCGTCCATCGTGGTCCCGGTGCCCTTGTAATGGAATCCACCGTCTTTCCCTCCCCCGATTGGCGGCCAGCTTCCGTCTTGCGACTGGTGGCCGACGATCTCGGGCTGAAACTGGCGGTTCCATTTCTGCCAGGCGCTCCCGCCGTGCTGGAAGCAGGCCTGGGTGCCGTAGTACCAGGCGTAAAGGTTCGCGTCGCCGGATTCGTATTCGAGTTTCGGAGCGTCGGGATCGGTAACGTAAAAATCGAGCGCTTGGCGGACGGCCTGCCCGCGCTCGTGCTTGGCGATCTGCAGGATGACGACGCCGATGGGGGTCGTGCCGCGGTTGTCCTGCGGGCCAGTGTAGCCATAGCCGCCCTTGGCCCCGCGCACGCGTTCGACGTGATCGATGGATTTTTTCAGCGCCTGCTCCACACCTTCGATTTTCAATCCGCTGAGAAGCGCGGCCTTGAGCGCCTGGACCTGCCAGCCGGTGACCGAGGTGTCGCCGGGGCCGGATTTTGCAAAGTTATAGACCCACCCTCCATCGGCGTTCTGGCCCTCGACGATGAGCTTGATCGTTTTGGTGAAAGTCTCCGCGATCTTCGGCTCCTTGGTGAGGATGTAGGCTTCGCCCAAGGCGTAGCTTCCGATGCCGTGCTCATACACCCAGTCGTTGCCGCCGCCCTTTGCGAGCTTGCCGCCGCTTCCCGTGGCGACGAGGTAATCGATGGCTTTGCGCACGCAGTCGCCAAATTCCTTGGAGCTGGGTCTTTCGCAATGACCCATGAAGCTGAGCAGCGCGAGGCCGGTCATGGCCACGGGGTGCTGCTGGCCAAAAGAACCGTCTCCGTTCTGGTGCCCCTTGAGCCATTGCAGGCCCTTCAGAATCGACTCCTCGCTCTGCGGGGTGCCGCCGCTGGCCTTCATCGCCGCGGCGCGCGATGCTGCGCTGCACCGGTCGTTCATGACATTTGGCAGCGAGAATCCGAGGCCGCCGGCACCGCTCCCCATCCCGCCCGCGCCGCCCGCCCCGAAGCCCTGGCCCATGCCGCCGAGCCCACCCATGCGATTCGGGACGACGGTGGTGGCCGTGGGCATCGTGATCATTTCCGGAAGCGCGACTTTCGCGAGGCCTGCCGTGGTGATGCGCTTTGCCTGCGCGGGCGCGCTCATGGTGTTCTTTTTCTTCGCCATGGAAACCTTGTGCTCCAGCGCGCGGCTGCTGGGATTGACGGTCGGCGGCCCGCCCTTGAAGGACAGTTTGCGATTCGCCTGGTACTGCTGGACGACATACACGGCCGCCCCCGCCCCGAAGAGCAGATGCACAAGGATGCTGACGAGAAGAAACTTGCTGGCGATGACCTTCTGCCAAAAGGTGAACATCGGCTTCCTAGGCGGCGGATCGGATGGAGACTGGTAACTCATCGCGTGATCCTGAACGTGATACGTGCGGGTGGAGTGCGCATTTGGGGGAAACGACGACGGCATCATTGACGGCGTCCTCTGATTAGTCGCGCACTATTTTCTCCTTCCTCGGGCCCTGATGCCGATGCCTGAAAATGGCGAAGGCCGAAGGCCAGAGCCTTCGACCTTCGCAGGTTTTGGATTATCGGATCCGGGATCCTAGCCGACGGCTGGCTCGGGCTCCCCACTTTCCTCAATGGGCGGCAGGCTGTCGCCCAGATTCACGATCTTGATGTCGCGGTGGATCGGGAAGCCGGTGCCGGCCGGGATGAGGTGGCCCATGATGACGTTCTCCTTGAAGCCGCGGAGATTGTCCACGCGGCCGAGGGTGGCGGCTTCGGTAAGGACGCGGGTGGTGTCCTGGAATGAAGCAGCCGAGATGAAGGAGTCAGTTTCGAGCGAGGCCTTGGTGATGCCAAGCAGCACCGGGACGGCCTCGGCGGGTTTGCCGCCTTTCTTCACCACTTCCTCGTTCTCTTTCTCAAAGGCGAGGCGGTCGATCTGGTCGCCCCAGAGGAGCGAGGTGTCGCCGGGCTCGGTGACTTTCACCTTGCGGAGCATCTGGCGGACGATGATCTCGATGTGCTTGTCGGCGATCTCTACGCCCTGAAGGCGATAGACCTCCTGGACTTCGTTCACCATGTACTCCTGCAGGGCCTGCGGGCCGCAGACATCGAGGATGTCATGCGGGACGACCGGCCCGTCGGTGAGCTGCTGGCCCTTCTTCACAAGGTCACCCTTGAGGACGATGATGTGTTTGTTCATCGGCACGAGATGCTCTTCCTCGGCGCCGGTCTCGATGTCGGTGACGATGATCTTGCGCTTGCCGCGGACGGTGCCGCCGATCTCGACGCTGCCGTCGATTTTGGCGATCTCGGAGGCGTCCTTCGGACGGCGTGCCTCGAAGAGCTCGGCAACGCGCGGCAGACCGCCGGTGATGTCCTTGGTCTTGGCGACTTTGCGCGGTGTCTTGGCGAGGAGCGAGCCGGCCTGGATTTTCTTTCCTTCCGCCACGGCGACGTGTGCGCCGGCAGGGATCGAGTAGCTAGCCAGGATGTCCTTGGTCTTTTCGTCCACGATGACGATCTGCGGGTGCAAATCCTCCTTGTGCTCGATGACGACGGTGCCCTTGAGGCCGGTGCCCTCGTCGATCTCGCTCTTCACGGTGACGCCGGGGATCATGTCGCGGAACTCCACGCGGCCCGCCTTCTCGGTGAGAATCGGGACATTGTGCGGATCCCACTGGATGAAGGCCTCGCCCTTTTTGACGTGGCCGCCGTCGGCGATGGAAATGGTGGAGCCAACGACGATAGTGTAGCGCTCGATCTCGCGGCCGTCTTTGGAGTGGATGGTGACGCTGCCGTTCTTGTTCAGCGCGACCCACTGACCTTCGGTGTTCAGCACGGCCTTGAGTTCGTTGAAGCGGATGTCGCCGTCGTTTTTGGCTTTGACGATCGGCTGCTTGAACGTGCCGGAGGCGACGCCGCCGATGTGGAAGGTACGCATGGTGAGCTGCGTGCCGGGCTCGCCGATCGACTGCGCGGCGATGATGCCGACAGCCTCGCCGAGTTTGACCATCTGGCCGGTGGCCAGATTGCGGCCATAGCACTTGGCACAACAGCCGCGCTTGCTTTCGCAAGTGAGGACGGAGCGGATCTTGAGCTGCTCCACGCCGACTTTCTCGATGGCCAGTGCCGTCTTTTCGTCGATGAGGTTGCCCTTCTTGATGATCGTGGTTGCGCTGACGGGATCCTTCACGGTTTCGCAACTAGTCCGGCCGATGATCCGCGTCGCGAGGTCAACGACTTCTTCGTCACCTTCGTAAATCG
>JANOBH010000184.1:0-2291 GCA_031411535.1 Chthoniobacter sp. | reverse complement strand
GCTTGGCTCCGCGAGGAGCCCGGCGGAGCCAAGCGCTCCTGCGCGCCCACGAGGCGCTCCCGCGCCCGGACTGCCGGCTTGCCGCACACCCTCTCCGAGCCGCTTCCAGCCGCGCTGCCGTCCGGTCATTTTGGCCACTGCCAGCCTTCGTCGAAAAAGCCGGCGTCCACGACGAGGCCGGGCCACTTGGCGCCCGGCGGGGTGCGGAGGTCGATGACGGCCCAGTCGGGGAGTTTGGGCGTTTGCTGGGCGTTGGTCGTGGTGCTGCCTTCGCGAAAGGTGAAGCCGCTGTTGATGACGAGGTAGCGTTTGGGGTTGAGCGGGTTTGGAAAAACGAGGATCGGCGCGTGCGTGGCGGCGGGATATTTCGTCGGGCCGAGCATCACGGAATCAGCAGTCCACGAGAGCGGAAACTGCGGGACGGTTTTCGCGAGCGCGGATTTTTCGAGGATCGCTTTGAGCGCGCGGTTGCTCGACGGATCGCCCCACAAAACGAGGTTTGCATTCGCGATGTCGTCGGCGGTCAGCGCGGTGTCGTCTTTCACCCGCGCGTCGCCGCGAAAGACGCGGCGCCATTCCACGATGGCGCGGTCCATTTCGCTCTTCGTCCACGCGCCGAGCTTGTCGTTGAGCGGCTTGCCGGTCGGTCGGACGAAAATGAAGGTGTCCACAAAGGCGTCGTCGATGGGGCCGGTTAGGCCGTGCTGCTTGTGCGTGCCGAGGTCGGTACTCGCCGCTGCCGCCCACTTCCCGTCCGCGCCTTTGCGGAAGTGCGCGGTCCAGCGATCCTGCACCGGCGGGCCGACGACTTCCTGGCCGTCGATGAGCACGCGCGGCGGGTGCGTCTTGTCGAGCGGCGCAGGCGCGACGGGGAGCGCGATGGTGAAGGCGGCGACGTTCTTCGTCTTCACGCGGAAGGTGCCTTCGTCCACGAGTTCGGCGTCGATGTCGGCGCGCTCGTAGTGTTTGTCGAGCGCGTCGAGCGTGATCCATTTCATCGTCGGATAGCGCAGCGTGTACGTCGTGAAGCGCAACTTCGGCGGCATCGCGGGCGTGCCGGCGGCGATCTTTTCGTCGAGCCACTTCGCGAGTTCCTTCTTCGCGCCGGGCTCGTACTTGTGGCCGGTCTTTGGGCCGATGAGGCGCTCCATTTTCACGCCCTCGGTGGCGCAGGTTTTTTCCATCATGTCCGCGCTCGCGCGCTGCGGGTCGATCTCGCCGGAGTAGGCCATGAGCGGGTTGTTCGCGAGGTTCGCGGCGTAGTCGGTGGCGTTGGTGTAGTGGAAAAGCGACTGCTCCCACCGCGGCGGCGGCTCCTTTTTGTCGTCGAAGACTTTCGCGTAGATCGCCGTCTCGCAAAAGCCCGCGCCCGGCGACATGGCGCACCAGCGCCCGGCGTGATGCGTGCCGAGGTGCCATGTGCTCGCGCCGCCCATCGAGAAGCCGGCGACGGCCGTGCGCAGCGGGTCGATGGCGTAGCGCGACTGCACGGACGCCATCGCCTCGAAGACATCCGTCTCGCCGGCAAATTTCGTCGCGTTGCAAAAACGTCCGTAGGGATGCACGACGATCGTATTCGCGGGCGTGAACTCGCCTTTCGATTTCCAGCGTTCGTCGAGAAAGGCCAGCTCGGTGCGCTTGTCATTGCGCCCCGCGAGCCAGACGAGCAGCGGGCGCGGCGACTTCCCCGCGCCCTCCGGCATCACGAGTCCATAAGGCTGCACCGAGCCGTCGATCTTGGAAACGTAACCGCGTAGCACCGGCCCGGAAGCCTGGGTCCACGGGCTTTGGCCGCTCTTCAGCGCCTTCGCGCGATCCGCGCCTTCGGCCAGCGCGCGCTTGGCGGATGCGACCTGTTTCACGTCCATGAACTCGTCGTAGCGCAGCGCCCAATCGACGGCTTTGTGAAAAATCTGCACGTCCGGCAGCAGCGCGAGTTGGGCGGGGTTTGCTTTCAAACTCCCGCGCAGCGCCTCGATCTCACGCCCGAGCGCGGCGGTGCCGGTTTCGAGTTCCTTGCGGTCGGCGTCGGGGATGGTGACGCCGGGCGGTGGGTTTTGTTTTGTGGTCGGTGGTGGCGTCTGCGCGAGTGCGCTGGCGGTGAAAGCGAGGGCGAGGAGGAGGGAGCGCATGGAATTGAGGTTGGGTGATTTTGCGAGCGCGATGGGGAGCACAGGCCGCTGGCCTGTCCGGTTCGGCGGCCCGCCGAACCGCCCGGACGTGATCGCGCGCGGCTCGCGAAAGGACGCGCCATCACGCGCGGTGTTTCCGGCGGGCCGCCGGAAACGACA
>JANOBH010000183.1:0-7478 GCA_031411535.1 Chthoniobacter sp. | reverse complement strand
ACCGTGCAGGTCGATCCCGAGGAAATCCGCGCGCAGTATCAGGCGAACATGCAGCGCCTCGTCGCCGACCTCGCTCGGGAAGCCGACCTGCGGCAGATCCAGCACCGGCTCATCGACACGCAGCGCCCGTATCTGGATGCGATCGAGGCATATCTCGGCTTCCGCGGGAAAAACGAAAGCACGCGATAGGATGAAGCGCAGAGACGCAGAGACGCAGAGTTCAGCGAGCGGGGAAAAACTAAAAACCGCGTGTCATCCTGAGCGGAGTCCCCGGCGGGCGAAGGCGGGCGGGGACGGAGGCGAAAGACCCCGGCGAGTCTCTGCGACACTGCCCGTGAATGGGCGGGCTCCTTCGACTGCGCTGCGCCCGCCCTTCCGCCTCCGCTCCGCTCAGGATGACACGCTTCTGGAGAGCGTTTCGTTTGCGCGTTGTCTCTGCGCCCTTGCGCCTCTGCGTTTTCATATTCCACGATGAGTTTTCTCAACTCCGCGCTTCTCCCTGGCCTTGCGCTGCTCGTCGGGGTGCCGCTGCTCATTCATCTTCTGAACCTCCGCTTTCCGCGGCTGTTCGAGTTTTCGTCGGTGAAGCACATCCGCGAGACGATCGCGCAGCGGTCGCGCATCTTCCGCTGGCGGCATCTGCTGCTGCTGGCGCTGCGGACGCTCTTTGTCCTTCTTCTGCTGCTCGCGTTCCTGAAGCCGCTGCTGCAGCGCTTCGGCTCGGCGTCGGACAAGGTGGCCGGGCGCGCGGTCCTGCTCGTCATCGACCATTCGCTGAGCATGGAGCACAAGGGCGGCGGAGTGAGCAGCCGTCAGCGCGCGGAGGCGGAGGCGGACAAAATCCTCGCGACGC
Source organism: Chthoniobacter sp. (assembly GCA_031411535.1). Taxonomy (GTDB): domain Bacteria; phylum Verrucomicrobiota; class Verrucomicrobiia; order Chthoniobacterales; family Chthoniobacteraceae; genus Chthoniobacter. The sequence goes on along the minus strand of JANOBH010000183.1, from coordinate 6,625 downwards.
TCGGTGGCGACGACACGGTGAACGTCATCACCGCCGGGCAGTCGCCAAAGTCGTGCTTCTTCGAGTTCTCGCGCAACCACGCGGACGCGAAACGCTTTGTCGCGGCGATGAAAGCCGGCTTCAGCCGGGCGGATTTCAGCCAGGCGAATGCGCTCGCGGCGCGCCTGCTCGCGCAGGGTGCCGCTCAGCCGGAGATCTATTACCTGTCGGACTTCCAGCGCCGCAACTGGGCGAACGTGGATTTCACAGCGCTCCCGCCGGCGGCGCGGATGTTCTTCGTCGATTGCGGGCCGCCCAGCCGCGACAACCGCGCGATCCTCGGCGCATCCATCAGCCAGACGCAGGTGCTCGCGGGCGACACGGTGACGCTGGAAGTCGAGGTGGGAAACTTCCGCGAAACGCCGATGCAGGAGCCGCTCAAGGTCGTACTCGACGGGCGCACGAGTTTTGAAAAGGAGGTCGCCGTCGCGCCGTGGAGCACGGCGAAGATCACGCTGCCCGTGCCGCCCGGCGGGCCGGGCCTGCACCAGTGCGAGATCAGTCTCACGCCCGACGACCTCGCGCTCGACGACCGCTTTTTCCTCACCATCCCCGTGATGGAGAAGGAGGGAATCCTCATCGTCTCCGACGCGCCGGAGCCGAAGAAGGACGCCGCGCTTTTCCTCAAGACGGCGCTGAATCCTTACGACGATCTCGCCGGTTCGCTGCTGCCCGAGCAGGTCACGGCGGCGGGCGTCACCAGCGCGAAGCTGGCGGCGGTGAAGAAGATTTTCTTCACGCGCACCGGCCGCCTGACAGACGCGGCGTGCAAGCTCGTGGCGGATTTCATCTTCCACGGCGGCGGCGTGGTCTGGTTTCTGGACGGCGAAAACGACGCCGCGAATCTCGCCGCGCTGGAGAAGGCGATGGCCGGCAGCCAGCTCCCGCTCAAGCTCGGCAGCCGCCGCGTGGCGAAGAGCGTGGGCACCGGCGCGCAGCAGATCATCCGGGGCGATTTCAAATCGCGTTACCTGCGGCTCTTCCGCGGGCCGATGCGGCAGAACCTCGCGCTGCTGGAGTTCTACGACATCTACGACGCCGGCTCGACGGGCACGGGCAGCGTGCTGCTGACCTACGCCGACGACACGCCGGCGATGGCGAGCCTGAACCACGGCCTCGGCACGCTGCTGCTGATGAATTTCTCCGTCAGCGAGTTTTCCAGCAATCTCGCGCGACAGCGCATCTTTCCGGCGTGGATGCAGGAGATCGTGAAGAACATCACGAGCGACGAACCGCTGCCCGTCTCATCGCTCATCGGCGAGCCGGTGGCTGACGAGGTGTGGAGGAGCGAGCTGGCGGCGAATCCTGTGCGGAGGCCGACAGGCGAGCCGCTGGAGGTGAAGACGGAAGCGCTCGGCGAGCGCGTGGGCATCTCGTTCGTGCCGGAGGAGACCGGCTTCTACACGATCCGCGGCAGCCGGCTGCTGCACGCCTACGCGGTCAATCCGCCGCCGGAGGAAAGCGACCTGCGGACAATCGACCGCGCGCTGCTGCCGGAGCAGCTCGGGGAGAAGGGGCAGCGCGGCTACTTCGTCCAAGGGCGCGAGGATTTTGAAGACCTAATCCTCGGCAAACCAGTCTTTCACTGGTTCATCCTAGCCGGCGTTGCCATGCTTCTCATCGAAATCATGTTCCAGTTCTTCATCCACCGACCCGCCACGAAACAGCCGTGAGCATGGACTGGAACCAACTGCTGTGCGCCGAGCGCCTCGGGCGTGAGAGCAAGCCGCGTCCGCATGATCCCGCGCGATCGGAGTTTCGCCGCGATTCGGACCGGCTGATTTTCTCGACGGCATTCCGGCGTCTGCAGGACAAGACGCAGGTCTTTCCGCTCGCGGACAATGACTACGTGCGAACGCGGCTGACGCACTCGCTCGAGGTCGCCAGCGTCGGACGCTCGCTCGGGGCGCGTGTCGGCGCGGAAATCTGCGCGCGGCACCCGGACCTGAAATCGCACGGCTCGGAGTTTGGCGAGATCGTGGCGGCGGCGGCGCTGGCGCATGACCTGGGCAATCCGCCGTTTGGGCATTCGGGTGAGGACGCCATCCGGCACTGGTTTGAAACCTCCCGCATCGCCGCCGTAGCGGGAGAGGGACTCAGCGCGGCGCAGCGGGCGGACATCACGCACTACGAGGGCAATGCGCAGGGCTTCCGCCTCATCACGCGGCTGCAAATGCCGGACAATCCGGGCGGCTTGCAGCTCACGCACGCCACGCTTGCCGCATTCACCAAGTACCCTCGCGAGTCGCTGGTGCCCGACGGCGTACATCGCGGGGCGAGCGCGAAAAAGTTCGGCTTCTACCAAAGCGAGCGCGAACACTTCGAGAGTGTCGCGGGGCATTGCGGCCTGCTGCGCCGCACGCCAGCCGCGGCGTGGTGGGCTCGGCATCCACTGGCTTTCCTCGTCGAGGCCGCGGATGACATATGCTACCGGCTCGTGGATTTCGAGGACGGCTTCCGCGTCGGGGAACTCGACTACGGAGAGGTGTGCGCCGCTTTTCTCGCGCTGATGCCGGACGGCCAAAGGCCCTCGCGGCTGCACGAGGCGCACACCGACGGCCGCCGTGTGCAAATCCTCCGCGCCATCGCCATCGGCTGCGCCATCGACGAGGCGACTGATGTTTTTCTCGCGAACGAGGAGGCGATTCTCGCTGGCACTTTCGACACGCCGTTGATCGAAGCGGGCAGCCGCCGCGAGGCGTGGGCGGAAATCCAGCGGCGTTCCATCGAGACGATATACGCCACACCGCGCGGCGTGAAAATCGAGGCCGCGGGCTTCGAGGTGCTCGGTGGTTTGCTCGATGTCTTTGTCTCCGCGCTGAACGAGCTCGACGCGCACCCGCGCCGCTCCGGCAAGCTGCTCCACCTCGTCCCCGCCGAGAATCTAGGGCCGGGTCGCAGGCCGGACCCGGAGCCGTATCCTCGGCTGATGAAGCTCCTCGATTTCGTCTCCGGCATGACCGACACGTACGCGCTGGAGCTTTACAAAAACGTGCGCGGCATCGCCCTGCCGGGACACTGACGCAGCGGGCACGCATCCTGCATTGTGAGAGGGGAACCTTCTTTGCAAATATGAAAAACACCCTCCTCATTCTCACCGCCGCCTGCGCGCTCACCGGTTGCGCTGGCGTCAAGGTCGTCCACACCGACATCGCCACTGGCGCGACGAAACCCAAGGCCATTTACATCCGCTCCTACGCGGACGAGGCGAAATTCATCGGCAGCCACAGCAATAAGGGAGAGCGCGCGATCCGGCATTCCCTCGCCCCGGCGGAGTATTCGAAGGCGCTGAAGGAAGAGCTGGAGAAAATGGCCCCGGCGATGGTGCTCGCCGACGACGAGACGCCGACGACCGGCTGGCTCGTGGAGAGCAATCTCGAAGTCGTGGACGCCGGGACGCCTTTCTGGCGCGGTATCAATGGCCCGCTCGGGCCGGGCTTTGGCAGCTCGAAAATCCGCATTCATGTCCGCGTGACCGACGTGTCCGGCAAGCGCCGCCATTCCGACTCCAAGGACTCGGGCAAAGGCTCGGCGAGCGGCAACGTGCTTTATGAGTTTGACCTGGCTGGCGGCAGCCGCGGTCAGGGCGGCTCTGGATCGCTCTACGCGCCGGGCTTCGGCTACGCGACACCGTTCGACTACAAGAACGCCGCCGAACGCGTGCTCATGGCGCTCAGCGTCGATCCACGGGTGACCGGCATGCGGACATCGAGCTCGATCCGCTAAGTAATTTCGTTGGTGGTTCCGGGAGGGCGGGACTTCCGCCGGGCGATGGTGACCAGTGAGTCGCCGCCCGGCAGAAGCCCGCCCTCCCGTTTTTTTTGCGGAAACAAGAACGCGCCCCGGTGCGGCCACGAAGAAATCATGGCTCACTCCATCGGGGCGGCAAAGTCCGCGCGTCCGATCCTCCGGTTCGCCGTCAATCCGCTCACACAGTGCCGCGGGCACTTGCCATAGGTGCGCCACCCGGTAGAGTCCGCGCCCATTGCCCATGCGACTTCAGCCCTTTGCCACCTCCCTCATCCTCTGCCTCATCGCGGTTCTTGGCGCCGCGCCGGTTCACGCCCAGAGCCGCGCCTACGTCATCAGCGACACCACCACCGGCTTCATCCTGGAGGAAAGCGGCTCCACCAAAAAGCTCCCCATCGCCAGCCTGACGAAGATCGCCACGGCGATGGTCGTCCTCGACTGGGCCGCGCAGAGCAAAGCCGACCTCGGCCAGCTCGCCAGCGTCCAGGACTCCTCCGTGCAACTCGGCGGCGGGCAGGGTGTCGGCTTCCAGCCCGGCGACCAGTGCTCGCTGCGCGACCTCCTCTATGCCGCGCTCATGCAGAGCGACAACATCGCCGCCGCGACCCTCGCCGACCACGTCGGCAGGGAGCTCGGTCGCCGTCCCGGCATGTCGTCCGGCGATATCTTTGTCGCGCAGATGAACGCGCTGGCCCGGCAGCTCGGCATGATTCGCACACGCTTCATCAATCCCCACGGCCTCGACCACCTCGAACGCACCGTCCCCTACTCCACCGCCGAGGACCTCGCCAAACTCACAAGCTACGCGATGGCGAATTCGGCCTTCCGCTTTCACGTTTCCCAAAAGGAGCGCAAGATCACGCTCACCAATCCCGCCGGCGAACTCTCCAGCTACCTCCTCCGCAACACCAACGAACTGCTCGGCACCGACAGCATCGATGGCGTGAAGACCGGCACCACGGCCCGCTCCGGCCAGTGCCTCATCATCTCTGCGGCGAAGGCGCCCGAGAGCCGACAGGAAGGCGAACGCCACATCATCACCCCGCGCCGCCTCACGGTCGTCGTCCTCGATTCGACAAACCGTTTCGACACGGCTTCCGGCATGCTCCAGCGCGGCTGGCGCCTCTACGATTCCTGGTCCGCCGCGGGTCGCCCCGCCAAAGGGTGGAAAGCGCCGCGCTGATTCCATCGGTTCCGTTCTTACACTCCAAACCCATGAGCAGACGCATCGGAGTCCTCACCAGCGGCGGCGACTGCCCCGGCCTGAATGCCGTCCTGCGCGGCGTCGTCCGCGCCGCAGACAATCTCAACTGGAAAGTCCTCGGCTTCGTGGACGGCTTTGAGGGCCTCATCCCCGAGGGCGGCGATTTCATCTCCCTCACCCGCGCCCGCACCGCCGGCATCATGCAGCTCGGCGGCACCATCCTCGGCACGACAAACCGCGGCCATTTCGTCGCCAAAGTCGGCGCGGGAAACCGCACGCGCATCCCCGACGAGATCATCGCCAAGACGAAGAAAAACCTCCACGACCTCCAGATCGACGCGCTCATCTGCATCGGCGGCGACGGCTCTCTCACCACCGCCCAGCAGCTCCACGAGGAAGGCATCCCCGTCATCGGCGTCCCTAAAACCATCGACAACGATCTCGAAGCCACGGCCATGACCTTCGGCTTTGACAGCGCCGTCGCCTGCGTGGCCGACGCCCTCGACCGCCTCCACACCACCGCCAGCTCGCACAAGCGCGCCATGGTCATAGAGGTCATGGGCCGCCACGCAGGTTGGATCGCGCTCTACGGCGGACTCGCCGGCGGGGCGGATGTCATCCTGATCCCCGAGATTCCCTTTGACCACGAAAGCGTCGCAAACGCCGTGAAAAAGCGCGACGCCGACGGCTGCCTCAGCACGCTCATCGTCGTCGCCGAGGGCGCTTTGGAAAAGGACGGGCACAAGCGCATGCGCGACGCCGGACAGGGCGAAAACCGCTTCGGCGGCATCGGCGAAAGCGTCGCGCGCGAGGTTTCCGAGCGCACGGGCAAGGAGACCCGCACCTGCGTCCTCGGCCACCTCCAGCGCGGCGGCGCGCCCACCACACTCGACCGCATCCTCGGCACCCGCTTCGGCGTCCGCGCCGTCGAGCTGATCGCCGAGGGAAAATTCGGCGAGATGGTCAGCTACCAGAACTACCAGGTTCTTAGCGTCCCCATCGCCGACGCCGTCCACCGCATCAAACTCGTCCAGCCCGAATGCCAGATGGTCCAGACCTGCCGCGCCGTCGGCATCAGCTTCGGGGACTAGGAGCGGAAGCGGCCGTCCGCCCCGCAAAAAAGATGGCGCTGCGGAGCGACATCAGCCGTCGCCTTTCCGCAGCGCCAAAGAGATTGCCCCGCTCATGCCGTCCGGAAGGAGCTCCACGTTCCCCCAAAGGTTAACGGGCGGCGACCTGGGACGGGCCTCGATCTTCCTAGAAAGGCATGATCTAAAACCGCCCACCCCGGCCTCCTGAGTTGATGTTAATACCGGATCGGGATTTCCATCCTTTGGTCGAACACAGCAGGGCAAATTGATGCGTGATCGCGAGCCGCCTCAGGGGCGCTTCGCCGGTCACTGGAAAGTGGGAAAGAACCGCGCGACTTCCGCGCCTGAAAACAGTCTCAACCTCGCGCCCCGGATGTCAACGCCGGGAGCCGTGAGATTTGGTGGCGAAAGGCGAAGCCAACGACCCGCACCGCGGTTTCCGCGTCCGGACTCGTGCAATAAATCGGGCGGGCCGGGCGCGGGAGCGCCGCGTCGGCGCGCTGGAGCGCTTGGCTCCGCCAGACCCCACGCGGAGCCAAGC
>JANOBH010000182.1:0-6558 GCA_031411535.1 Chthoniobacter sp. | reverse complement strand
AGCAGCGCGGGCAGCGTGAAAATGCAGGCGAGAGCGGGGAGAGATTTCATTCGGGTGTGGATGGATGAATTGTTACCCCGCTCCCATTCCGTTAATTTGGTCAAATTCCGTTAATTCCGTCTTAAAAGACAAAAACGGAATTACGGAATTTTGCCAAATTAACGGAATGGGAATTCGGAAGTTGGTTTTGGCAGATGATCCGCGCGCTTACTTCAGCGGCGAGTAGTCCGTCGCCTTCATGAAGACCGACTTCACTCCGTCCGGCACCGTGAGCGATCCGCCGCCCTTTTCCTCGCTCGCCGCCTTTGCCGCGATCCAGGCCGGGTCGGCGCGGAAGGCGCCGAAGGACGCTTTGGCCGCATCGGTGCTCGCGTGGGCCAGCAGATAGACCAGCGTGTTGTCGGCGTTCTTTTGATCCGCCGTGAGCTGCCAGTACCAGAGGTTTGTCATCCCGTGCTTCGCGAAAAGGCCAATCGTGTGATCACGGAAACGTGCGTGCAGCAGCGGGAGATTCCCCGTCGTCGTCGTGTACGTGCGCAGCTCAAAGACGCGCTCGCCCGCGCCGGCGCCCGCCTTCACTTCCGGCGAGAAATCCGTCGCCGTCATGAAGAGCTGATCCACCTTCGCCACGAGCTTCCCGTTCACCTCGGATTCGCTCTGCGCCTTCTTCCAGTCGGGGTCGCCCGAGAACGCTTTCCACGAAGCATCGCGCGCCTCGCGGCTCGGATAGGCGAGCACATAGATGAGCTTGTTGTCCGGGTTTTCGAGCGGTGTCCAGTAGCCGAGATTCGTCATCCCGTGTTTGGTGAAAAGCGCGACTGTGTGCTCCCGGAAGCGCTTGTTCAGGTCATCGAGCTTGCCCGGCGCGGCGTAGTAGGTGCGCATTTCAAAAACGCGCGTGTCCTTTTCCGCCGCAGGCGCGGAAACGATGGCGGTGAGCATGAGGGAGGCGAGGAGGGCGAGGGCTTTCATGGCCGGAGGCTGCATCGGTGCGGTGGCAGTGGCGAGCCTGGAAAGCGGGCGCCGGGCCGCGCGATTTGACGCTCCCCGGCCAGCCAGCTACCTTCCGCGCCTCATGCCTCTGAAGCTTTATGTCAAAGTCTGGTGTCCGTGGTGCGTCATGGCGCAGGAGTGGCTCGATGCCCGCGGCTTCCGCTACGACCTCCGCGATGTGGAGAAGGAGCGGGCCGACTACGACGAGATGATCCGCCTTTCCGGCCAGCGCCTCACCCCCACGCTCGTCACCGCGGGCGGCGCGGTGCTCCCGGATTTCGGCCCGGAGGAGCTTGAAAGTTTCCTCCAAAAGAACAGCATCGCGCCGTGACGGGCACCGATCTTCCACTGCTCATCGGCGCGGGCGCGGCCGATTTCGACATCGCAAACTGGGGCCTCGTTTCAAAGGTTCTCCTCATCTTCGGCACCGTCGCATTCAGCCTCAGCCTCCGCAGTTTTCCGCATCCGGCCCTCCGCAAGATCGGCGCCCTCGGCATCGTCGCGACTTCGTTTCTCATCGGCTGGCTGCTCAGCGGCTACTGGCAGATCGGCGCATTCTGCGCATCGAGCTGGCTGCTCCTGCCGTGGCTGGAAATCCTGACCCGCGTCCGCAAGCTCACCCTCCCGCTCGAGAAAAACCTGCGCCACAAGTCCCCGCCGCATGCGGAGGCCTTTCCGGCGCTCGACGAGATCACAGGCGAGGTCGAGGGCGAGGGCTTCGAGCATGTGGATGACGCCGGCTGGGACTGGCAGGACTACGCGCAGTTCTTCCGCCTTTTCTACAAGCCCGCCGACCGTTCCCAGTCCGCCATCTGCCTCATCGACCAGCACGACGTCGCCTTTTTCTACCTCAGCATCTCCTCCCGCGCGAAGGACGGAACGATCTGGACGACGTGGAACTACCCTTTCAGCTACAGCCTCAAGCTCGTCCCCCAATGGCGCGTCAACCGGCTCCGCGGCGACCAGACCTTTTTGCAGATGTATGAAAGCCACCGCAGCTTTCTGAACCTCAACCGCGTCCGGCTCGACGACCTCGCCGAGCTGGACCCAGAGACGATCCAGCAGGACATCCAGAAAGATCTCCGCGCGCAGATCACCCACAACATCGCCACCGGCATCCTCAAGCAGAACTCCACCGGCGAGATCCGCTACTCCTGGCGCGGCATGTTTTTCATCTGGATTCAGTTTCTGCGCGATCTGGTGCGGCTGTCGTGACCGCCGAACCGCAGACATTCCGCGCCGCCGGGCGGCTGATCGACTTCATGCGCCAGGCGGATGAGCCGGGCCTCATCAATCTCGCCGCAGGCGTGCCGGGGCTGGACGCGCTGCCGGCCGCGGAGCTGGGCGCGGCCTTTGCCCGGGGTTTTGAAAAGGAGGGCGCGAAGATGTTTGCCTACCACCATCCCGAAGGCGACCGCCCGCTGCGGGACCACCTCGCCGCGCGTCTGAATGCGCGCGGCGCGAATCTGAGCGGCGGGCAGCTCGTCACCGTCACCGGTTGCACGCAGGGGCTCCAGCTTCTGCTATCGGTGCTGGTGCAGCCGGGCGACATCGTGGCAGTGGAGGCGCCCGCGTACTACGGCATGCTCGAGCTGCTCAGCGTGGCCGGCGTGCGCGTGCTGCCGCTGCCCGTCGCAGGCGCCGGGGGCATCGACCCCGCGCAGGTCGAGCCGCTGCTCGCGCGCTGGAAACCGCGCTGCCTCATCGTCTGCACCTCGCTCTCGAATCCCTCCGGCGCCACGATCCCCGAGGCGAACCGGGAGCGCCTCGTCGCCATCTGCCGCGCGCACGGCGTCCGCCTCATCGAGGACGACATCTACGGCGAACTCGTGGACGGCGGCGCTCCGAAGACCATGCTCGCGTGGGACGACGGCTCGACCGTCAGCTACGTCACCAGCTTCTCAAAATCCGTCTCGCCCGGCCTCCGCGTCGGCGTGTGCGTGCCCGGCTCGCTGCACGAGGATTACGCGGCGCGAAAGTGCCAGCAGGATCTCCATAGCGCCGTCATCTCCGAGGTCATGCTGCGCGAGTTTCTGGAAAGCGGCGCGCTCGATCCGCATCTCACCGGCCTCCGCGAGCGCAACGGCCACCGCCGCACGCTCGCGCTCGACGCCATCGCGCGCAGTTTCCCCGCCGGCACGCGCGTCGATCCGCCGCGCGGCGGCTACATGCTTTGGGCGGAGCTGCCGCGCTCCATCGACCTCGCCGCGGTCCGCGACGCCGCCCGCGCCGAGCGCGTGGTCTTCGCCAGCGGCGCCGTCTTTTTCACCCAGCCGCCGGAAAAGACCTGCATCCGCCTGAACTGCGCCAAAGCCTCGGAAGCCGAACTCGTCCACGGGCTCACCACCCTCGGCACGATCCTCCGCGCGCAGGCGTAAGCGGCGCGGGCGGGCTTCCCGCTTGCCGGGCAGAAGATCCGCCGCTCCACTTCTCAGTGTCCTCCCCCATGCACCCGCGCCGACTTCTTCTCCCGCTCGCCATTTCCCTCGCCGCTGCGCACGCGGAGGATGCGCCGGATTTTGCGCGCGACATCCGGCCCGTGCTGGAAAAGCGCTGCTTTGAGTGTCACGGGGAGAAGAAGCAAAAGGGCGGGCTGCGGCTGGACCGCACCGCCGACATCCTGCGCGGCGGCGATTCGAGCAGCGCGCCGTTCGTCGCGGGAAGGAGTGCGGAGAGCGAGATGTTCAAGCGCGCCACGAGCGACGACGACGATGAAAAAATGCCGCCGAAAGGCGAGCGCCTGACCGCGGAGCAGATCGCGAAACTCAAGGCGTGGATCGACGCCGGCGCGAAGCTCCCGGATGACGGCTCGACCAGCGAGGCGAAGCACTGGGCCTACGTGAAGCCCGAGTCGCGACCTCTCCCGGAAGTGAAGGGCGCCGCGTGGTGCCGGAACGGCATCGACCGCTGGGTACTCGCGCGGCTTGAAAGGGACGGCTTGCGCCCGTCGCCCGAGGCGGACAAAGCCGTGCTGCTCCGCCGCGTCTCGCTCGATCTCACCGGGCTGCCGCCGACGCTGCCGGAGGTGGAGGCTTTCCTCAAAGACCCCGCGCCCGACGCGTATGAAAGGGCCGTGGACCGCCTGCTCGCATCGCCCGCATACGGAGAGCGCCGCGCGCGGCCGTGGCTCGATCTCGCGCGCAACGCGGACACGAACGGCTACGAGAAGGATGCGCGCCGCTCCGTCTGGCCGTGGCGCGACTGGGTGATCGACGCCTTCAACCGCGACCTTCCGTTCGACCGCTTCACCATCGAGCAAATCGCCGGCGACGTGCTGCCGGACGCCACGCAGGCGCAGAAGATCGCCACCGGTTTTCACCGCAACACGATGTCGAACACCGAGGGCGGCACCGACGACGAGGAGTTCCGCTACGAGGCGGTCGTCGATCGCGTGAATACGACCTTCGGCGTCTGGATGGGAACCACGATGGCTTGCGCGCAGTGCCACAACCACAAGTACGACCCCTTTCTCACGAAGGAGTACTACCAGGCGATGGCCTTCCTCAACAGCACCGAGGACAGCGACAAGGACGACGAACGCCCGACGATGAAAGTCTTCGCGCCCGGCCAGCAGGCGCAGCTCGAAAAGCTCCGCGCCACGCAGCGCGACGCCGGGAAGGCGGCGGACGATTTCGCAGCGACGCCTGACTTCGCCAGCGCGCAAAATGCGTGGGAGGAGCGCGCCGCGGCGCAGACGAAGTGGGAGCCGCTGGAAATCCTCACGCTCAAATCCGAGGCGGGTGCCACGCTCGCGAAGACGTCGGACGGCGCGGTGCTGGCGAGCGGCGCAAGCCCGGCGCAGGACAGCTACGTCGTTACTGCGAAGACCGCGCTCGGCGGCATCACCGCGTTTCGGGTCGAGGCGCTGACGGATGACTCGCTGCCCAAGAAGGGACCGGGCCGAAGCGCCGACGGGAACATCATCCTCACGGAATTCAAAGTCACCGCTGATGGCCAGTCGGTCGCCGTGAAAAGCGCGAGCGCCGACTTTCAGCAGGACGGCTGGCCAGTCTCGGCGGCGATCGACGGCAAGCCGGAGACTGGCTGGGCGTGGGCGCCGCAGTTTGGCAAACCGCACTTCGCCACGTTCTCGACAGCGGCTCCAGTCGGCAGCGGCGGTGAGACCGTCCTCGTCTTCCGTCTTGAGCACCAGAACCGACAGTGGGGCGAGCACATCCTCGGAAAATTCCGCATCACCGCGACAACAAGCGCCGAACCGAACGGCACGCTCAGCGTACCCGCCGACATCGCGACGATCCTCGGAAAGCCCGCCGAGGCGCGCGACGAGAAGCAGCGCGCGCGGCTGCGCGAGCAGTTCCGCTCGGTCTCGCCGGAGATGAAGCCGCTGGCTGACGCCGCGAGCGCCGCTAAGAAAGCCGCGGACGAGTTTGAGAAATCGCTGCCGATCACGAGCGTGATGGCCGAGTTGCCCAAACCGCGCGTGACGAAGCGCCACGTCCGCGGCGCGTATCTCAGCACCGCCGAGGAGGTGCAGGCCGCGACGCCGGCCGTGCTCCACACCTTTCCCAAAGACGCGCCCGCGAACCGGCTCGGCTTTGCCCGCTGGCTGGTGGACCGCGAGAACCCGCTGACCGCGCGCGTCGTCGTGAACCGCTTTTGGGAGCAGATCTTTGGAAACGGAATCGTCGAGACCGTCGAGGAGTTCGGCAAACAGGGCGAGCCGCCGTCGCATCCCGAATTGCTCGACTGGCTCGCGGTGGAGTTCATGGACGGCAGCGGCGGCGGCACGCCGTGGTCCATGAAGGCGCTGCAGCGGCTGATCGTCACGAGCGCCGCCTATCGCCAGTCGGGCCGCGTGACGCCGGATCTGCTCGCGCGCGATTCGCAGAACCGCCTGCTCGCCCGCGGCCCGCGCGTGCGGCTGGAGGCCGAGATGATCCGCGACCAGGCGCTCGCGGTGAGCGGGCTGCTCTCGCCAAAGATCGGCGGCCCGAGCGTCATGCCGCCGCAGCCGGACGGGCTCTGGCAGGTCGTGTACAGCGGCGACAAATGGGAGACGAGCAAGGGCGACGACAAGCACCGGCGCGGGCTCTACACCTTCTGGCGGCGCAGCATCCCGCACCCGATGATGACGACCTTTGACGCGCCGAGCCGCGAGTTCTGCGTGCTCCGGCGAAACCGCAGCGACACGCCGCTGCAAGCGCTCAACACGCTCAACGATCCCGTCTTTGTCGAGGCCGCGCAGGCGCTTGCCCGGAAAATCGCCGCCGCTCCCGGCGACGTGAAATCGCGCGCTGCATTCGCCTTTCGCACCGTCCTCGCCCGCAGCGCCAGCGATGCGGAGATCGCGCGCGTGGCGCAGCTCTTCGACAGCGAACTGGCCGGCTACTCCGCGAACGCCACCGCCGCCGGGAAAATGGCGACGAGCGAACTCGGTAAACCGGAAGGCGAGGCGAATATCGCCGAACTCGCCGCGTGGACCGTCGTCGCAAACGTCCTGCTGAATCTCGACGAGGCGATCACGAAAGGCTGAACTCCTGGCGCAGGAGCGCCGGGCCGGGCGCGCAGGAGCGCTTGGCTCCGAGAGGTCGCACCCGGAGCCAA
>JANOBH010000181.1:0-1707 GCA_031411535.1 Chthoniobacter sp. | reverse complement strand
GCACGCCGAGCAGCGAGACAAAGACCGCCGTCTTCTTGTCGATCTCCACTTTCTCCGACGCGAGGCTCTGCCACGGCACGGCCTGGTTGTCCGTGACGATGTGGATCTCGCGCTCGCGGCTCGCATCGGCTTTGAGCAGAGCTTTCATCGCGCTCGCAATCGCCGGCCCGAGCCGCGAGCTGCCCGTCCCCGGCTGCAACGCGCGCAGCCGGCTGACGCCCTCCTGCTTGTTCGCGACCGGCTCCGCCACCAGCGCCTCCGGCTGCTCGCGCGCGAGGTAGATGCAAAAGCGGTCCTTGTCCGTGAGCCCCTCGATGACCGCCGCCGCCGCCTCGATCGCCCGGTCCCACACCGCTCCGCGCTCCGTGCGGTAGCTCATGCTGTAGGAGGCATCGAGCACGATGGCCACGTCGCGCGGCGCATCGCCCAGCCAGTCCAGCCCGCTGCGCCGGATCATCGGCATCGCGAAAGCCATCCCCAGCAGCGCCATGATGAGCGTGCGCAGCAGCCAGAGCAGGAAATTTTCCAGCCGGATTTTCCGCGAGGAGTGTTTCTCCGCGAGCTTGAGAAAACGGATCGTCGGAAAAGGGAGCTGCTCCTTCCGCTTGTTCTGCATGAGATGCAGCAGCAGCGGCACCGAAGCACCGACGGCCGCAGCGATGAGAAACAGCGGGGTGAGAAACATGGGGGAGGCGCGCCTGAAACCGTGAGCTTAAACCCCTTCGCGATGCGATCCCACACTCATCCGGTTCGGTGGCGATTCGTGCATGTCGGGAGCATTCGCATTCGGGACAGGCCGGGCAAATCCGAATTCGTCAATCAACCGGTCTTGCACATCTCGCACGGCTCGATCACTCCGGCATCGTCGGGGAGGATGAACGGATTTTCGCACTCACCGCCCCGCGCTACGGTAGCACGATCAGTCCCAAGAGCGTCGCTGCCGCGCGTTGGCGAACGTCGGCTGTGATGAACTCCGCCTCACCGGCGACGATGGCAGTGGCGATGTGCAGCGCGTCGTTCGTGCGGACGAAAACGGGCGGCGTTTGCGAGAAGCAGGTTTCCAGCACCTTCCCGAACTCGTTCTCCACATCATTGTCGGCGGCCTGAATGACCACTCGTCCATTCCCCACGTCGCGGTTCAAGTCGGCAACCAGCGCCGCCGCCTCCCCCGGCGGCAAGGCACCCTCCGCCTCACGTCGGCTGAAGACGGTGCGCGCCTCCAGTCGCGCAATGGCCGCGGTTATGATCCGCGCCGCGCTGCGTGCGAGTTGTTGAAACTGCTGCGAGTCCGCCTCTGCCACCGACAGCTTCACCAAGGCTGAAGTGTCCCAATAACTCATTCAGCAGCGCTCGCCGCGAACGTCATCGAGAATCTCCTGCAAAGGAGTTCCGACCTTACCCGTCATCCCGCGCGCACGGCGCCCTTCGAGTTCCTTCAGCCACGCCTCGCGGCTACCGGCTTCGGACTGAATCGCGGCTGCTTCATTCACAATCACCTGCCCACCTTCCGCAGCGACGCAATAACGCCGCCCCGGCCCCGGATGCGGCAGCAGCGAAGGCGGCAGATGCAAAGTGCCCGTCCCGTCGGCTTCGAGTATCGTGCTCATGCGCGCACCATGCCGCGCACCCCACTCCCGGTCAATGCGGCACCTCGACGCAGGAGCAAACGGCTCCCAGCGAACGCCACGATTTCCGCTCGCTCCAAAA
>JANOBH010000180.1:0-10290 GCA_031411535.1 Chthoniobacter sp. | reverse complement strand
TCGATGAACCAGGCGCTCTCGCTTTACGTCCACGACACGCTCCCGCTGATGGACCCGCAGGCGCCGGACTATGCGCTCGTCGTGCTCACGCTGGTGGAGTCCATCCTGGAGGATCCGGATCTCATCCTCCGCAGGCAGCTCGACAAAGTGAAAGGCCAGGCCGTCGCCGAGATGAAGATGCAGGGCATCGAATACAACCAGCGCATGGAGGAGCTGGAGAAGCTCGAATACCCGAAACCGAACCGCGATTTCATCTACTCCACCTTCAATGACTTCGCGGCCAGACATCCGTGGGTCGGCAAGGAAAACATCCGGCCGAAATCCATCGCGCGGGAGATGTTCGAGGAGTTCCGCTCCTTCGCCGATTACATCAAGGTGTATGAGATCCAGCGCGCCGAGGGGCTCCTGCTGCGGCATCTCTCCAGCGTTTTCAAAGTGCTCGCGCAAACCGTCCCCGATGCCGCGAAGAACGACACACTGCGCGAGATGGAACTCTATCTCGGCACGATGCTGCGGCAGATCGATTCCAGCCTGCTGGAAGAATGGGAGAGGATGCGCGACCCGGACTACCGGCCTCGCGGCGAGCAAGCCGAGGTGCAGCCGCCCGGCGCCGAGGAAGCCGCTCGCGACATCACGCGCGACGCGAAGACTTTCACCGCCGCGATCCGCAATCACATCTTCACCTTCCTCCGCGCCCTCGTCAGCGGCGACATGGAAGCCGCCCTCGCTGCCGTCGGCCCGTGCGAGGACGAGCCATGGACCGCGCAACGGCTCCGCGACGCCATCGACGCCTACCGCGCCGGGCACGGGCACCTCCGCCTCGATCCGGAAGCGCGCAACGTGCGTCACACCTACGTCACGCCGTCCGAGGACCGCCGCCACTGGCGCGTGCAGCAGATGCTCATCGATCCCGCCGAGGCCAATGACTGGGTGGCGGAGTTCGACGTGGATCTCGCCGCGTCGCGCGCCGCAGGTGAACCCGCGCTGAAGCTGCTCCGCATCGAGAGCCTGACCTGACATCGCGCGATCACGGCGCTCCGCTTCGACGCATCGGCTTCGCGAAAGGCGGCGCGGGAAACCGGGGCAAGCTCACTCGACAAACGCTGCGACAGTTCCGAATATTCCCGCTGTGAATTTCCTCCGCCTTTCCATCCTCCTCGCCGCCTGCGCCCTCACCGGATGCAGCACGGTCTCAGACATGGTCGTGACGAATATCCCGCACAACCAGGAAGGCAGAACTTCCATCGTCGTGAGGAAACGGGCGCAGGAAGCCGATCTCTACAAGGGACGCGTACTCGTCGCCGTGGCGCATATTTCCACAGGCCGGGAAGGCTACGAGACGCCGGTGGGGAATTTCAGGGTTCTTCGCAAAGACCGGGATCACCGATCCGGGCTCTACGGCGACTACGTGGACGCTGATGATCGCATCGTGAAAGCGAACGTCGATGTGCGGAAGGGAGGCAGGCCGCCCTACTCGCATTTCCTCGGGGCACCGATGCCGTTCTATGTCGAATTCGTCCCCGGCTACGGTCTGCACGCGGGACATCTCCCCGGCTACCCCGCCTCCCACGGATGCGTGCGCCTTTCCTACTGGAAAGCGCGGCAGTTTTTCAACGAGGCCCGCATCGGAACACCGGTGGTGGTGCGCCGGTGAGATGACGGCTGCCGCCCTTTGAGAAAACAGCCAAGCGGCAGACAAAATGGTCACGACACCAGACTTCGACCGGAAGCTCCGCGCCGCCCAGGGTTATCTGGAGCTGGGTATGTTCGATGATGCAAACGCCGGGCTGGAGGAGATCCATCCGGGCGATCGTCATCTGCCGGATGTGCTGGCAGTCAGGGTCGGGATCTGTGCGGGCCTGAAACAGTGGGAGCCGATGAGGGTCGCGGCGAGGAGCCTCGCGAACCATCAGCCCGATGAGGTGCAGTGGTCCATTTCCCTGGCCTACGCGACCCGGCGGGCCGATTCCATCGACGCGGCAAAAGTGATCCTGCTGGAGGCCGTGGAGCGGCATCCCAAGGAGCCAATGCTCCACTACAATCTGGCCTGCTACGAATGCGTGCTCGGGGATGTGGAGGTCGCCAAGGCGCGGCTCCGGCACGCATTCAGGATCGAGCCCCGGCTGCGACTGCTGGCTCTGGATGATGAGGACTTGAAGGCCGTGCGGCCCGCCCTGGGTTTCTGAGATCACGGGGCAAAGGGAATGCCCGGTGCGGGGTTGACGCTTGGGTTGCCTGCCGGCCCCTGCCATGCACTTTGAAACCGTGACGCTCAAACTTCGCTCCGCCCCTCACCGGATCCGCCGGGGGCTTTCCGCGATCGTGGCGTGCGCGGGTTTTGGCGCCGCCCTGCCGCTCGTGGCCGAAGTGCCCGAGCATCCCGGCGCGGCGATCTATGCGAAGCTGTGCATCGAGTGCCACGGGAAGAATGGCGAGGGCGTGAAGGACAAATACGATGAACCGCTCCACGGCAATCGCTCGGCGGAGGGTCTAGCCAGGCGGATCGCGCGGACGATGCCGGACGACGATGTCGGCGCGTGCGTGGGCGAGGATGCGAAGCAGGTGGCCGCATATATTTTCGACGCCTTCTACTCGCCCAAGGCGCAGGCTCGGCTCCGCCCGCCGGAGTTCGATCTCGCCCGCCTCACCATCGCGCAGTACCGCACGTCCGTGGCGGATCTCGTGGGCCGGTTTCGCCCCGGATTCGACAAACCGCCCGGCACCGAGCGCGGCCTGAAGGCGCGCTACAGCGGCCTGGCGATCGAGAAGCCCCTGCCCGAGCCCCCGGCGGATGAGGCGACGCCCGCCGAAAAGAAGCCGGAGACGAAAGCCGAAGGGAAAAAGAAGGATCCCGAGAAGGTGAAGTTCGAGCGTCTGGACGCGAATGTGGATTTTCGCTTCGGCGCCGCGAGCCCCGATCCCGAGAAGATGCTCGCCGACGAGTTCTCCGTCCGGTGGGAAGGCTCCGTCTTTGCCGAGGAGACCGGGACGTATGAATTCATCGTGAAAAGCGAGAACGGCGTCCGGCTTTGGGTCAATGACACCAAGTCGCTCCTCATCGACGCGTGGGTGAGCAGCGGTCCGGATGTCCGCGAGGAAAAGCGGAGCCTCTTCCTGCTCGGCGGGCGCTCCTATCCGCTGGTGCTCGAGTTTTTCAAACTCAAGGAGAAGACCGCCTCGGTCCAACTGCTCTGGAAACCGCCGCACGGCGTCGCCGGCACCATTCCCCGGCACGGCCTGTCGCCAGATCGCCTGCGCGAGACATTCGTCGTGAAGACGGCATTCCCCGCCGATGATCGCAGCTTCGGCTATGAGCGCGGCACCGGGGTTTCAAAGGAGTGGGACCGGGCGACGACCGCGGCGGCGCTCAGCGTGGCGGAGCATGTGGACGCGCATCTGGAGGAACTCAGCGGCGCAAAGGCGAACGCGCCGGATCGTGTCGAGAAGCTGAAACCGTTTGCGCGGCGCTTTGCCGAGGCGGCCTTCCGGCGCCCGTTGAGCGAGGAGGACCACCAGCACTATATCGAGCGGCATTTTCAGACGGCGAAAAGTCCCGAGATCGCCGTCCGGCGCGTGATCCTTTTCACTCTCAAGTCGGCGCGGTTCCTTTACCCCGACCTCCCGAATGCCGGTGAGCCGGACGGCTACGAGATCGCCGCCCGCCTCGCCCTGAATCTATGGGATTCGATCCCCGACCAGACGCTCCTGCGCGCCGCTGAGGAGGGAAAGCTGCGGACCCGCGACGAGATCGCCGCGCAAGCCGGACGCATGCTCACGGATGCGCGGACGAAGACAAAGCTGCGCGGCTTTTTCCACCACTGGCTGGAACTCGAGCGCGCCGAAGCGATCTCGAAGGATCCAAAGGCGTTTCCGGATTTCGACACCGCAGTGCTCGCGGACCTGCGCACCTCGCTCGGACTTTTCCTCGATCAGGTGGTGTGGAGCGAGCGTTCGGACTACCGGGAGTTGCTCCAGGCCGATTACCTCTTCCTCAACGAGCGCCTCGCAAAACTCTACGGCAAGAGCGTGACCGGCGATGAGTTTCAGCGCGTGGCATTCGATCCGAAGGAGCGGGCGGGTGTCGTCACCCACCCGTATCTGCTCGCCGCGTTTGCCTCCAGCACGCAGACCTCGCCGATCCATCGCGGCGTCTTCCTCACGCGCACCATCGTGGGCATGACGCTGAAGCCGCCGCCGGAGGCGGTCGCGTTCGAGGATGCGAAATTCGACGCCCACCTGACCATGCGCGAGAAGGTCACGGAGCTGACGAAAAACACCTCCTGCATGGGCTGCCACGCCGCCATCAATCCGCTCGGCTTCAGCTTGGAAAACTACGATGCCATCGGGCGCTGGCGCACCAGGGAGAACGACCGGCCGATCGATCCGGTGAGTGATTTCGCCACCGACGAGGGCCAGACCATCCGCCTCACAGGCGCACGCGACCTTGTGAAATTCGCCGCCGAAAGTCCGGACGGGCACCGCGCATTCATCCACCAGCTTTTCCACCACACGGCAAAGCAAGCCGTCAATGTGTACGGCCCGGACACGCTGGAAATGCTGCGCCAGTCTTTCGTCGCGTCCGGCTTCAATGTCCGCAAACTGCTCACCGGGATCGCCACCATCGCCGCCTCGCGCGGGATGCCGGAAGCCGAGCCGAAAGTCGCCCAGCAATAGTCCCGCAATCCATCCTCATGAGCACCCTGAACCGCCGCAATTTCCTCCGTCACCTCGGTGTCTCCGCCGCCGCCCTGCCCTTCCTCTCGGGCCTGCCGAGCCTCAGCGGCGCGGGGCTCCCGCAACGCCGCCAGCGCGTGGTCATCATGTTCTCTCCCAATGGCACGCTGCCCGATGAGTTCTGGCCCGACCCGAGCGGCGAAGGGCTGGTTTTCAAGTCGATCCTCCAGCCACTGGAGCCATTCCGGGACCGCACGCTCGTGCTCAATGGCATCGCCAACAAAATCCGCGGCGACGGCGACAGCCACATGCGCGGGATGAGCTGCCTCCTCACGGCGAGCGAGCTGCTGCCCGGCAACATCCGCGGCGGCGGCGGAAATCCAGCCGGCTGGGCCGGAAGCATCTCGATCGATCAGGAAATCAAGAATTTCCTGCAAAGCCGCCCCGAGACGCGCACCCGCTTTGGCTCGCTGGAATTTGGCGTCGCCGTCCCAGATCGCGCGGATCCCTGGACACGCATGAGCTACGCCGGAGCCAATCAGCCGATCGCGCCTGTGGACGACCCTTATCAGATGTTTGGCAAGCTCTACGGACAGATGAAAGACCGCGACAGCCTCGTGAGCATCCTCGACGACGTGCGCGACGACATCTCCCGCGTCTCCTCCAAACTCAGCGCACGCGACAAGGCGCTGCTGGAGCAGCACGTCACGCTTGTCCGCAACCTCGAGCAGGAACTCAAGAGCCCCGAAGCCGATGCCAGGCTCCAGCATCCCATGCCCGAGCTGGATCCGAGTGTGGAGCTCGTCAATGACAACACCCCGCAGATCAGCCGCATGCAGATCAATCTGCTTGTGAACGCCCTCGCCAACGACATGACCCGGGTAGCCACGCTGCAATACATGCGATCCGTCGGACAGGCACAGATGCGGTGGCTCGGCATCGAGGAGGGGCACCACTCCCTCTCGCACGATCCCGACGGCAACAAGGAGTCCCACGCCAAGCTGCAGAAGATCAACACGTGGTTCTGCGGCGAATTTGCCTACCTCGCCAAGCGCCTTTCCGAAACCCCCGAACCCACCGGCGAAGGCAGCATGCTCGATCACACGCTCCTCGTCTGGACCAACGAACTCGGAAAAGGAAACTCCCACACGCTCGATAACATCCCCTGCGTGATCGTCGGCGGCGGCGCCGGCTTCAGGATGGGTCGCAGCCTCAAGTTCGACAAAGCCGCCCACAATCGTCTCTGGCTCACCATCGCCAACGCGATGGGTCACGAGATCCAGACCTTCGGCAAAGCCGGACTGAGCGAAGGCGGCCCGCTGGACCTGGTGAACGTCTGATCCCACCTTGCGGAATTAAGGGGGCGATCGTCGCTGGGAGGCGCGAGTTTTTGGGTAGGGTGGGCATCCTGCCCGCCGGGGTGAAGACCGAGGCGAAGCACTAGCCGCGCAGCCTGTCCGCGCGGTGCGTGAGCAAGCTCCCGCGGACTGCTACTCCACCTGCGGCCAGACCACGAGCACGGGGCGGCGGCTGGCTTGCAGGACGGCGAGGGAGACGGAGCCGAGGGCCTTGGCGGTGAAGCCGGGGCGGGTGTGGCTGCCGATGCAGATGATGTCCGCACCGAAGCGCTCCGCGGCCGCGCAGATCGCAGCGGCGGTTTCGCGGCTTTCGGTGACTTCCACTTCGGTCGTGATGCCGCGCACTTCCTCGTCGTGCGGGGTGAGGGCGCGCAATTTTGCCTCGGCTTCGGCGGCGAATGACGCGGGTTCCTTGCGGGTCGGGATGGCGTCCGGCGGGCCGGCGGGTTCGAGGTTGTGCATCAGGCGCACGGTGCCGCCTGGGGCGGTGATGCCATACGCGTAGCGGGAGGCGAAGCCGTGCGGCTCATGGATGTCCACGGCCACGAGCACGCGCGGGCATTCGCGGACGCGCGGTCCGCTCACCGGCTCGGCGGCGGGCGCGGGCACGCAGGCCACGCTCATCGGCGCGTGGCGAAGGATGGCGCGCGAGACGGAGCCGTGCCGGAGCCGACTGAGGCCGTGCCATCGGTGCGTGCCGATGACGATGAGATCGGCCTGCGACTCCGCGGCCATCTCCAGGAGCGGCGCGTCGGCACGGCCCGCGTTGCCGCGCACGCAGACGCGCACGTTTTCCGCGCCAAGCAGGCGGGCGACTTTTTCGCGCACGTCGCGCTCGATCATCCGCTGGATTTCGGGCGGGTTTTTGTCCAGCCCCACCGGGCCGGACACGCCGAGCCGGGCGGCTTCGTCAGGCGGCCAATCGACGTAGCCCGCGATGACTTCGCACGGGCCGATCTGCCGCAGCTCCGCGATCCAGCGCAGCGCGGCGTCGGAGCTGGTGCTGAAATCCACACCGACGAAAATCTTCAGCGTCCGCTCGCCCCGCGCCCACGCCAAGAAGGGCGCGGCGTCATGCACGACGAGCGTCGGCACGGACGACGACTCGGCGATGCGCGCCGAGATATTGCCGAGCAGGAGGCGGCCCAGCCAGTGCGAGCCCATGACGGACGCGCCCACGACAACGAGCTGCGCGCCGCTCTGCGCGGCGAAGTGGGCGACGCCATCGTCCGGCACGCCGCGCAGCAGCTTTTCCTCGAAAGCCATGCCAAGCTCGCGCAGCCGCGTCGCGTGTTCCGCGAGCCGCGGGCGATCGTCGTTCATCAGGCGCGTGTGCAGGTTTTCGGAGAATTCTCCGCGCTCGTCCACGCTGTGCGCGAGGATGCACGGAGCGCCGAGGCGCCGCGCGATGGCGTCGGCCACGGCGGCGGCTTTGTCCGCGTTTTCGGAAAAGTCCGTGCCGCAAACGATGGGGTTGGTTTCGGTGGTTTTCATACGTGGTGGTCGGATTGGATGTCCGCTTTTGCCGGTGGTGTCGCGAGGCGCGCGCGGGCCCGGCGGGCATGCACGAGCGAGGCGACGATGGAGGCGGCGAGGATGGCGGCGACCACGCCGAGGGCCGGGAGCGTTTCGATTTTCCACGCGGTGTGGCCGAGCAGCATTTTCACGCCGATGAAGCTGAGCACGCCGCCGAGGCCGAGCTTCAGGTAATGGAACATCCCCATCATCCCGCCGAGCACGAAGTAGAGCGAGCGCAGGCCCATGATGGCGAAGACGTTTGAGGTATAAATGATGAACGGGTCGAGCGTGACGGCGAAGATCGCGGGGATGGAATCAACGGCGAAAATCACGTCGGTCACTTCCACGCAGACGAGCACGACCATGAGCGGCGTGGCCATGAGCCGGCCATCCACGCGGACGATGAGCTTGTCCTCGTGGTGGCCGCTGCTCACGGGCACGAGCTTGCGGAACCAGCGGACGATCGGGTTGTGCTCGGGATGCACTTCCTCGTCCTTGCCGAAGATCATTTTCAGCCCGGTGAAAATGAGGAAGGCGCCGAAGATGTAGAGGATCCAGTGGAAGCGGCTGATGAGCGCCACGCCCGCGAAAATCATGATCACGCGCATGACGAGCGCGCCGAGGATGCCCCAGAAGAGCACCTTGTGCTGCCACTGCGGAGGCACCGCGAAGTAGGAGAAAATCAGCGCGAAGATGAAGACGTTGTCCGCGCTCAGCGAATACTCGATGAGGTAGCCGGTGAAAAATTCGAGCGCCTTTTGCGGCCCGGCGAAATGCCAGACGCCGGCGTTGAAAATCATCGCGAGGGTCACCCACACGCCGGTCCAGGTGAGCGCCTCCTTGAAGCTGACGACGTGCGCCTTGCGATTAAAAACGCCAAGGTCCAGCGCCAGCATCGCCAGGACGAAAAGCGTGAAGCCGCCCCAGAGCCAAAGTGGGTCAACAGTCATTCAATTCACGTTCCCTCCGCTGGCTCACGCGAGCAACTGCCTTCCATGCGCCAGCGCTTCCTCGTAGCGCTGGGCGAGTGCGTCCCGGCCGGTGACGCACATTTTCAAGTCGCGCAGCAGGCCGTCGCCCACGGCGTAGATCCAGCCATGCACGGACAGCTCCTGCCCGAGCGCCCAAGCGTCGCGGACGATAGTGGTCTGGCAGACGTTGACGACCTGCTCGATGACGTTCAGCTCGCAGAGCCGGTCCCAGCGGTGCGCTTCTTCGGCGATGGCGGCGATGCCGGCGCGGTGTTTTTCGCGCACGTCCACGATGTGCCGCAGCCAGTTGTCGATGAGGCCGAGTTGGTCTCCGCGCAGCGCGGCACGCACGCCGCCGCAGCCGTAGTGGCCGCACACGATGATGTGTTTGACCTTCAGCACATCCACCGCGAACTGCACGACCGAGAGGCAGTTCAGGTCGGTGTGGACGACGACGTTGGCGACGTTGCGATGGACGAAAATCTGCCCCGGCAGCAGACCGACGATCTGGTTGGCCGGCACGCGCGAATCCGCGCAGCCGATCCAGAGGTATTCGGGCGATTGCTGGCCCGCCAGTTTCTGGAAAAACTCCGGGTCTTCGGCCTTGATCGCCTCGGCCCAGGCTCGGTTGCTGTCGAATAAGTGAGGGAGCGTTTGCATGAGGTTACGTGATTTATACGGAAGTCAGGTGAATGCCGGAGGCTTCGGCCCGGCAGGGCTGGCGGAAATTAGCCGGTGGCGTCAGCCACCGGTCCCGCAGCCTATACGATCCGCCCCGGCAGGGGCGTTGGAAGTTCTGTCGCCCCTGCCGGGGCTCGCTTTCTTTGTGATCTGGTTCCGGTGGCTGACGCCACCGGCTAATTTCCATGGGAACCTCCGGCTCCGGGAAGCGTTCGGTTTTCGACATCGTCAAGTATCAGTCGCTTGTTCGTTGATGGGGCGTTTCCGCACGACTGTTTTTGCGGGCCTTGAACAGCCCGATCAGCATGGCGATCGACGCGGCCAGCATCATGGTGATCAAGCTCGCGGCGACGAGTTTCTCCGCGTGCCCATCGAGCACCGCCAGCCAGCTCACGCTGGCCCGCCAGACGAAGACGACCGCCAGCAGGCCGGTGGTCGTCTTCGCCGCGAGCAGACTCCAGCGCACACCGCGCGCCCCGAGCACACCCCACAGGATGGAGAGCGCGCCAAAGGTGCCGCCGGACATCAAAGCCGTCTTCGCTTTCTCCGGGTTCGAGAGGAAGCCGGCCAGCCCCATGAGCATGAGGAAGCCGCCGTAGGCCATCAGGTAGTGGGCAGTCCTGGCGTTCATCGTGGAAGAGTTCGCAGGTCGCTATTCGATGACTTCCACGCGGCCTGTATCGAGGTCGTAGCGCGCGCCGATGACCTTGAGTTTTCCGGACTTCACGCGTTCGGCCAGCAAGGGGCCGGCCTGCTGCAACTGCGCGACCACTTCGAGCACTTGCGCGCGGGTGGCATTGTCCACCGCATCGCCCGGCATGTCTTTGGTTTTGGCGACTGCGGGTTTGATCGCATTGACGATGGAGGGAATGTGCCCGGGGGCCTCGCCACCGGCGACGGTGGCCGCGACGGCGCCGCACCGCTCATGGCCGAGCACGAGGATCAACGCCGCGCCGAGGTGCTCGACCGCGTATTCGATGCTGCCGAGGCCCACTTCGGCCACCACATGTCCCGCAGAGCGCACGATGAAGAGCTCGCCGGCACCCTGGTCGAAGACGATTTCAGGGCCGACGCGGGAGTCCGAGCAA
>JANOBH010000179.1:0-22409 GCA_031411535.1 Chthoniobacter sp. | reverse complement strand
TGACAAGGCTCCAGACGTGCCTTCGCGGGTGAATGGCGCAGTCCGCAAGGACGGCGCTCCGGGTGACTGGGACACGGGCATCGGCTCCTATCCCGACGGCTCCTACCCGAATAAGGTGGACGAGGGAAACACGGTGTTTTTCTACACCCGTGCCGGTGTGCCAAAAGGCATCCTGCCTTACTTCGGCACCGAGCAGTACCAGGAGTCCGGCCCGACTTACTTCTCGCCAAACCGACAGGTGCCTTCCGCGGTGATGTTCGGATCCCTGCCTTCGCGCGTCATCGCGCAGAATCCGTGGGAGACGCTGCTCTTCTGCCCGAACCCCTCGGGCGCGAATCACCGCGGCATGATCGAGATGCCGAAGGATCATCTGCTGCTGGACCTTTTCCACATGCCGGTCGTCGAGCCGTACGCGATCAGCGAGCCTTTCTCCACGGCGGGAAAGGTGAACCTCAACTATCAGGTCGCGCCTTTCTCCTACATCACCCGCACCACGGCGCTCCGCGCGGCGCTGCACGCCGTGCGCCTGACCGCGATCCCCGTGGCTGACGCGTCGAAGTACAAGAGCAATACGACAAGCACCTACCGCTACCTCGTGGACCGGGATGAGACGATCAAGGCGTTCGACGATTTCTTCGCGACTTACAAAGCCGACAAGAACGGCGGCTTTTTCAAATCGACCTCCCAGGTCTGCGAGCGCTTCCTCTATCCGCAGGGCGTGGCGTTCGCGTCCGGCGAGGCGGCGATCAGAACCTTTTGGACCAACAACGCGCTCACCGGCGACAACGTGCGCGAGAAACCCTACGCGGACCTTTACCCGCGGCTGACCACGAAATCGAACACCTACACCGTCCACTTCCGCGTGCAGACGCTGCGCCAGCGTCCGCGCACGGCCGGCACCGATTACGCGAAGTGGGAGGAGGGCAAGGACGCCGTGCTCGGTGAATACCGCGGCAGCACCACCATCGAGCGCTACGTCGATCCCGAGGACCGACGCTTCGACAAGGCGAATCCCGAGACCGCGAGCAACGGTGACTTCATCGACGTGGATGCGGATTCGCTCGAAAAGGCCTACCGCTTCCGCGTCGTCCTCAACAAGAAGTTCACGCCTTAGCCGGGCTCTTCGAGGAAGCGCGAATCCCCCCGTCCAATGACCTCGCTGCCCGCTATTTCCCAATGCAAGCCGCCGGCCCGCAGAGCGGGCGTCTTGCATTTCTCCCGCCGCCGGATGGGTGCGGTCGGGGCGCGGCGCGGAGTGGCGCTGGTCATCGTGCTGTCGTTCCTCGTCATCATCTCGGTACTGGTGATCGCCTTCTCCAGCAGGGTCGCGACTGAGTTGCAGGCGTCGCGCAGTTACGCTGCCGGCGTGACCGCGCGGCAGCTTGCGGAGTCGGCCACCAGCGTGGTCATGGGGCAGATCCGCGAGGCCACGGCGCGGGGCGGCGGGGCGTGGGCGTCGCAGCCGGGGATGATCCGGGTGTACGGCGATGCCGGCGGCGCCTCGGAAAAGGCGGACGCCTTTTTCAAGCTCTACTCATCCGAGAACATGACGGTGACGCAGCCACAGATCGGAACCTTCGATCCGGCGGCGGATGTGCCGGTGAGTGGGGCAGGGGCCTGGCACAGGAATCCCTCGCTTTTCACGGATCTGAACGAGCCGGTGACCGTGGTGCTGGCGGGCACCAAGGCGACGGCGAAGAGCTACCCGATCATGGACCCGTCGGCGGTGGGAACGGTCGAGGGATTTGGCATCGCCGTGGATGGCGCCGATCCGCAGGGAGCGGCACGCCTGGCGCGGATGCCCGTGCGGTGGATCTACGTGTTGCAGGACGGCACGCTTAGCACGCCGAAATCCGCCGATGCCACGGGGCTCGTGGCGAGCTGGGCCGGGTCGTCCCCGGCGGGAAAGACACCCGCGAAGGATAATCCGATTGTCGGGCGCATCGCGTTTTGGACGGACGATGAGAGCTGCAAGGTGAACATCAACACCGCGGGCGGCTTCAGCCTCAAGGATCTTGGAGCCTACAAGGAGGAGGCTTATGCGGGTTCATTCTGGGACACGCCACGCACTTTCACGGAGTTTGACTACGGCAAGCTGGACGCCAGCGGCGAGCTGCTTCCAAACGGCGGCAGCCTCTCGCTCTGCCAGCCGGTGCGGAATGAATTCCAGCGCTACCCCGGCCATCCGGCGACGACCTCGCTCGGGCTCGTTTTTGGGTCGCTGCTCACCTCCGAGCAGCTCTATCAGCTCACGCCGCGGCTCAATATCGGCGGTTCCCAGGGCGGCACCGAGCGCCTGCTCGCCGCCACCGACGAGCCGCTGAAGACCGTCTATAGGCGGCTCTACGCGTCTGTGGACGAGATGCTTTACGCGCCGGGGATGAAAGCCGGTGTGCGCGAGACCAATGACAGCGTCATCGGGCTGACTGATCCGGCGCTCAAGCCGGACATGCTCGGGCGGCTGCGTTTTTTCCTCACCGCCCACAGCCGGGCGCCGGAGCTGAATCTCTACGGCCGGCCGCGGGTCACGATCTGGCCGGTGCATACCGATCCCGCGATCCGCAATGCGCCGGACGATCTCATCGCCTTTTGCTCGACGATCGGACCGGCGAACGACCAGCGGCAGTTCCTTTTCCAGCGGAAGGACGCGTATCATCCGACGAGCGACGCGGAAATCCCGCGCAATGCGAAGCTCTACGACTATCTGCGGCAGGTCACCTCGCAGAACGTGCCGGGGTTCGGCGGCAGCTTCGAGGCAAAGTACAAGGCTGACCGCGACCAGATCCTCACGGAGATCTTTGACTACATCCGCTGCGCAAACATGCGCGACTCCACGCATGACAAGGAGCTCAACACCTTCGCCGAGCCCAAGCGCACGCGGGAAAAGGAGCGCTACAAGTTCGCGCCGCGCGGCATCGTCGTCCCGATCCACTTCTCCCGCGAAGGGCGCGAGACCATCGGCTTCGGCCGCTTTCCGACCATCTCGGAGGCGGCCCTGGTGCTGTACCACGCCGGCTACGTAGGGAATGACGACTCGGTCTATCTCGACCGCGGGGAAAAGGCGAAGCGCGGCGTGAAGAAGAACCTCGTCCGCGCCTTCATGGTCTTCGAGACATTCAACCCGATGCAGGGCTATGCGCCGACTCAGACGCCCAACGGCAATTCGCTCGAACAGCGGCCCATCGCGTTCGAACTGGAGGGGCTCGACGCATTTCAGCTCGGTGGAAAGGCGCTGGGCTTTCCGCAGAAGGCCCGCAATAGCTTCATCCACGCCTCGGGCTCGCTGTGGGGCGGGCGCAACTCGGGAGGCTCCGAGGGCTTTACCCACACGCTCTGGGGGAAGTGGGGCAAGGTGCCGGGGAAAAGCTGGTACGAGTTTCAGACCACGGGCGACGGGGTCCCGATCGACGCGGCCACAAAGACCGTCGCCCTGAAGGGTGCGGCGCTCACCCTCGACATCAAGTTTGACACACTCCCGATCCGCAAGCTGAAGCTCACCTTTCCCGACGCAACGGTGCCGGTGCCGACCGATGAGATTTTTGAAAGCGATCCCGGCGGTTTTGTCCCGAATCCGGCGAAGCCTGACTGGGCCTGCAACCTCGCGGACATCCGGAAGGTGAAGTCATTCGCCGGCCGACTCGGCACGAGCGCCGAGCAGGATGGCGGCACGTTCGCCTTCGGCCAGAATGCCGGCGACAGCACCAAGAGCACGCCTCCGGGCCTCAACCACACGCGGCGTGACCGCCAGATCCTCCAGCCGGGCGACACTGTGCGCAGTCTCGTCTTTGCGGGTGAGGGCGACCTGCGCGTTTCCGCGCTCACCGACGACGGCAGTGTCTTTCAGGCGCACCCCAAGTATGGCGACTCCAGCGTGCGCCAGGCGCAGACGCTCCGGCGGGCGGACAGCCTGAGCTACTTTTCCGGCACCACCTACGGCAAGATCGTGAAACTCCCCAAGGGCAAGAACTACCCTGCGGGCCAGGCCGCGGACCTGCCGGACACCGTGGATGGCGTGGTGCGCACGGACGGGAAACCCGGCGACTTTGACACGGGCATCGGCAATCTCGCCGACGGTCCGTTTTGCGGAAAGGCCGATGAAGGCAACCTGGCCTGGCGTTACTGGGATACCTACAACGAAAAATGGGTCTATGTGCATCCCTACTTCACGTCGCGGTACGAGGAGACGTTCGAGACCTTCTTCACGCCAAACCGCCAGACTCCATCCGCCGTGGTCTTCGGCTCGCTGCTCGCCGGGCGCAATGCCCATTGGCAGACGCTTTGCTTTTCGCCAAACCCGGCGGGTGCCGCGCATCCCGGCAGCGGCGCGACGCCCAGGGACCACCTGCTGCTCGACCTTTTCAACATGCCGGTCGTCGAGCCCTACGCGATCAGCGAACCCTTCTCCACCGCGGGGAAGGTGAACATCAATTACCCGATCGCCCCGTTCTCGTACATCACGCGCAGCACCGGGATCCGGTCGGCTCTTCAGTCCGTCCGCGTCAGCGCATTTCCCTCGGCGGATGTGGACACCTACAAGACCAAGCTGATCGCGGGGAAAAACTACCGCTACCCGGTGGACCGGGACGAAACCATCAAGGCGTTCGACGACTACTTTGCCGCCTACGCGCGCGGGGACCACAACAAGGGATTTTTCAAGAGCGCCTCGGAAATCTGCGACCGCTTTTTCTACCCCAAAGGCGCGACGAATACCGGACTGGTCAAATGGAACACCGGCGAAACCGCGATCCGCAATTTCTGGGACAACAACACCCTCACCGGTGACAACGTGCGCGAGAAGCCCTACGCGGACCTTTACCCGCGGCTGACCACAAAATCGAACAGCTACACCGTCCACTTCCGCGTGCAGACCCTGCGGCAGCGGCCTCGCGCGGCCGGCACCGACTACGCGAGGTGGGAGGAGGGCAGGGACGCCGTGCTTGGCGAATTCCGCGGCAGCACCACCGTCGAGCGGTATGTCGATCCCGGCGACCGCCGCTTCGACAAGTCCAATCCCGAGACGGTGAAGCAGGGGGACTTCATCGACGTGGACGCGGAGCCGCTGGAAAAGGCCTATCGCTTCCGCGTCGTGCTCAACAAGAAATTCGCGCCGTAGCCGCGGCAATTCACGCGATGCGCCGCCGGCATTTCCGACCCGATGGCGATGCTGGACAATCCCCGGCCCGCCGCTAATAGTGGCGCCGCATTTTTTCTGCGGCACCCCTTTTTCAT
The DNA here is from genome assembly GCA_031411535.1 of Chthoniobacter sp. Taxonomy (GTDB): domain Bacteria; phylum Verrucomicrobiota; class Verrucomicrobiia; order Chthoniobacterales; family Chthoniobacteraceae; genus Chthoniobacter. The sequence continues at coordinate 17,180 of JANOBH010000179.1, read as the reverse complement.
GAGCGCAATCTTTCTCAAGCGGTTTCTGCGACGGCCCTTTCAAGTGGCGTCCATCATCCCGAGTTCGCGGGAGCTGATCCGCCGGGTCGCCGACAAGATGGAACTCACCGAGCCGCGCGTGATCGTGGAATACGGCCCCGGTGAGGGCTGCCATACCCGTGAGATCGTGCGCCGTATGCATCCGGACTCGCACCTCATCCTCTTCGAGCTCGACCCGGAGCTCGCGCAGCATCTTGACGAGCAATTCCGCGCCGACCGCCGCGTTACCGTCCTCAATGCCGACTGCGCCACACTCTCCGCCGAACTGTCACGCCGCGGCCACGCGCATTGCGACTACATCGTCTCCGGCATCCCCTTCAGCATCCTGGAGCCTGCAAAAAAGCGCGAACTGCTCCGCAGCACCTACGACTCCCTCGCGCCGACTGCCGCCGCGGCTTTCATCATCTACCAGGTCACGAATGAACTTGTGGCCCACTGCCGCCATTTTTCCCGGATCGAGAGCGCGTACTGCCTGCAAAACCTCCCTCCGATGTTTGTGACGAAGTTTTACAAAACCGCGAACGGCCGGGTGAACGGGCACACCAACGGCACGAATGGCGCGAACGGCACCAACGGCCACCACCTGAACGGCAACGGCCGGCACTGAATCCCCGCCCGATGAGAAACCTGCTGTGCCTGCTTGCCGGGGTGGCATGGCTTTGCTGCACAGCGTCCGGTGCGGGCCATCCGCTGGAGCATCGCAGCTACGAAAGGGGCGGCGTTTTCCCCGAGACCTACCGCGACGACTTCGCCCAGACGCTCAAGAAATACCCGAATGGCCGCTTCGCGCGGGCCTGCCGCGGCGAGCGCCAGTTCATCCAGCGCTACTTTAGCCGCGCGCTCGACACCTCGCTCGACGGGGAGCGCAGCGAAGCGCTCGGCTACGTGCTCTTGAAAATCATGCTGCGCGTCGGCGACGAGCCGTTCGCGCGGGCGCTCCGCGGCGGGGATGTGGCCACCCGGCAGGCTGTGGGCCTCAATATCGACCCGCTGATTGTCCGCAACCGCCTGAATTTTCCTAAAACCCGCTCCTGCTACCGGTTCCGCGCCGGGACGTAACAGGCGGGGAAAGCACATCGCGCTTTCCAATCAGCGCGTGGCTTGTGCAAGCTGCGGGAATGTCCTCCACCCGCATTGAAAAAGATTCCATGGGTCCGATGGAAGTGCCAACCGACGCCCTCTACGGCGCCTCCACCCAGCGCGCCGTCCTGAATTTTCCCGTCTCCGGCAACCATTTCGGGCGCGAATTCATCCGCGCCCTCGGCCTCATCAAATGGGCCTGCGCCGAAGCCAACTTCGAGCTGGGCCGCCTCGACGAAGAGCGCACCACGCTCATCGCCCGGGCCGCCCACGAGATCATCGACGGGAAACTCGACGCGCACTTTCCCCTCGATATCTACCAGACCGGTTCGGGCACCTCGACGAACATGAACATCAACGAGGTCATCGCCAACCGCTGCTCGCAGCTCGCTGGCAAGCCCATCGGTTCCAAGGACCCCGTTCATCCGAACGACCACGTCAACATGGGACAGTCGAGCAACGACGTGATCCCCACCGCCATCCACGTCGCCGTCGGCGAGCGCACCCGCAAGTATCTCCTCCCCGCGCTCGAGCAGCTTCACGGCGCGCTCGAGCGAAAGTCCGTCGAGTTTTGGAACGTCATCAAGATCGGCCGCACCCATCTCATGGACGCCACGCCCGTGCGGCTCGGTCAGGAGTTTGGCGGCTACGCCAAGCAGATCGAGTACGCCCGGCTTCGCGCCGGAAATGCCATCGCCGCCATCGAAGATCTCCCGCTCGGCGGCACCGCGGTCGGCACCGGCCTGAACTGCCATCCCGACTTCGCGTCCATCGTCATGCGGCACCTGTGGAATCAAACCGGCATCGCCTTCCGCGAGGCCCGCAATCACTTCGAGGCGCAGGCGGCGAAAGACGGCCTCGTCCAGGCCAGCGGACAGCTCAAGACGATCGCCGTCTCCCTTTTCAAAATCGCCAACGACATCCGCTGGCTCGGCAGCGGCCCGCGCTGCGGCATCGGCGAGATCACCCTCCCCGAGACCCAGCCCGGCAGCTCCATCATGCCTGGAAAAGTGAACCCCGTGATCTGCGAAAGCGTGATGCAGGTCTGCGCCCGCGTCATCGGCAACGACACCACCGTCACCTGGGCGGCGGCCAACGGGAACTTCGAGTTGAACGTGATGATGCCCGTCCTCGCGCACTCGATGCTCGAGTCCCTCCGCCTCCTCGCGAACGTCACGAATGTCTTCCGCGAAAAATGCGTCGCCGGCATCAAGGCGAACAAGGAGCGCTGCGCCGAACTCGTGGAGTACTCGATGGCCATGGTCACCTCCCTCGCCCCGATCATCGGCTACGACAAAGCCGCCGAGATCGCCAAGGAGAGCGCCAAGACCGGCAAGACCGTCCGCGAGATCTGCCGCGAGTGGAAGGTGCTCCCCGACGACGAACTGACCAAGGCCCTCGACCCCGTCTCCATGACCGAGCCAGGGGGCGAAGGCGCGGCAGGCGGGTAGTCGCCGCCAGCTTTCGCGGCGCCCGCTAGCCGAGCAGCTCCGACACGAGCCCTTTCTCTTCCTTCAGTTCGCCCACCGTCGCGTCGATTTTTCCGCGGCTGAAATCGCCGACGGGAACCGACTTCACGATTTCCCACGCGCCATCGGAATCCGTCCGGATCGGGAATGAGGAAATCAGACCGGCTTCCACCCCGTAGTCGCCCGGCGAGCAGACCGCCACGCTGTACCAGTCACCCTCGCGGGTCGGCGTGGTCAGCGAGCGCACGGTGTCCACCACTGCGTTTGCCGCGCTCGCGGCGCTGGAAAGGCCGCGCGCCTTGATGATCGCCGCGCCCCGCTGCTGCACCGTGGCGATGAACCCGCCCTGCAGCCATGCCGTGTCGGCGATGACCTCGGTCGCGGGGCGTCCGTCGATCCGCGCGTTGTAAAAGTCCGGGTACTGCGTGGCGGAATGGTTTCCCCAGATCGCGAGATTGCTCACGCTCGTCACATCCACGCCGGCCTTCTGCGCGAGCTGCGACTTCGCGCGGTTTTCGTCCAAGCGCGTCATCGCAAACCACCGGTCGGCGGGAATGCCCTTCGCGTTGTTCATCGCGATCAGGCAGTTCGTGTTGCACGGGTTTCCCACCACAAGGATGCGGACATCGGGCGCGGCGTTCTTCTCGATTGCCTTTCCCTGGCCGGTGAAAATCTTGCCGTTGATCCCGAGCAAATCCTTCCGCTCCATCCCCGCCTTTCGCGGAACCGAGCCCACGAGCAGAGACCAGTTCACGCCCGCGAAACCCTCATCCAGCGACGCCGTGGGCACGATCCCCTTCAGCAGCGGAAACGCGCAGTCCTGGAGTTCCATCACCACGCCGCCGAGCGCCGGGAGCGCGGGCTCGATTTCGACGAGATGCAGGATCACCGGCTGGTCCGGGCCAAACATTGAGCCGGAGGCGATGCGGAAAAGCAGCGAGTAGGCGATCTGGCCTGCGGCCCCGGTGACAGCGATGCGGATGGGAGTTTTCATGGCGTGCGTGGTGCGGTGGTTTGGGAAATTTGAGGGCGGGAGATTCCACGAATCCGCGCGCGGCGCGCAATCCTTTATTCGCCGGGGCGTGGCTCGTCGCTCAGCGTGCGGAGGAACGCGACGAGCGCCTGCTGCTCGGCGGCGGTGAGCGCCAGCCCGGCTGCGGGATGCTTTGCCAGATTCGGGTCGAGCGTGGCGCTGCGATGCACGCCCGAGCTGTAGTGGGCCACCACCTCCCCGATCGTGGCAAAGCGCCCGTCGTGCATGTAGGGCGCGGTGCGGGCGATGTTGCGCAGGCTCGGCGTGGAGAATTTTCCGCGGTCCGCCTCGCGCTGCGTGACGCGGAAGCGGCCGGGGTCCTCGTCTTTCGGCGCGAGGCCGTTGTTGTGAAACTGGTGGTCGCTGAAAAGCGGGCCGCCGTGGCAGTGGAAACAGTCCGCCCCGCGCTGGCCGGTGCGCGGCTCGAATTCCGTCATGAACAGCTCGAAGCCGCGCTGCTCGTCCGCGCTGAGCGTGGACTGGCCTCGGAGCGCGCGGTCAAACTTCGAGTCGTAGGCCGTGAGCGTGAGGAGGAAGTTTTCCAGCGCGAGCGCCAGCTTCTCCGCTGTGATTTCCTCCGTGCCGAACGCCGCGCGGAAGAGCGCGGGATAGCCGTCTCTTTTCGCCAGCTTTGCGGTCACGCGGTCGAGCGTCTCGTCCATCTCGGTGTGGTCGGCGATCGGCATCAGCACTTGCGCGCGGAGCGACGGCGCGCGCCCGTCCCAGAAGAAGCTGCTCTTCCATGCGAGGTTGAAAAGCGGCATCGCATTGCGCACGCCGACCTGCCCGCGCACGCCGATGCTCGCCGGGCGCGGATCGGCAAACGCGCTGCCCGCCTGATGGCACGACGCGCACGAGATCGAGTCGTCGCGCGAGAGCGCCGTCTCGTGAAAGAGCCGTTTCCCCAGCGCCACGCGCTCGACGGTCAGCGGATTGTCGCGGGGCAGATCGGGAGTGGAAAACGTGCCGCTCATCGTGAAGCGGAAAGGCGTGAACTTCTCCGGAATATAGAGCGGCGCGAGCGGCGCGGCTGCGCTGGCGGCGGGCGCGGCGGACACGACCTGCCGCACGCGGAAAGCGCCCGGCAGATTCGCCATGAGCGCCGCCGCGACGGAGTCGCCCTCGCGCGAGTGGGTGGAATCGCCGTCGCGCGCGAAGGACAGCGGGCGCGGCGCATTGAGCAGCGCGGCGAGATCGAAATCGAGCAGCACGCCGGCGTCGTGTGTGAGATCGAGCGGTGCCGCGAGGCTGATGCGCGTGCGGTTCGGCGTGCGCGCGAAGTGATACGAGTAGCCGCCCGGCTCCGCCGCTGCGGCTGTGCGGAAGCGCCCTTCGAGCGCGAGGAAGATGTAGCCCGTCTGCCATGTCCAGTGCAGGCCGTTGAGATTCGGATTGAGCGGATGCGCCGCCGGCCATTGCGCCGGGTCCGCCGAGTTCGCCGCCGCATCCGGGCCGATGTGGAAACGCAGCGCGCGATATTTCCCCGCCGGCACATCCGCAAAGCGCGCCGTCGTCCGCCGCCGCGCCGCATCCATCCACGCGATGCTTTCCGGCAGCTCGACCCACGCGCCGTCCTCGCGCTCCAACGCGAAGCCGCTCAGGAGGTAGCTCAGCCGCTCCACGGACAGCGTCTCTCTCGCGCCGTTTTCGTAGCGCATGGAGTCGAGCAGCAGCCCGTCGCCATTGAAAACATGCCGCACCGCGACCTCCAGCATCGCGCCCGAGGTCGAGTCGGCATGAAGCATCAGCGAAAGGAGCGCTGCTGGAAGCAGGTGGCGAATTTTCAAAAGATCATTGGACGGCCATTCCATGAGCTAATGTGAGCGCGCCGCACTGGGTCACGGCGTTTCGGCCAGGATGCTGTAAAATGCCGCGCTCGCGGGCGGCGCGGGATCGGAGAAGGTGATGTTTGCCCCGCTCACGGAGCTGGTCGCGCCGGGCGCGGGTGCCCAGAAACCGCCGGGGAGATCGGTGCAGCGCCACAGCGTCTGCGTGGCGCCGGCATTTTGCGCGGAGGTGACTGAGAAACGGCCCGCGGCGAGACCGGAAGAAATGACGGGCGGTTTCGCAATCGCGGTGTAGCTCCCGAGATCAAAGCGCAGGCGGTAGTAGCGACTCTGCCGCTCGGCGGTCATGGCGCCGACGCCGCCCGTGAGCAGATTCGCGCTTTCATACGGGTCGCTCTGGAGGTCGTAAAACTCGTCGGTGCCGCTGCGGTTGCGGATGATCTTGTAGCGGTCGTCGCGCAGGATGCGGCCTCCAGTGGTGGGGAGGCTGGTGTCGAACTGCTCGGAATAGCGTCGCGAACGGGTGGTCGTCTGGTTTTGCAAAACCGGCAGGAGGCTCTGCGAGTCGAGCGTGACGCCGGAAGGGACGGTGCCCGCCGCGGAGATGCCGGCGAGATCGAGGATCGTGGAGTAGAGATCCACGACGTGAGTGAGCACATCCGACGTGCGGCCCGGCGACACGACGCTCGGGCCGCGGATGATGAGCGGCACGCGGACGCCGCCTTCGTAGAGCGTGTCCTTGCCGTGTCCGCTGGGAAATGGCGTCTGGAGCACCTGCGCCGGCGTGCCGTTGTCGCCGACGAAAATGACCGTCGTTTTCGAGAGATCCACGGCGGCGAGCAGGCGCCCGATCTCGGTGTCCATCGCCTCGACCGCGGCATTGTAGTACGCGCGCGGGTTTGCCGAGATGTCTCCGGCTGTGCCGCTGAGCGAGGCGTAGCTCGGGCAGAGGCTCGTGGGACTGGGCAGGTGGAAAGGCGTGTGCGGGGCATGGAAGGCGACCCATGCGAACCACGGCTTGTTCGCCGCCGCCTGCGCTTGGATCCACGGCACGGCATCGTTGACGACGTCGGTCGTGGCGTAGGTCGCAGTCGCGGTCGCGCCCGTGCCGGGAGGCGTGAGGGTGGTCACCACTTTCGTCCAGCTCGTGTAGCTGCCGAGCGCGCCGGAGATGGCGCCGGCAAACGCGGGCCATCCGCCGACCGTGCATGGGCTCATGTTCACGCTCTGGCCCATGCCGGCGGTGAGATGCCATTTGCCGAAATGCTTGAGCTGGTAGCCGGGCGAGGCGTTCGCCGCGAAGGCTTCCGGCAGCGTGAACTCGGCGGCGGTGAGCGAATTGCCCGCGGCGGCGGAGACGACATCGCCGGTGCCGGTGCGAAAGCCGTAGCGCCCGGTGAGCATGGCGGCGCGTGTCGGCGAACACGTGGGATACGCATACGCCGCCGTGAAGCGCACACCGTTCGCGGCGAGCGCGGCGATGTTCGGCGTCGGCGCGAGCACGGCGCCGGGGCTCGTGTTGTAGAGCGCGCTGGCGTCGATGCCGTAGTCGTCGGCGATGATGAGCAGGATGTTGTCGCTCGCGCAGGCAGCCGTGCCCATGGCGAGCAGGAGTGCGGGAATGCGGAGCGCGCGCATCGGTCAGTTGATGGTGAACGCGTTCGTCATCGTGTAGTTCGGGGGAGGCGCCGTGACGCTGAAGTTGACGTTGATCGTTTGCAGGCCGGTCGGAGCGTTTGCCGGGATGGCGAAAGTCGCGACGACGGTGGACTGCGTCGTGTGCACGACTGATGTGCCCGGGATCGTACCCGCGAGCGTGACGCTGAGTGGCGCGACGTTTGCCGGCGGCGGCGGCGGAGTGGTCGGGAGCGTGATCGTGACGGTGACCGTGGTCCCTCGCGCCGCGCTCCCGCCGGGAGCGGTGGACGTGGTGCCTCCGCCGCCTCCCCCGCCGCCGCCATCGTAGGAAGCGAGCGCGGTGCGGGTCAGGCGGTAAAAACGATTCCCATTTCCGGTCGCAGCGCCGGTTTCGAGGTATGCCGTTTCCACCGCTGCCGTGGTCGCGGGATAGGCGGCATTCAGCGTGGCCCATGTGGCGGTCAGATCGCTGACAGCCTCGACCTTGTAGGTGCCGCCCTCGGTGCTCGTCCACGCGAGGGTCACGTTTCCGTTGGTCCTGTTCACCTCGGTGATCTCCGGACTTTCCGGCGTATTCGGACCGGCGCTGACATAGGTCGTCTCCGTGCCGGCGAGCGTGGCGGCAGCGCCCGTCGGCGTCCCGTAGTATGCGCGCCCGATATTGTAAGGAAAGACCGGCGTGCCCGCCGCGTCGATCGCCACAAAGTAGGCGTAAGTGCCGCCCGGAAACTCCGGCGTTACGCAGAAGCGCCCGTTGTATTCATCGAGATCGTAAGTCCCCGCCGCGCCCATGCTCTGCCCGGCGATGTCGCCGCGGAAGGCTTTGTCCTCCATGTAGCGGTTGAGCGGGTAGGTGGTGAAATTTGTCGGGCCCGTCTGCGTCTGCGCGCCATAGGCGCGCAGCGCCCACGCCGGGAGCGTGCGGCCGGTCACGCGCACGTCGTCGATGTTTGGGATGCTGCTGCCGTCGCGGAGCGCGTAGCCGGTGCGCATCCGCGTCACGGCGCTCGCCGCATCCATCGCGGACGAGTAGCCGTATGGCCCGTACACCGGATAGCCGTCGCGCACCCAGCCGAGGATCGGCGAGTGCTTCGTCACCGGAGCGGCGCTCTCGGAGTACGCCTTGGTCGTCGGACTGTAGTCCACATGGTCGCCAAGCAGATAGCGCAGCGCGATTGGGTTCGCGTGGTAGTGATGCGTGCCGCTGCCTTCCTGATGCGCCTTTCCCTCGTCGAAAGTCGCGCCCTCATTCACATACGCATCGCGGTTCCAGTAGCCCGTGCCGTTCCCCGCCTCCGCCGTGCCCGTCCACACGAAACCGTCGCGCGAGTCGAACATCGCCACGCCGTCCACGAAATAGCCGATCGCCCCGAGTCCCGTCAGCGTCTTCGTCGCGGGCACCGCGCCCGGCGAGCGTGGGAAGCGGTATGTCACGTTCTGGTTCTTCGGCAGATTCGGAAACGCGCCGTTCAGCCACGGCCCCATCACATGCCCGGCGAGTCCGCTCGTCTTGATGTAAACCCAGGCCGCCGAATACGACACCGACTGCACGCCGCAGTAGGCCGGCAGCGACTGCACCTGCGTGCCATTGGTCCAGGTCGTCACCGAGTTGCCGGCCAGCTTGTTGGCATCGCTGGTGTAGATGCGCGCGTACTTCGACGAGATCCCCGTGAACCACGAGGACAGCAGCGGTTCAGCGTGCGCCGCACTGGTGAAAACGGCGAGGGCCAGAGCTGCAAGAAGACGTGTGCGAACAGAGGGTGGGGGCATGGGGCGAGGGAGGGGTTTTTAGGGCAATGAAAACCACGACTGTAAAGTTTTTATGAACAGGCTGCGGGAAATTTGTAAAGGGATCGTAAATGTCCGGCTCGTCCGCGCCCCCTTCCGTGAAATCCTACGGCGCGTCCCCGGCGGCAGCCGCCGGGCTGAAGCGGCCCCATTTCCACGCGAGAGCGGGGAGCACGAGCAGATTCAGCGCGGTGCTCGTGATGAGCCCGCCAAGGATCACGATCGCCATCGGCCCCTCGATCTCGCGTCCGGCTTCCCCACTGCCGATCGCCAGCGGGAGCACGCCGAGCGCGGTGACGAGCGCGGTCATCAGGATCGGCACGAGCCGCTCGCCCGCGCCGCGCACCACGGTCTCGACCGACCAGGGAGCGCCGTCGTTTTCCACGAGGTGCTCGTAGTGGGAGATGAGCATGATCGAGTTGCGCGTGCTGATGCCGAAGAGCGTGACGAAGCCGACCCAGGAGCCGATGGACATCGAGCCGCCGCTGGCAAAGACGGCGAGCACGCCGCCGACGAGCGCGAACGGCATGTTTGCCAGCACCAGCGCGACGTGGCTCGGGCGCCGGAAGACGAGAGAGAGCAGAAGCAGGATGCCGATGAAGGCGACGGAGAAGTGGATGATGAGTTCGCGCTTCGCCTTCGCCTGCTCCTGCGCGGCGCCGCTCCATTCCAGATACACGCCGCCGGGGAGCTTCACCTTTTCCTCCACGCGCCGGCGGGCCTCGGCGACGAAGGAGGAGACGTCGCGCTTCTCCACGTTGCACGTCACCGTCTGCCGACGGCGCGCGCCGTCGTGCTGGATGCTTGGCCGGCCATTCGTCAGCTCCACGTCGGCGAGCTGGCGCAGCGGCATGCGCAGACCGTCGCCATTGGTGAGGAGCAGGTCGCCCACGGTCTCGGGATCGCGCCGCGCCTCGTCGGCGAGGATCACGGCGAGCTCGTGGATGCGGTTGCCGCGGACCATCTGCGCCACGTCCGCGCCCTGGAACGCGGTCTCGACGGCTTCAAGCACCTCCAGCGGACGGAAGCCGAATTGAGTGAGCCGCTCCGGCCGCAGATGCACGGCCAGCACGGGCGCGCCGGGCGGCGCTTTCACCTGCACGTCCGCATTGCCGTGCACCGCGGAAAGCTCCGCCGAGATGAGCCGGGCCGCGGCGTCGAGCTGGTCCAGATCTTCGCCAAAAACATTCACGACCACGCTCGCCGTCTCGCCCGAGATCGTCTCGCCGATCCGGTCGCCGAGGAAGGTCATCACCTCGCTCTGCACGCCGGGAAAATCCGCGAGCAGTTCGCGCAGAAATGCCTGCGTCTCCGCCTCCTCCGCGGGCGTCGTGCCGCGTTTCAGCTCCATGTGAAACTCGCTCTGGTTCGGACCAAACGTGTCCTCGCCGGCCTCCGCCCGGCCGATCTGCTGCTCGACGGTGGCGATGTGTTCGTTCGCCAGCATCATTTCGGAAAGCCGCTTCCCGGTGCGCAGCGATTCCTCGAGCGACATGCCGGGCCGCGCCTTCATGCCGATGACAAAGTGCCCCTCGCGGAACTCCGGCAGCAGCTCGCCGCCAAAGAACGGCACCAGCGCGCATGCCCCGGCCACCAGCGCGAGCGCGCCGGCCACCGTGAGCCGCGGCGCGTTGGTAAACCAGAGCACCCAGTCCCGGTGGATGTCCTTTAAAAAGCGCACCCAGCCCGGCTCGTCGTGCGCCTTTGCCCGGCTGAGAAAGGCGAGCGCCATCGCAGGCGTGACCGTGAGCGCGACGCCGAGCGACGCCATGATCGAGAGGATGAAAGCGACACCGAGCGGAGCGAAAAAGCGCCCCTGCAGGCCGGACATCGTGAGCACGGGAAGGAAGACGACCGCGACGATGAGCGTGGCATACACGACCGCCGTGCGCACCTCCATCGAGGCGTCCAGCACCACCCGCCACAGCGCGCGCGGCGCGGCCAGCACGGCGTTTTCCCGCAGCCGGCGGAGGATGTTTTCCACGTCGATGATCGCGTCATCCACGACCACGCCGATGGCCACGGCAAAGCCGCCGAGCGTCATCGTATTCAGCGACACGCCGAATGCGTCGAGGATCAGCACCGCGGTGAGCAGCGAGAGCGGGATCGAGATGAAGGAGATGAACGCGATGCGCAGATCGAGCAGGAAAAGCATCAGCACGATGGCCACGAGCGCGCCGCCGATGAGGAGCGACTCCTGCACATTGCCGAGCGCCGTCTCGATGAATGTCGCCGGCCGGTGCAGGCGCGGAAAGACCTTGATGCCCTGCGCGGCGAAGACCGGCTTCAGCTCATCGAGCGCGGACTCCAGCGCGTGGGTGACGGTGAGCGTATTTGCGCCGTACTGGCTGCGCATCGTGACGAGCACGCCCGGCCCGCCCATGATCAGCGTGTCGCCAAATCTCGGCTCGGCGCCGAGCACAACGCGCGCGACATCGCGCATCCGCACGACAGGCGCGCCCTTGCGCACGACGACCTCTCCCAGCTCCTCCGGCGTGAACATCTGTCCGCTCGTCTGGATGACGATGCGCTGGCCCGGCGTGTCGATGAAGCCCGCGCCGCGCACACCGGTCGCGGCCTTCGCGGATTCCAGAATATCGGTCAGCGTGAGGTCAAAGGCCGCGAGCCGCTCCGGCAGCACCTGCACCTGGAGCTGCTCCACTTCGCCGCCGAAGACATTCGCGCCCGCCACGCCTTGCACCGCGAGCAGGCGCGGCTTGAGTGTCCAGTCCACAAAGGTCCGCAGCTCGCGGCCCGACAGTTTTCCCGAGACGAGCCCGATCTTCAGCAGGTCCATCGTCGAGGACGTGAGCGGCGACATGGTGGGCGCGCGCACGCCGTCGGGGAGCTGGCGGGCGAGTGTGCCGAGCTTTTCCGAAAGCGACTGCCGGGCGAGGTGGATGTCCGCGCCTTCCTTGAAAACAGCGGTGACGACGCTGAGACCCTGGATGCTCTCCGAGCGCACGGAATCGAGGTCGGAAGCGCCATTGACCGCGCTCTCGACGGGCCGCGTGACGAGCACCTCCACCTGCTCCGCCGAGAGCCCCGGCGCCTCCGCCTGGATGGTGACCTGGGGCGCGACGAACTCCGGGAAGACATCGAGCGACGCGCGCGAAGCCACGTAGCCGCCCCACCCGAGCAGCGCCAGCGCGAGCGCCATGACGATGCCGCGGTGCCGGAGCGAGAGCTGGATGACGAAGCGGAGCATCTCAGTCCGGCTCGCCGCCGCCCTGCGCCTTCAGCTCCTCGCTCAGGAGCGACTGAGCGCCCGTGACCACGAGCAGGTCGTCGGCCTTGATGCCGCCGCCCTCTGCGACGAACCAGCCCTTGTCGCCGTCGAGCGGGGTGTCGAGCGTCACGGGTTTGCGGACGAATTTCTCCTCCTCTTCCTGCACATAGACCCACGCCCGCCCGTCGTGCCGCAGCACCGCGGAGCGCGGGATCGCGAATCCGGCGCGCGGCTTCTGCGGCAGCTCCAGCCAGGCCGTGAGCGCCATGCCGGGGCGCAGCGCAAAGGGCGGCGCATCCACGCGCAGGATGAAACCCTGCGCCTGCGTCTTCGGGTCCACGTCGGCGGCGGGCGTGATGTCCACCGTATCCACCGGCTGCTGCTCGCGGCCGAGCACGAGCACCCGCGCGTGCTCCGGCTGCTCGGCGAGCGCCTCTCCCGGCAGGATGTCCACGCGGATGAGCGCGGTGTCGCCGCGCACGAGCCGCTCGATGAATTCGCGCCGCTTGGCCGCGTCGAGCGCGGCGAACGCCGGCCCCCACTCGAGCAGCGCGCGGCGGCGCAATCCGTCGGCCTTGATTTCATCCGCGCGGAACTGCGCCTCCGCTGCCTCCATCGTTTTGCGTGCGAGGTTCTCGCCGTTTTTGAAAAGCCCCTGCGTCCGCTCCTGCTCCGAGCGCGATGCCGCGAGCGCAGCCTCGGCACCGGCGAGATCGCCATCCAGCGTGACGATCGGCGTCGGATCGAGCACGCGGCCAAATGCGATGCGCTGCGGTTTCAGCTCCGTCTTCTCCGGTTCGCCCTTGTCGATGTCGAGCGCCTCCCATTTCTCCTTCTCGAGCGTCACTTGAAACTCCGCGGGCTTTTCCTCCTCCGGGGCGCCTGCGGCAGCCTCCTTGGATTCCGGCTTCTCCCGCTGCTTCCGCACGCCGGTCCATAGCGTCCACGCGAGCCCCAGGACGACGCAGCAGAGGATGAGGAAATTGGCGGTCTTTTTCATGTGGCGGGAGCGGATCGTGGATGCGTGCGGGCGGCGGTCAGCGGGTGAGGAGGACGCCGGACGCATCCTCGAGCGCGCCGAGCGCCTGCTGCGCCTCGATCAGCGAGACGAGCCGCAGCAGCCGCGCGGCCTGCAGCTCCACCTGCGCGCTCACGAGCGTGAGGCGGTCGTTTTCGCCGGCCTTGAAAAGCGCCTCCACCGACCGCTGCTGCCGCTCCTGCGCGGCGAGCAGTTGATCGGCCGTCTCCAGCTTCGTCACCGCGCCGCGATAGCGGGCGAGCGCGAGTTCCAGCTCCGCCAGCGCCTTTGCCTGAGCGGCGTTGAAATTCGCCGCCGCCTCATTCCGCTTTGCCAGCGCCTCGGCGATGGGGCCGCGGTTCTGGTCGAGCAGCGGCAGCGTGAGGTTGAAACCGATCGTCCATTTGTCCTGGCCCTGGTCAAAGCTGTAGCCGGGCCCGAGATGCACGTCCGGCCATTGCTTCGCGATCTCCAGATGCAGCGCGGCGTCCGTCGCCGCGTACTCCGCGAGTGTGGCGAGCACGTCCGGGCGCCCGGTCAGCGCGGCGCGGCGCAGCCTGCGTTCGGCCGGCTGCGCGGGCAGCGACTCGATCCCGGTGAATGCAATCCGCACCGGCTCCAGCGCATGCACCGAGACCCCGAGTGCGGCGGCGAGCGTGGCCCGCGCCTCGGCGCTGACCTTCTGCGCTTCGCGGCTTTGCAGCCGGCTTTGGTTGAACTGGAGCCGCGCCTGCAGCGACTCCACGCGCGAGGCTTCGCCTGCGGCGATCCGCGCGTCGAAAAGCTTCACGGTTTCCGCCTGATCGCTCTCCTGCATCGCCAACAGCTCCGCCCGCTGCCGCGCCGCGAAAAGCGCGAACAGGCTGCTGCGCACCTTCGACTGCGCCAGCCGCTCCGCCGTGGAAAGATTCAGCGCCGCCGCATTCACGAGCGCCTGCGCCTGGGCGATGCGATGCCCGCGCTTACCCGCCGTCTCGACCGGCACATCGAGTGTGAAGCCGTTCGTCCACGGCGACGCGCCGCCGAGCAGCCGCGCGGTGTTCGTCGCGGAAAAGCCGAGCGACGGATTGGGCCGCGCGCCGGCTGTGATCACCGCGGCCTGCGCCGTCGCCAGCTTCGCCCGCGCGATCCCCATGTCCGGATGCATCTTCGACGCCGCGGCCATGAAGCGCGCACGATCCCACGTCCCGCCGCCGAGCGTGGCGCCCTGCAAATCCGCGGCACCCTGCGCAGCCGTGATCGGCTGCGGGGTGTAGCGCACGCAGCCGGCGGACGCGACCGCGCACGCTGCCGCGATGAAAATTCGCCGTCGCACGCCTTACTTCTCCTCGGGCTTCGGCTTGCCGTCCTCGAGGTACTCGACCTCGGTCTTCTTTCCTTTCGCCACATAGACCGCCTCATACGTGAGGCCGCCATTTGCGCGCTTGATGCGGTTGACGCGCCCAATGGTGGCGCCCTTCGCGCCGGCCTCGATCGCCTTGCGCACGGCTTCCGGCAGCTTGTCGAGCGGCATCGTTTCCTCCTCGGCGTTGAGCTTGCCGTCGGCGGTCACCGAGACCTCGCGGGCCGGCTGGCCGGCTTCGACCAGCTCCACTTCATAGACGGTGGTCTTCCCATCCTTCTCGATGTTCACCTTGTCGATCTTCGCCGTGCCCGCAGCCTTCTTCAGAGCCTCCGCCGCAGCGGGAGGGATCTTGGCGAGCTTTGCCGCGACAGCGGCGTCATCCGCGCGCAGCGGAGTGAGGGAGACGAGCCCCGCGGCGAGCGCGGCGCAAAGGATGGATCGGGATTTCATGATGTTTTCGGTTTGGGTTATTGCGGGAAAGAGGGGCGGCGGCGCGCGTGCGGCGAAATGAACAGGTCGGTGTGGTGGATTCCATTTTATTCAGATACGATTTCGGGAGTGTCCTGGGACGGCTGTTCAGCCGGCGGGTCCTGCGAGCGGGATATTCGGTGCGTGCCTGCTGCGCTGTTTTGGGAGCCGCCGGGATGCTTGACTCGCGCACCTGTTTCCGCCTGCCTCCCGTCGCGCTATGAAACTGCTCCTCCCTCTCCTGATCCTCCTCACCGCAGTCGCGGCACCCGCTTTCGCGAAAACACCGGACGGCAAACAGAAGCTCGTGCTCGTCGCGGGCAAGCCGTCGCACCCGCCGCGGATGCACGAGTTCAATGCGGGCGTGCAGCTTCTCGCGAAGTGCCTGGCGGCGGTGCCGGGCTTGAAGACCGAGGTGGTGCTCAGCGGCTGGCCGCAGGATGAGGGCGTCTTCGATGGCGCGGACGCGGTCGTCTTTTACATGGACGGCGGGCCGAAGCATGAGGTCGTGCAGGGCGGCGGCGCACGCATCGCGAAGATCGAGGAGTGGGTGAAAAAGGGCGTGGGCATCGGCTGCATGCACTACGGCGTGGAGGTGGTGGCGGACCAGGCGGGCGAGCAGTTCCGGCGCTGGATCGGCGGGCACTATGAGAATGCGTTTTCGTGCAATCCGATCTGGGAGCCGTCCTTCGCGAGCTTCCCCGAGCATCCGGTCACGCGCGGCGTGAAGCCGTTCCAGATCAAGGACGAGTGGTATTTCAACATGCGCTTCGCCGACGCCTTCACGGCGGACGGCGCGAAGGAGAGCGACGGCGTGAAATTCACCCCGATCCTCGTGGCCAAGCCGGGGGACGCGGTGCGCGGCGGCCCCTACGTGTATCCGAAAGGCCCTTACCCGCACATCCAGGCGGCGAGCGGCCGGGCCGAGGCGATGATGTGGGCGGTCGAGCGGCCCGACGGCGGACGCGGCTTCGGATTTACGGGCGGCCATTACCATGACAACTGGGGCAACGACGACTTCCGCAAGACGGTCCTCAACGCGCTCGTTTGGGTGGCGAAAGGCGAAGTCCCGGCCGCTGGGATTGCGTCCACCGTCACGCCCGCGGACCTCGACGCGAACCTCGATCCGAAGAAAAAGTAGCGCGCGGACGCGGGGGATTTCGCGCCGGCGAAAGAAAATGCGCCGCGCGACGAGCGGGCGGTTGACTCGGCTTGCGCGAGGCACATCATCGGCGGCCCTCAACCTGCCATGATCGAAAAACACCTCGCCAAACTCGTCACCGAACTGAAGCTCCAGCCGCGGCAGGTTGCCGCCACGGCGATCCTGCTGGAGGAGGGCGCGACGGTGCCTTTCATCGCGCGGTATCGGAAGGAAAAGACGGGCGAACTCGACGAGGTGCAGATCACCTCGATCCGCGACCGGCTTGAGCAATTGGAGGAGCTGGACAAGCGCCGCGAGTCGATGGTGACGTCGCTCATCGAGCGAAAGGTGATGACGGAAGCGCTCCGCGCGAAGATCGACGCCGCCGAGACGATGACCACGCTGGAGGACATCTATCTGCCCTTCCGCCCGAAGAAGAAGACGAAGGCGACGGTCGCCCGCGATCTAGGGCTGGAGCCGCTCGCGGAGCTGCTCTGGGCGCAGGATGCGGCGACCGATCCGCAGGTGGCGGCGGTGCCCTTCGTCGGGCCGGAGATCGAGATCGACGCGAAAAAATACAGCGTGCCCGACGTGGCGGCGGCGCTGGCGGGGGCGCGCGATATTCTCGCGGAGCGCATGAATGACGACGCGACGGCGCGGGCGCAGTTGCGGAATCTTTACCTCACGAAAGGCGTGATCAAATCGAAGGTGATCAGCGGCAAGGAGGAGGAGGGGTCGAAGTTCAAAGACTACTTTGACTGGACCGAGCCGGCGGAGAAATCGCCGTCGCATCGCATCCTCGCGATCCGGCGCGGGGAGTCGGAGGGCTTTCTCTTTTCCCGGCTCGTGCCGGATGAATTCGAGGCGCTCGGCACGCTGGAGCGGCTTTTCGTGAAAGGCAAAACGCCCGCGGCGGAGCAGGTGAAGCTTGCGGTGCAGGATTGCTTCAAGCGTCTGGTCGGCTTCGCGATGGAAGGAGAGGCGCGCACGTTTTACAAAAAGCGCGCGGACGAGGAGGCGATCCGCGTTTTCGCCGACAATCTGCGCGAGCTGCTGCTGGCCTCGCCGCTCGGGCAGAAGGTCACGCTCGGCATCGATCCGGGCTTCCGCACCGGCTGCAAAGTCGTGCTGCTCGACCGGCAGGG
>JANOBH010000178.1:0-2542 GCA_031411535.1 Chthoniobacter sp. | reverse complement strand
GGACGACCAGGGCAAGCACACCGAGGCCGAGCGGGAGCACCGGGCGGTGCTAAAGGTGCGCGAGCGCGTGCTCGGCAAGGAGCATACGGACACCCTGGCGAGCCGGAGCAATCTGGCTATCGCGCTGCAGGCCCAGGGTCGGTATCCCGAGGCCGAGAAGGAGCTTCGGGCGGTGCTGGCGGTGATCGAGATCACGCTCGGCGCGGGCCACCTCGAAACCTTGAACTGCCGCAACAATCTGGCCGAGACCGTGCAGGCCCAGGGGAAATGGGAGGAGATGGAGGCCGAGCATCGCAAGATCCTGTCCCTCCGCGAGGAAGTGCTCGGGCCGGAGCATCCGCACGTCTTCGAATCCTGCTACAACGTGGCCGTGTGCCTGGAGATGCAGCACAAGTTCAGCGAGGCGCTGGAGATGGCGCAGCGGTCGGAGGCGGGTCGAAAGAGGGTGCTGGGGGCGCGCCATCCGCTCACCAAGAGGGCGGTGAGCCTCCGCGAGCGGAACGAGGCGGCGGTGAAGGGGGCTGCAGGGGCCGGAGCGGAGTAGCGGTGCGGCGCGCTACTCTTCCAGCTCCGTGTGGATCTCGATGAAGTGGAGGATGTCGTGCCGGGTGACGATGCCGACCAGCTTGCCGTCCTCGACGACGGCGAGGCGGCTCAGTTCGGGCGCGAGGAGCATGCGCATGGCTCGGGCGGCGGACTCGTTGACGCCGATGCGCAGGGCGTCGGCGCTTTTCTCGGCGACCACATCGCCCGCGGAAACGTAGGGCCATTTCTCGCGCGGGATCGCTTTGAGGAAATCCAGCCTCAGCAGGCCGCGGAACTCGCCTTCCGTAGTGCAGACCGGATAGGCGACGTGGTGGCCCGCGAGGAAAAAATCCTCGACCGCGAGGTTCAACGGCATGCTGTCGGGGATGGATGCGGGGTTCGACGTCATCAGGTCGCGCACGCGGACACCGGCGAGCATCTCGCGCTGGATCGCATTCGCGTAGCCGCTCTCGGCGGCGCTTTTGAGAAAGAAGCCTATGAGCAGGAATGTCAGCCCGCTCCAGTTCTGCCGCAGCAGCATCCACGCACCGAGGAAGATGAGCAGCCAGCTAAAGCCGATGCCGATGCGCGACGACACGAACGTGGCCCAGCGCAGCCGGCCCGACCGCGCCCAGAGCAGCGCGCGGAGCACCCGCCCGCCGTCGAGCGGGTAGCCGGGGATCATGTTGAAAACGACGAGCGTCAGATTCGTGATCGCGAGTAACTGGCAGACGAGCCCCGCCGCCACCCAGCCGAGCGACTCGAAACCCCACGACACCAGGAGCGCGGAGACCCCGAGGAAGACGCTGACCGCGGGGCCGCCGAGCGCGATCTTCAGCTCGGATTTGGCGTCGTCCGGCTCGCGCGAAATCTCCGCGAGGCCGCCGATGAAAAGCAGCGTGATGCGCGGCACCGGGATGCCGCACCGCTGGCTGATGAGGCTGTGCCCGAGTTCGTGCAGCAGGATGCTGAGGAAAAAAAGCACCGCCGTGGTGAGCCCGAGGAAAAAGGTGGTGGCGTCGGGCGGGCGGGCGAGACGGTGCGGGAAGTAGTCGGTCGAGAACGAATAGGTGACGATCGCCGCGATCAGGAACCAGGACGCATCGAGGTAAAAGGCGATCCCGAAATAGCGGCCGATGAACAACCCGGCGCGGCGGCGGCGGGGCGCTTTCTCCTCGCTCACAGCGGTGCTCCGCCGGTCGGGGCGGGTGGGTTTCCTACCGCCGGAGCCGCCGTCTCCGCGCGGATCTCCGGCCATTCAGAAAGCTCGACGCCCTCGCGCAACTCCGCCGGCACAAGCAGCGAGAACCGGTTCTCGCCGGAAAAATACCGCGCCGCCGTCTCGCCGCTGAGCGCACGGCGGATCACCGTCCCGGTCAGCGGAGGATTGCAGACGAAGACACGCATCGGGTCTTGCAGCGTGCCCGTCAGCCGGATCGAGAAGCCCTCCCCGGCGACCACGCCGAGCGCCTCGACGGAGACGAGCGGACTCACCGGGAAGCCGTCCCGAAACTCAACCGTCGCCTGCCTCACATCGAGTTGCCCGCCGCCGGCGCGAACGCCACTGCCGCCGCCGGGTGTGAATTTTACGCTGCCGACCAGCGCGGGCTCCGCACCGGTGCCGGTCAGCCGCACATCGGCGGACATCGCCTCGCCGAAAAGCCGCACGCCCCCGGCGCTGCCGCGCACGTCGAACCGCCATGCGTTCCCCGGTCCGCCCTTTAGCGCCAGCACCGGCGGCAATTCGCACGCCACATCGCCAGCCAGCCATTTCTCCACCTGCGCCCGGTCGAAGCCCTCGACAGACGCCGCCATGATCGTCGCGTCGCCGCTCACCGTCGCGGCGCTGAGGGGGCCGGTCACCAGGAGTGCGAGGGTCGCATCGGCCACTATTCCCCCGCGGCCCTCCTCCGCGGGAAACAGACGCACGCCGCTCTTTGCGCTGGTGACTCCGAGCTTGAGCGACGGGTCGTGGAGGTTCGTGAAATCAATCTCACCGCGCGCGGTGTGATCGCCG
>JANOBH010000177.1:0-1935 GCA_031411535.1 Chthoniobacter sp. | reverse complement strand
TCCTTTCTGCCGACGTATGTCATTTCGCGCGAAACGAAACGCGAGGTCACGGTGGCGCTCTCCGGAGACGGTGGCGACGAGCTCTTCTGCGGCTACGAGAAATACCGGCAGTTCGCCGCCGCGCGGAAAATCCAGGCCCGCCTGCCGCGTCCCGCGCTCGGCATCCTCCGCCTGCTGGCGCGCGGCCCCGGCGGCGACCGGCTGAAGAAGAGCCTGGAAGCTGCCGCGACCGGTTCGGCGCCGGAGCTGGCGCGCTGGCTTTCCACGCTGTGGAAAAAGGCGGAACTCGGTCCGCTGCTCACCGCGCCCGGCGCCGGGGATCCGGCCGGCGATGCCTTCGCGGAGGCGTGGCAGCGCTTCGGCGGGTTTTCCGAAATCGAGCGCTTCATGCTCACCGACATGGAGACGTATCTGGTCGGCGACATCCTGACGAAGGTGGACCGGGCGAGCATGGCCGTGGGCCTCGAAGCGCGCAGCCCGTTCCTCGACGAACAGTTTGTCCTGCAGGCGCTCGCCTACCGCTGCCGTGTGAATCCCGCCGGCGGCGGCAAGGCGATCCTCCGGCGGATTCTCGCGAAGCACGTCCCGAAGGCGCTTTTCGAGCGGCCCAAGCAGGGATTCGGAATGCCGATCGACGAATGGTACCGCGGCCCGCTGCGCGGCCTGCTGCTGGAGTACACCGGCGCGAAACGCACCAAAAACCGCGGCCTGCTCAACCCCGCGACGCTCCAGCGCACCGTGGACGCGCACCTCAGCGGCCGGCGCAATTTCGCCCGCAAGCTGCACGCCGTGGTGGCCTTTGAAATCTGGGCGGACCGCTATCTCTGAGGCGCGGGAGCCGGATCGGGGGCTCGCGTGGCGGTGATGGAAATCGCGCCGTGCGGATGGCGGCGGTCCGGCCGGAGCCCCGCCTTTTCGAGCCACGACTGGACGACGGGGTAGCGCTGCGGCGAGTCGTACGCCGGGGAAAGCATGTCGAATGTATCGAGCCGGATCCACTCGCGGAAGTCCTCGTCGGAAAGCGGGACTTTCTGGAGATGGGCGCATGAGAGCGGCAGCATCCGCATGATCGCCTTCCCCAAAGTGCCGAGCGGACGCGCGCACCACACCACCGGCCAGCAGACCGCCTCCAGCACGCGGATGAATTTTTCGAGCGTGGCGGTGCGCCAGCGTTTCGTCAGGGGGCGCAGAGCATACTTGAAACCGATGGTGCCGATGTAGGATTTCCAGTCGCGCTCGTAGATCCAGAGGCCGATCCGGCCGCCCGGCGCCACCTTTTCGCACAGGCTCTCGACCGCGCGCCGCGGGTCAGGCGTGTGCTGGATGACGCCGATCGAATACACGGTGTCAAAGGCGCGGTCCCGGAAGGGCAGCTCGAAGAGCGAGCCCTGGACGCAGTGCAGCTTCGGGTGCGCCGCCAGGTTTTTCCGGCATGCGTCCACGGCCGAGCTCAGGTCGAGGGCGATGACTTCCGCGCCATCCGCCAGGGCGATCTCGGCAAATCGGCCCGCGCCGCATCCGCCGTCCAGGACCACGGCCCCGCGCAGCGATTCCGGCGTCCATTCGGTGATTCCGTAAAAGCGCTCCCGCGAGAAAGAGGTGCCGTTCTGGGAGTCCAACTGTAGCCGGGCATACTTGTTCCACTGCAGGCCGAAGGAGTCGGCGTAATTCTGCCGCTCCACAAAGCGCGGAATCGCCCCGACAATCGGAAACGTCTTCCGGCACGCCGGGCACGACAGCTCCCCCTCTTCGATTTCTTCTCCTTCCTCCCGCGTGACGGTGAGCGAGAGAGCCTGCCGGCAGACCGGGCATCCGAGTAGGTCCAAAAGGCGGCGTTTCACGGGAGGGGGGAAAGATTTTGCATGTGAGGAAATCGTGCGCGCGGATTTACCCCGAGCGGCTCCGGATGGTCGAATTCTAAATTCCGCCGGGCCC
>JANOBH010000176.1:0-8168 GCA_031411535.1 Chthoniobacter sp. | reverse complement strand
GCCCTGAAAAAAACACCAAGTTGCATTTACTTTCTTATTCTCGCCCGCAACATAAGATTACTGTAGCCAAAAATAAAGGGGCTGCCGGAGTTATTTTTATTTCAGATAAAAACTCTAAAGATATTAAAATTGAAGGAAGTCTGTCGGATAGTACTTTACCGGTATTAAAAATTTCAACTGCAGTGCTGGATCAACTTATTAAAAGCACAGATCAAAAAAGTTATACAAACTTAAGAGATCAATTTGAAAATCTAAAACAGACTCAGGGTTTTGTTTTTATCGATGGATTGCGCGGCGATGATGCCGACTGCTTCGCCAAGCTTCACCATCTGGCCCGTCGCGAGATTGCGGCCGTAGCACTTTGCGCAGCAGCCGCGCTTGCTTTCGCAAGTGAGGACGGAGCGGATCTTGAGGTGCTCGATGCCGATCTTCTCGACGGCGAGCGCTGTCTTCTCATCAATCAGCGTGTTCTTTTTCAACACGGTGGTGGCGGTGACGGGATCCTTCACGGTCTCGCAACTGACGCGGCCGATGAGACGGGTGGCGAGATCGACGACCTCCTCATCACCCTCATAGATCGGACGCACGACGATGCCGAGCGTGGTGCCGCAGTCTTCCTCGTAGATGATGACGTCCTGCGACGCATCGACGAGCTTGCGCGTGAGGTAGCCGGAGTCGGCGGTCTTGAGCGCGGTGTCGGCGAGACCCTTGCGGGCGCCGTGCGTGGAGATGAAGTATTCCATCACGTTCAGACCCTCGCGGAAGTTCGAGGTGATCGGGCGCTCGATGATTTCGCCAGAGGGCTTGGCCATTAGTCCGCGCATGCCGGCGAGCTGCTTTACCTGCTGCTTGTTGCCGCGCGCCCCGGAGTCGACCATGACGTACACCGGGTTGAGTTCCTTGCGGCCCTCGTTGTGCTCAAGGGTCTGGATCATGACGTCGGCGATGGTGTTGCCGGCGTGGGTCCAGACGTCGATGATCTTGTTGTAGCGCTCGCCATCCGTGATGATGCCGGAACGGTACTGCTTCTCGACGATGGCGATCTGCTTGTAGGCGCCTTCCAGCTCGGTGTGCTTTTCCTTCGGAATGATCATGTCGATGATGCCGATGGATACGCCCGCCTTCATCGCCCAGTAGAAGCCGAGTTCCTTGAGCCGATCGAGGGTATCGACCGTCGCTTGGTGACCAGCCGCCTGATAGGTGCGGAAGATAACATCCGAGATCTGCTTCTTCCCGCAGGCTTTGTTGAAGAAACCGACGCCTTGCGGCCAGATCTCGTTGAAGACGACCCGGCCCGCAGTGGTTTCGATGACGTTCTTGTCCGGATCGCCGTAAACGGTGACCTTGCCCTTGTCCGGGTTCTTGAAGCGAATGCGGTCGTGGACCTTGATGCTGCCCTCGGCCATGGCGAACTCGATTTCGGTCGCGTCCGCGAAAAGCGAAACACGGTCCGCTTCCTTGCCAACTGCAAGTTTCCGCGGCGTCTGCGTGAGGTAGTAGCAGCCGAGGACGAGATCCTGGGAAGGCGTGGTGATCGGCTTGCCGCTCGCTGGCGAGAAGAGGTTGTTCGGCGCCAGCATGAGCATGCGCGCCTCCATCTGCGCTTCGACCGACAGCGGGACGTGGACGGCCATCTGGTCACCGTCGAAGTCCGCGTTGTAAGCCGTGCAGACGAGCGGATGAATGCGGATGGCCTCACCCTCGATGAGCTGCGGTTCAAATGCCTGGATCGACAGACGATGCAGCGTAGGCGCGCGATTGAGGAGGACCGGGTGGCCTTTGGTGACTTCTTCCAGAATGTCCCAGACCTCCGGCGTCTGCCGCTCGATCATTTTCTTGGCCGAGCGTACCGTGTGCACGTAGCCGAGTTCCTTGAGGCGGCGAATGATGAAAGGCTCGAAAAGCACGAGCGCCATTTTCTTTGGCAGACCGCACTGGTGGAGCTTCAGCTCCGGCCCGATGACGATGACGGACCGGCCCGAGTAATCGACGCGCTTGCCGAGCAGGTTCTGGCGGAAACGGCCACCCTTGCCCTTGAGCATGTCGCTCAGGGATTTGAGCGGGCGGTTTCCAGCGCCGGTGACGGCGCGCCCGTGGCGGCCGTTGTCGAAAAGTGCATCGACTGCTTCCTGAAGCATGCGCTTTTCGTTCCGGATGATGACGTCTGGCGTCTTGAGCTGGAGCAGGTTCTTGAGACGGTTGTTCCGGTTGATGACGCGGCGGTAGAGATCGTTCAGATCGCTGGTCGCGAACCGTCCGCCTTCGAGCGGCACAAGCGGGCGCAGGTCGGGCGGGATGACCGGCAGCACTTCAAGAATCATCCACTCGGGACGCGTGTGCGAGTTGGCGAAACCTTGTGCGAGCTTTAGTCGCTTCGCGAGCTTCTTGCGGATCTGCTTGGAACGCGTGGTGCCCATCGCCTCTTCCAGCTCTTTCTGGTTTTCCGAGAGATCGACGGTCGAAAGCAGCTTGCGAATGGCGTCGGCACCCATGCCGGCGACAAAGGTCTCGCCGTATTGGTCGAGCGCCTCTCGGTATTCCACTTCGGTGAGTAGCTGGCACTTAGTCAGCGGGGTCTGGCCGGGATCGATGACGAGGTAGTCCTCGTAATAGATGACGCGCTCAAGCTGGCGGCCGCTCATGTCGAGCATGAGGCCGATCCGGGAAGGCATGCACTTGTAGAACCAGATGTGGGTCACCGGCACGGCGAGCTCGATGTGGCCCATGCGCTCGCGGCGGACGCGGGCTAGGGTGACCTCGACGCCGCAACGGTCGCAGATGACACCCTTGTGTTTGATCCGCTTGTATTTGCCGCACGAGCATTCCCAGTCCCGGGTCGGGCCGAAAATGCGCTCGCAGAAAAGACCTCCCTTCTCCGGCTTGAACGTCCGGTAGTTGATTGTCTCGGGGTTCTTGACCTCGCCGCTCGACCATGACCGGATGGCCTCGGGAGAGGCGACGGTGATGCCGACCTGATCAAATCCAACGGCCCGTTCCTCACCCATCAATTCACGAAAAGTAGGTTCGCTCATATAGATATAGTTAGCTGGTAGCTAGTAGGTAGGTTGCGGGTGGTTAGAGAAGGCCGGCGGTCAGTGCCGCCGGCGCCTTGCCGCCGACTTTCACGTCGAGGCCGAGGGACTGCATTTCCTTGATGAGCACGTTGAAGGACTCAGGCGTGCCGGCTTCCAGCGAGTTGTCGCCTTTGACGATCGACTCGTAGATGCGCGTGCGTCCGGCCACGTCGTCGGATTTCACGGTCAGGAGCTCCTGCAGCGTGTAGGCCGCGCCGTAGGCTTCGAGCGCCCACACCTCCATCTCACCGAAACGCTGGCCGCCGTACTGGGCCTTGCCGCCCAGCGGTTGCTGGGTGACGAGCGAGTAAGGTCCGACCGCGCGGGCGTGGATCTTGTCGGCGACCAAGTGGCCGAGTTTCAGCATGTAGATGTAACCGACGACAATGGGCTGATCGAAGGCATCGCCAGTGCGTCCGTCATAGACCATGGCCTTGCCTGTCTCATTGATCCACGTGTAGCCCTCGACCTTCCGAGCCTGCTTGAGGTACTCGAAGATCTGCGATTCGTGGATGCCGTCGAAGACGGGTGTGGCCACCTTGAAGCCCAGCGCTTTCGCGGCGACTCCAAGATGGGTTTCCAGAACCTGGCCGACGTTCATACGCGAAGGCACGCCAAGCGGATTGAGGCAGATCTCGACGGGGGTTCCGTCGGCGAGGAACGGCATGTCTTCCTCCGGCACGATCCTGGCGACGACGCCCTTGTTGCCGTGCCGGCCCGCCATCTTGTCCCCGACGGACAGCTTGCGCTTGGAGGCGACGTAAACAACGACCTGCTTGATGATGCCGGGATCGACGTCATCGCCGCTCTCGACCTTGTCCATCGAGCGCTCGTGCTCGAGTTCCAGTTCGGCAAACTTGTGCTCAAACTGGCCAATGATTTCGCGGATCTTGTTGCGGATCGGTGATGGGTCGATGTCCACATGATCATAGACGCCGGCCAGTTTGCGCAGCAGGGTCTTGGTGATCTTGCGGTTGGCCGGGATGATGATTTCGCCGGTCTGTGCATTGACCACGTCGAGCGGGATCTTCTCGCCGAGGAGGATGTTGGAAAGCGCTTCCGTGAGCTGCTCGTGCAGCTCGTCTTTGCGCTTGGCATGGTCTTCCTCGATGATCTTTGCCTGACGCTTGCTTTCCGTCGGCGAGAGCTTGATCCGCGTGACTTCCTTGCGGCTCGAAACCTTCACGTCCATGACGATGCCATAGGTGCCGGACGGCACGGTGAGCGACGTGTCTTTCACGTCCGCCGCCTTCTCGCCGAAGATGGCGCGGAGCAGCCGCTCTTCTGGCGCGAGTTCAGTCTCGGACTTGGGCGTGATCTTGCCGACGAGGATGTCGCCAGGCTTGACCTCCGCACCGACGCGGATGACGCCGTCGGGGCCGAGGTTGCGAAGCGCTTCCTCGCTGACGTTCGGAATGTCGCGTGTGATTTCCTCCGGTCCCAGCTTGGTGTCGCGGGCTCCGATATCAAACTCGTCGATGTGAATCGAGGTGTAGATGTCTTCCTTCACGACCTTCTCGGAAATCGTGATGGCGTCCTCGAAGTTGTAACCGTTCCAAGGCATGAACGCGACGAGCACGTTTCGCCCGAGGGCGATCTCGCCTTTCTCAGTGTTCGGGCCGTCGGCGATGACATCGCCCTTCTTCACGGACTGGCCTTTCTTGACGATTGGCTTCTGGTTCACGCATGTGCCCGCGTTCGAGCGCATGAATTTGCGCAGGTCGTAGAGGTACACGCCCTCCTCCGGGTCATGCTTGAGCTTCTTTTTTCCCTCGGGCATTTCGCCGTCCTTGGTGATGACAATGAGGTCGCCACTAACACTTGCGACCTTGCCGTTCGATTCGGCGACGATCACCGCTTTCGAATCCCGGGCGACTTTTCCCTCCATTCCGGTGCCAACGATTGGTGATTCGGAAATGAGGAGCGGGACGCCCTGGCGCTGCATGTTCGAGCCCATGAGCGCTCGGTTGGCGTCGTCGTGTTCGAGGAATGGAATCAGGCCGGCGGCAACCGAGACAAGCTGCTTTGGCGAGACGTCCATGTAGTGGACTTTCGACGGCTCGACTTCGAGGAAGTCGCCGCGGTAGCGCACGCTCACTTTGTCGCTCGTGTAATGGCCTTTTTCGTCGAACGCGGCGTTGGCCTGGGCAACAAGGAAATTCTCCTCCTTGTCACCGGTTAGGAAGTCGATCTTGTCGGTCACTCGACCGTTTTCGACCTTGCGATATGGCGTCTCGATGAAGCCGAAGTCGTTGATCCGGGCAAACGTGGACATCGACGAAATGAGTCCGATGTTCGGACCTTCCGGCGTCTCGATCGGGCAGATGCGCCCGTAGTGCGAGGGGTGCACGTCGCGCACCTCGAAACCTGCGCGATCCCGCGAGAGGCCTCCTGGCCCAAGGGCCGACAGACGGCGCTTGTGGGTAAGCTCTGCGAGCGGGTTCGTCTGATCCATGAACTGCGAAAGCTGGCTCCGCCCGAAGAAATCACGGATGACCGCGGACAGCGCTTTCGGATTGATCAGCTTCTGCGGTGTCATGCCCTCGATGTTCACGTCGAAGAGTGTCATGCGCTCCTTGACCAACCGCTCGGTGCGGGCGAGGCCAACGCGGCATTGATTTGCGAGCAATTCTCCCACGGTGCGCACGCGGCGCGATCCGAGGTGATCGATGTCATCAAGCGTGCCTTCCCCTCGGCGCAGGCCGATGAGATATTTCATCGCCGCGATGAAGTCCACCTTCGTCATCGTTCGCTCATCAAGCGCGACATCGATGCCCATTTTCTGGTTGAGCTTATGCCGTCCGACACGACCGAGGTCGTATTTTTTCGGGTCGAAAAACAGACGCTTCAGGAGGCCCCGCGCGTTCGGCACCGTGGGTGGGTCGCCAGGACGGAGTCGGCGGTAAATGTCCTTCAACGCCTCTTCCTCGTCGTGTGCCGGATCCTTTTTCAGCGCCTTGATGACAGTGTCATCAAGCTTCGTATCGACGACCTGCACGCTTTTCACACCCAGCGCGATGACTTGGCGGATGGTAGCCTTTGTCAGCGGCTCAAAGGCGCGCGCCACGGTGATCTCGCCATCCCGCACGTCGGCGATCAGCACTTTCGTGGCGATCTCCTCCTCCTCCAAGCTCTCACTGAGCTTGAGGTTCTCGACGGTGTAAAATAGCTTGATGATTTCCTCGTCCGAGCCGTGCCCGAGCGCCCGGAGGAATGTGGTCGCGAGAAATTTCCGGCGGCGCTTCCGGCGGTCGAGATAGACGTAAAGCAGGTCGTTTGTGTCGAACTGAACCTCCACCCACGAACCGCGGTCCGGGATGATGCGGAAGCTGAATAGCACCTTGCCATTCAAATGCAGTGACGACTCGAAACAAATGCCCGGCGACCGGTGCAACTGAGACACCACCACGCGCTCCGCACCGTTGATGACAAATGTGCCTTGAGGCGTCATCAGTGGGATTTCGCCCATATACACCTTCTCCTCTTTCGTCCCCTTCTCCTCCCTGAGCTGAAAGGTCACGTGGAGCGGCGCACTGAAGGTCAGCCCCTCGCGCATCGCCTCGCGGATGCTCAGCTTTGGCTCGCCGATCTCGTAGCTTGCAAAATCGAGCGTCACCTTCTCGTCGTAGCTCTGGATCGGGAATACCTCCTTGAACACGGCTTGGAGGCCCGTCATTTTCCGCCGGCTCGGAGTCACGTCCTGCTGGAGAAATTCGATGTAGCTGTCGAGTTGGACCTCGATAAGGTTCGGCGGTTCAGCGCCTTCCCGGAGTTTGCCAAAGTATTTGCGTTCAGACATGGAAGTGATGCTCGTTTTGCCGGTTTCTGCTCAGCGCTCTTGACTCCGCCAACCGGCTGACGAAGCGAGCGTCAAAATATTTACGATTCGGTTTTCGGCCAAAACTCCGGCAGCACGAAAACCGCAGAGACACAGCGACGCAGGGGACGAATATCATCCCCTGCGTCACGGTATCTCTGCGGAAAATTTTTCGGGCGGGCGGCGGCGGTGCTCAAGACGAAAATAGCGCGGGTGACAAATCCCCGCGACAAAATGGACGCGGAGTCTCCGACGCCTTTTCACTGCACGCAAGGAGATTGTTTCGCTTTTGCAAAAAAGTTACCTATCACCTTCGCAAGGTGTCCGCCGCCTTCCAAAAACAGCCGATGGTCGGGGTGACAGGATTTGAACCTGCGACCTCCTGGTCCCAAACCAGGCGCTCTACCAAGCTAAGCTACACCCCGACATTCTATCGAATCTTCGCCGAGTCGCTTCGCTCCATTTCCTGGAACGGCCCGCCGGGAGCACACTATGCCGGCGTACGGGCGGGCGGCAAGCAAATGTGTGACAAAGATATTCCGCCGCTTGGAGCCAGCGGGCCGGGTGACGCCGGGTTTGCAAACGACGGATGCCGTCCGGTCGCCCCCCAACGCCAACCGCCCCGTCGGACGGGGAGCGATAACCAGCTTGTGCGCACAGTAAACACGCAGAACGATCGCCGATTGTCCTCCATGACGCCCTTCGAGAACGAGTTGGCGTGCCCCCGGTTGTTGATCCAGTTGCTATGAGAGTTTCTGTTGGGTTTCCGGGTTTGGGTGGCCACCAGCTTCTTGATCTGCGTGTTTTCCTTCTCCAGCGCCTTCAATCGTTTGACCGTCTCCTCCCTGCCTCCGCCGTATTCCTGCCGCCAGCGGTGGTAGGTCGGCGGGCTGCCTTCCAACTTCTTGCAGACGGCCTCTACGCTCTGGCCTCCGGCCAGCTGTGTCACCGCCTCACGCAGCTTCTTGATGATCTCTTCGGGTGTGTGTCGTTTGCGTTTCATGGTGAGAGTTCGGCGGCGCTCACGCGCAGCGAACTCTCATAGCGCCTGAATCAACTTTCGGGGAGCACGCCAGAGGGAGTCGGATAGGCTCAAGCGTCTTTGGCGGTAGTCTGTGACCGGCGCGAGCTTCCGTTATCAACGCTCGTGCAAAACTGACCCAGTAACGGTCGTTGAGATTTGACCCGCCCCGGCTGCGGGGAAGCGGCTCAGGTTGCGGAGCACGAAGCGTAGCGTAGTGCGGAGCAACTTGAGCCGGGGGCCGACCTCTCCACCC
>JANOBH010000175.1:0-30676 GCA_031411535.1 Chthoniobacter sp. | reverse complement strand
CGCCGAGAAATTTGGCAAGCGCTGGCGCTTGCAGGCCAAGCTCAAGCACGACCTCTCGTGGACCTACTACGACGAGCCGCTGATGGAGGACCTCGTCGCGCTTCGCGACGTGCTCTTCCGCAAATACCAGCGCAAGCATCTTTCCTTCGAGGACCTCGCAGCGATCGAGAAGATGATCACGGATCGCGGCGGGACGTGGGTGGAGGCGGATGGGGAGGACGAAGCGTGATGGATGCGCGGCGTGCCATCGTCGAAAACCGAAGCGTCATTCTGAGCGGAGTTCCGGCGGGCTTCGCTCCGCTTGGCAAAGCCGAAACTCCGCTCGCAGGTCGAGGAAAAAGCCGTTGGAGTTTCGCCCATTCGCGGGACTGGCGCAGGAGCGCCGGGCCCGGCGCGCAGGAGCGCTTGGCTCCGAGGGGGACCAGCGGAGCCAGGCGCTCCTGCGCCCGGACTCCTCGACTGATTTCACAGTCTCACAGGATGACGGTGTGCCTTTGTGAAAGCTGAAACGCGATCCGCGGCGGAAGCCGACAAGGCGCACGCGTGGCATCCATTCACGCAGCACCGCGACTGGTGCGCCGCGGGGCATGAGCCGCTGGTGTTGGTCGAGGGGGAGGGCGCGATCCTGCGCGACAGCGAGGGGCGGGAGTACATCGACGGCAACTCCTCGATCTGGACGAACCTGCACGGGCACCGGCATCCGCGGATCGACGCGGCGATCCGCGCGCAGCTCGACCGCGTGGCGCACACGTCGTTTCTCGGTTTCACGCATCCGCCCGCCGCGCAGCTTGCGGAGGAGCTGGCCGCGCTGTGGCCGGCGGATTCGCTGACGCGCGTCTTCTTTTCGGACGACGGCTCCACGGCGATCGAGGTGGCTTTGAAGATGGCGGCGCAATTCTGGCAGCAGACCGGGCAGCCGCAGCGCACGCGGTTTGTGGCATTTTCCGGCGCGTATCACGGCGACACGATGGGCGCGTCGAGTCTCGGCGGCATCCCGGCGTTTCATGGAAAGTTTTCCGCGTGGCAGTTTCCGGCGGAGCACGTGGCGTCGATGGATGAATTGCGGGCGCTGGATTCCGGGATGATCGCCGCAGTCGTCATCGAGCCGCTGATTCAAGGCGCGGCGGGGATGCGGCTCTGGCCGCGCGGGATGCTCGCTGAGCTGCGCGCGTGGTGCGACGCGCAGGGCGTGCTGCTGATTCTCGATGAAGTGATGACGGGCTTTGGCCGCACGGGGACGATGTTTGCCTGCGAGCAGGAGGGCGTGATCCCGGATTTCATCGCGCTGGCAAAAGGGCTGACCGGCGGCTACCTGCCGCTGGCGGCGACGCTCACGACGGAGCGCATTTTCTCCGCCTTCCTCGGCGGTCCCGAGCGCACGCTCTACTACGGCCACAGCTACACCGCGAACCCGCTCGGCTGCGCCGCGGCGCTGGCGAATCTCGCGATCTTCCGTGAAGAGCAAGTGCTGGAGCGGCTGCAGGGGCAGATCGCGCGCTTCGCCGGACTGCTCGCCGGGCTGCGCCCGCTGCCGGGCGTGGGTGAGGTGCGGCAGTGCGGATTCATCGCGGGGATCGAGCTGCGGCGGGAAAACGGCGAGCCTTTTCCACCCGAAAATCTGACCGGAGCGCGCGTCTGTCTCGCGGCGCGAAAGCACGGACTGCTCACGCGGCCGATTCGCGATCTGGTGGTGCTGATGCCGCCATACTGCATCACGGACGCGCAGCTCGCGAGGGCCGTCGAGGCCGTGGCGTTGGCGATTGGCGAGGTGTGCGGCGGGCGGAAGTCGCGAGGGGTGTGATTGAAGGCGCTTCGCGATCTCATGCGGTGCCTTCTTCTCCTGCATCTTCACCCCGAGCGCTCCTGCGCCCGAAGGGAAGAACCAGGATTCTTTCCTCGGTCGCGCGCAGCCATTTTCACGATGATTTACGAACACCAATCGCCGCGTTAATTTCGACTCCATGAAAACTATCGCCCTCCTCTCCGCCGTTGCCGCGCTCGCTGCGCTGGGTTCCTCCGCTTTCGCCAAGATCAAAACCGAGGTCGTCGAGTACAAGGACGGCGACACGGTGTGCGAGGGCTTTCTCGCCTACGACGACGCCAGCGACAAACCGCGGCCAGGCGTGCTCGTGGTGCAGGACTGGACCGGGCTGGGCGACTACGTGAAAGGCCGCGCGGAGCAGCTTGCGGGGCTGGGCTATGTGGCGTTTTGCGCCGACATCTACGGAAAGGGCGTGCGGCCGACGGACCCGAAGGACTGCGCCGCGCAGGCCGGCAAATACAAGGGCGACCGCCCCGTGCTGCGGGCGCGCGTGAAGGCGGGGCTGGAGCAGCTCGTGAAGAATCCGCTCGTGCAAAAGGGCAAGGTCGCGGCGATCGGCTACTGCTTCGGCGGGACGACGGTGCTGGAGCTGGCGCGGAGCGGCGCGGACGTGCGGGCGATCGTGAGCTTCCACGGCGGGCTCGACTCGCCGACGCCGGAGGACGCGAAGAACATCAAAGGCCGGGTGCTCGTCTGCCACGGTGCCGACGATCCGTTTGTGAAGCCAGCGGAGGTGGCGGCATTCAAGGACGAGATGGCGAAGAGCGCGGTGAAGAACAAATTCGTGGCGTACCCTGGCGCCGTGCATTCCTTCACGAATCCGAAGGCGGGCAGCGATAACAGCAAAGGCGCGGCCTACAACGAGGCGGCGGACAAGGCGTCTTGGGTGGAGATGAAGGATTTTTTCGCCGAGGTGCTCGGGAAGTAACACCCACCTTGGCGGTCATCCTGAGCGGAGTTCCGTTTGGCTCTGCAAACGGAATGGAGTCGAAGGACCCCGGCGATTGCGTGCGATACTGCCCGTGAATCTTCGGGGTCCTTCGACTCCGCTGCGCCCGCCTTTCCGCGTCCGCTTCGCTCAGGATGACACGCGATTTGGACGCGATCAGTCGCGCGTGAACTTCGCGGCAAACGCGCCGTCCACGGCGTCGGCGAAGGGGAGGGTGCGGCGGCTTTCGAGGAAGCGGAGGCCGGGGATGGCGGCCAGCGCCTGCTCGACGACGCGGTCGTTTTCCTCCGGCTCGAGCGAGCAGGTGGAATAGACGAGCGAGCCACCCGGCTTGAGAAGTGTGGCGGTGCGCCTGAGCAGCGCGAGCTGCTGGGCGGGCATGCGGATGAAGTCCTCGTCGGTGAGCCGCCAGCGGACATCGACGCGGCGGCGGATGACGCCGGTATTGCTGCACGGGGCATCGACGAGGATGCGGTCGAAGCTGCCCGGCGTGAGCGGCGGGCCGGCCTGCATGCAGTCGTGCTGGATGGCCTGGGCGATGGTGACGCCGAGCCGTGCGATGTTTTCGCGCAGGCGGGCGACGCGGCTTTCGTAGAGATCGCAGGCGACGATGCGCCCCTCGTTGCGCATGAGCTGGGCGAGGTAGGTGGTCTTGCCGCCGGGCGCGGCGCACGCATCGAGCACGAAGTCGCCGGGCTGCGGCGCGAGGAGATCGCACGCCATGAGGGTGCTCGGGTCCTGCACGTAGCAGAGGCCGTGGGCGATCCACGAATACGGGATCTGCTTCACCCGGATGGCGAGCGGGTGCGCGGGCGAGGGCTCGGCGGAAGGCGCGCTGCGGAGGAGTTCGCCGGGGGTGACGCGGAGTTCATTGGCGCGGACGTGGACGTCGGCTGGGCGGTTGTTCCATTCGCAGAGGCGGCGGGTTGCGTCGGGGCCAAAGGCGGCGTTCCAGCGGGCGAGAAGGAATTCCGGATGGGAGGTGGCGACTGCGGGGCCGGCGGCGGCGAGCGCGCTTTCGAGTGCCGCCTTTTCGCGGAGGGCACGGCGGAGGACGGCGTTCACAAGGCCGCGGGCGCGGACTGCGAGGTTGACGGTTTCATTGACCGCGGCGTGGTCCGCGGTGCGCATGTGGAAAATCTGGTAGAGCCCGAGGCGGAGGATGGCGCGGGTTTGCGCGTCGATGTGCGCTTCGCGGAGGCGGCCGATGAGGAAGTCGAGGCGGCTGAGATTGCGGAGGACGCCGAAGAACGTCTCCATGAAGAAGGCACGGTCGAGCGGGGAGAGGGGCTCGCGGTCCAGCGCGGTGTGGAGGATTTCGTCGGAGAAGTGCTTGCCCTTCTCCCATTCGAGAAGCGCGCGGATGCATGACTGGCGCGGGTTGGCGGGCATGGGGAAAAGGATGAGATGGAAAGGCGGAAGGCGAAAGGCGAAAGGCGAAGCCGGGAAAAGGAAAACGCCCTCCGGGACGGAGGGCGTTTTCTTTGGGCGACGAACTTCCTGTCCGACTAGGGCAGCCAGAATGCCTATCCTAGGCGCAGCGTGAGTGCGCGCGTCACGATCCAGCGAGGAATTTCCATATGAAAAGTGCAGCGAAAATCACCGCGAGGATCACCACCAGCGGGCTGGTAAATCGCTTGCCGCAATGCGGGCAGGTCTGAGCATTGTCCGCGAGGCGGGCCTTGCAAGATGGGCAAGGCTTCATGCTTTGGGTTTCTCGGGATTGGGAAAGCTCAGCTGCTACGGGCGGCCGACTGCGCGGTAGTCGAAGCCGTGCTCGCGCATGGTTTCGGGGTTGAAGAGATTGCGGCCGTCAAAGATGAGCGGGGTGTGCATGCGGGCTTTCACCTCGGAGAAATCCTGGTTGAGGAATTCCTTCCACTCCGTGGCGAGCAGGAGCGCTTCCGCGCCGTCCACCGCCTCGATCGGGGCCGACACGAGCTTCACTTTCGCGGGATCGATGAGCTTCCACTCGACGGCTTTCTCCGCGCCCTTCGGATCGTAGGCGGTGACGTGCGCACCTTCGGCGACGAGACGGTTGACGAGTTCGATGGCGACTGAGTTCCGGACGTCGTCGGTGTCGGGTTTGAAAGTGAGGCCCCAGACGGCGATCTTCTTGTCCTTCAAGACCCAGAGTGCCTCGCGGAGCTTGGAGATGAAGCGTTCGAGCATGCCCTCATTGATGCGCTCGACTTCCTCGAGCAGCTTGAAGGGCGTGCCGAGCTGTTTGCTGATGGCGATGAAGGCCTTCACGTCCTTTGGAAAGCAGGAGCCTCCGTAGCCGAGGCCGGCGTTGAGGAAATTGCGGCCGATGCGCCTGTCCATGCCGATGCCGTCCGCGACCATTTCCACATCCGCACCGCTGGCCTCGCAGATGGCGGCGACGGCGTTGATGTAGCTGATTTTCAGCGAGAGGAAGGAGTTTGCCGCGTGCTTGATGAGTTCGGCGCTGTTGATGTCGGTGACGAGGATCGGCGCCTTGAAGGGCTGATAGACGTTTTTCATCAGGTCCGTGGCCCGCTGGCTGGCGGAGCCGATGACGACGCGATCCGGGTTCATCAGGTCGGGTACGGCGCAGCCTTCGCGGAGGAACTCGGGATTGCTGACCACGTCGAACTCCGCGCTCTTGTTGTAGCGCTTGATGGTCTCGGCGACCTTTTCGCCGGTCTTCACGGGCACTGTGGATTTATCGACAACGACGCGATACTGGCCAGGCTTGAGGACGCCTGCGATTTCGCGGGCGACGCGCTCGATGAAAGTGAGATCGACGCTGCCATCGGCTTGCGGCGGGGTGGGTACGGCGATGAAGATGATCTGCGAGTGATCGACGCCGTCCTCGATGGAATTGGTGAAGCGCAGGCGCTTGGCGGCGACGTTGCGATGGACGAGGTCTTCGAGGCCGGGCTCGTAGATCGGGATCTTGCCGGCCTGGAGGGCATCGACCTTGCGCTGGTCGTTATCAACGCAAACTACGTGATGGCCGACTTCGGCGAAGCAGGCGCCTGAGACGAGGCCGACGTATCCCGAGCCGATGATGCAGAGTTCCATATTCGAGCAGTAGTGGTGTGTTGTTTCCTAAATGTCCGGTCGTGGCTCTCATAGCCCGGTCCGGAAGGCCGGGGATTAAGAGCAGGACGCAGACCCGGCGCAAGGATGAAGCGGATCCGGCGGTTGAAAGGCCGCGGCCCGGTGCCTAGCGGTTTTTCCCGCTGCCGCTGCCGCTGGTGCCGGTGGGATCGAGGGAGAATGGGGCGCGGATATTCGGCAGATCTTTCAGGGTAAAGGTCAGCAGCACGCCGACATCATTGACGCCGCGGTTGTCGCGGACGCTGAGGCCGAGCGAGGCGACCCAGCTCGATAGGTCGCGGTGCACCTGATAGACTTGGCTTTCCAGGACGCTGTCGGTGAATTCGTATTGGTCGCGGAAGCTGAGAGCCCAGTTGTCATTGATGCGGTAGTAGCCGCCGAAGCTGACGAGGTTGCTGTTTGGAAACTGCTCGTTTCCGTCGATGTAGCGCTGGCCGACGTTGACGCTGACCGATTTGTTCACCATGAAGTTCACGCTCGAGTTGACCTCGGTGAAGCCGCTGTCAAAGAGGGGCAGTTGCGAGTCGAGCTGAAAGCCCACCCATGGGAGCGGATACCAGCGGATGCGGTTGAAGAGGTTTGAGAAGGTGCCGGTGTCCGACAGCACGTCGAACCCGCCGAAGTCGGGCCGGTCGATATTGAGGTCGAAATAGGTGTCGATCTCGAACCAGTTGAGGGTCTCGTTGTCGCGGCGCGTCTGCAGCCGGTTGCGGACTCCGAAGCGGACGATCGACCAGTTGTCGAGGGAGTCGATGGTGTTGAACTGCGGGAAGTCGATCGGGGCGAGGTTCGTCGAGCGGTTCAGTCGGTCGAACTGGAGGATGCGCGCGGGATCCTTGCTGGAATAGACAAAGGACGCATTGACGTAGGGCTGCACGACGTGGCGCATGCCGTCGAGACCCCAGGTGCGTGACTGCACGCCTTCGTAGGCTTTGGACACTTTGAAAGATGTCTCGATTCCGCCCATCACCGCCCCGCGAAACAGCGAGCCGCTTTCGCGCAGCAACTGCTCCGTGCTGGTGACCGTGGATGCCACCCCCGAAGCACTGGTGACGGTCCGCGTCGCAGTCACGCTCTCGACGAATCCGCTGTCGCTGTAGTAGGTGCCCCGCACGCCGAATTTCGGGATGATCGATAGGAAGCCGAAATAGGTATTCGGGAAGCTGAGCTGGTGGAAGGTGTCGGCCCGGAACGAGTCGTACTCGGGGAAGAGCGCGCCGTCGGCGAAGCGGCGGCGCAGGAAGCCGGCGCTCGTCTCGCTGTCATAGAAGAGCGGCGTCTTGAAAAACGGCTGCCGCTTCATGTCGAGGGCCGCCTCGGGCAGACGGTCGGTGCCGTCAAAGTCCCCGTTGATCTGCTCCCGTCCCATCAGGGTGAGGGTGTAGTCCTCATCCCACTTGGTGATCGCCAGCAGGGTGTCCGGGTTCGGGTCCTCGCGGAAGGCCGCTTCGTCAAAGTCCTGCAAGAACCGCCGGTCGCTCAGTTTGTTGATATTGATGGTCGAGTAGATGTCCTCGGTGAGGTAGGTGCGGTCCTGGAGCGTGACGCGGTAGCGGTCGGCGTCGATCGCTTCGCGCGCGAGGCCGGTCTTGTTCGTCCCCGGCGTCCCGTCGTGGATGAAATAGCTCAGGAAGCGCCCCCAGTTTTCGCCGTGCCGCTGCTCGCGCTTTTCGCGCTGGTCCTTTGTCTCGGTCGCCTGGCTGAGAAAGGGCGAGGCGGAGCGCTTTTCCGCGCCCCAGCGCGCCTCAAAGCCCACGCCGACGCCGCGGTCCGCGAGGATGTCGAGCCGGACTTTTCCCGAGACGTTTTCGTTCAGCGGAAAAGTCGTCTGCGTGAGCAGATACGCGCCCCAGGTGCTGCTGTAGCCCGGCACGAAGGTGAAGCTCGAGTCCTGATTCAGCGACTGGTAGAGGTACGGATACCAGAAGATCGGGGTGCGCCCGACGTAGAGCTTCACATTGGTGAAAACCACGCGGTCCTTCGGGTAGATGCGGATGGTTTTCGCGCGGAGATAGTAGTCCGGTTTCGAGGAGTCGCTGGTCGTGAAAAGGCCGTCTTTCACAAGGTAGGCATTCGACCCGAGGGTCGAGAGCGTGGCTCCGCCAAAGCGGAAGGGCAGGGTCTCACCCTGGAAGTCCGCGGTGTTGAAGACCTTGGTTTCGAGATTGTAGAGGGCGCGCTCGGCGGTGAAGAGGCGGCCTTCGCGATAGATGCGCACATTTCCAGAGAGGAAAAGGTCGCGCGTGTCCGGGTTGTACTGCGCGTAGTCGGCATAGATCGCCGTGTCGCCATAGCGGATGATCACGTTGTGCTCGGCGATGGCCAGGCCGCTTTCCATGCGGGTGGATTCCGAGGTGATCTCGATGGGGATGTCGCCAAAGCTGCCAAACTGCGCCCATGCGCCGCCGAGGCTGATAAATACAAGGGCGAGCGTGAGCAGCAGTCTTTTCATGCAGAAGTGCGGGAGGCTATCGGACGCTTCGGAAAGTTGCCAAGGGGAAAACGGGAGCGGGGGCGCGGGCGCGGGCCGGTGGAGTCCTCTCATCCAACAATCTGCCTTCCCCACGCACCGTCCCTGCGGCACGGTGCGGCATGCTTTTTTCCCTGCTCGGCCTCGCGATCGCACTTGTTCTGATAGGCGTCGGCATCGTGCTCGGTGTGGCGGCGGTGGCGCTGACCTTTGCGCTCGTGGGCGCGGGGATGGTTTCCTCGTCGGTGATGATCGGGGTCTGGCGCGGGCGGGCGCAGCTCGGGCTCCGCGCGTTTCTGCTCCAGTGCGGTGTGGTTGCCGGCATTCCGGCCGGGATGCTCTGCGCCTGGGCGGCGACTGCGCTCTGGGAGCAGATCGACGCCACGCTCCTCGTCGTGCTGGCCGCAGGCGGACTGGCCGGGGCGCTCGGCGGTGCGGTGGTGGCGCTGTTTTTCGACGTCATCGCCACGCGCGTCCACGGCTGGCTGGCGGCGCGTCTCGACGGGGTGAAGGCGCGCGCCCTGCCGCGCAGCTAGGTTTTCCCGCTCGGCCCTCGACAGGAAACCCGCGGCGACTTTATACAGGCCGCCCCATGTCCAGCAGCCTCGCCCACTCCGTCGCCGAACAACTCGCCAGCGCGCGCACCCACATCCCGAAATCCCATGTGCTCGTGGGATTCGACGGCTTTGTGGATACGATCCTCCACGTCGTCGCGCAGCGGGAGTCGGTGGCGAGATACACGCGGATGGAGCGGATGCGCGACTTCGCGGGGAAGATCGGCGCGGCGGCGGGGCTGAGCGCGAACTTCGAGTTTGTGACCCAGATGGTGAAGCTCGGCGGCAACGGGCCGATCATGGCAAACGCGCTCTGCACCTTCGGGACGCCGCTGACGTATATCGGCAATCTCGGCGATCCGAATGTGCATCCTGTTTTCGCCGATCTCGCGCGGCGGGCGCGGGTCATCTCCATCGCCGAGCCGGGCTGCACGGACGCCATCGAATTCGAGGACGGAAAGCTCATGTTCGGGAAGCACGAGAGCCTGAAGGACGTGAACTGGGCGAACCTCATCAAGCATGTGCCGGAGGACGCGCTGCTCGGGATTTTCGGCGAGTCGTCGCTCATCGCGCTGGTGAACTGGACCATGCTCACCCAGATGTCGGCCATCTGGACAAAGATCGCGTCGCGGCTCGCGCCGCAGCTCACGGGTGAAAAGCGGTGGCTCTTCTTTGATCTCGCCGATCCGGCCAAGCGTTCGCGCGAGGACATCGCCGCCGCGCTCCGGCAGATTTCGAGGTTTCAAAAGCATTTCCGCGTGATCCTCGGGATGAATCTGCAGGAGAGCCGGCAGGTCGGCGAAGTCCTCGGCTTCAAGGCCCCGGACGAAACCTACGGCACCGTCACGCACCACGCGGCGGAGATCCAGGCGGCGCTCAAGATCGACACCGTGGTCATCCATCCCACGCACTTCGCGGCCGCCGCCGATACCGACGGCGCGACGCATGTCGTCGGCCCCTTTACCGCCAAGCCGAAGATCACCACCGGTGCGGGCGACCATTTTAACGCGGGCTTTTGCGTCGGCCGCCTGCTGGGGCTCGACCTCGCGGCCAGCCTGCAAATCGGCGTCGCGACCTCCGGCTACTACGTGCGCCACGCGAAAAGCCCGCGGATCGAGGATCTCCGGAAATTCCTCCGCACGCTGTAGGATCGCCGGAGTTTCAGGGCGTTCGGTCGCCTTGACCAATCCGGTCAGTGCAGCTTCGGCCGGGTGCTGCGGGCAGGTTCCCGGCTGACCGGAGCCGGTGCGGGAACGGGGGTCGGCACCACTTCGGCCGCGGCTCGTGCCGGTGCCGGCGCTTTCTTGACCTTGGCCGGTGCGCTTGGCTTTACAGCGGAATCTCCGTCCATGCCCCGCGTGGGGAGCGCATCGAGGTACTTGTTCAATTCCTGAGGGGTGAACGAGCGGTCCACCAGTTCGGTGCGGTCGAGTTCGTCATTCGTGGTTTGCGCGAGACCCTCGCCGCTGTTGACGATGTAGGGGGTGAGGAAGATGAGGAGCTCGCGCTTTACATCGGAGGTGGTGGTGCGCCGGAATGCTGCGCCGAGGTAGGGAATGTCTCCGAGGATCGGGATTTTTTGGACGTTTGATGTTTTCTGCGTCTCCATGAGGCCGCCGATGACGACGGTCTGCGCGTGCGGGGTCACGACGACGGTCTCGGCGGAGCGCTTGGCGATGACGGGGGCGAAGGTGTTGTTGCCGATGGGGACGGTCTGCTCGGTGAGGTTGGAGATTTCAGGTGCGACGATCATTTCGACCGTGCCCTCGGAGGTGATGAAAGGAGTGACGCGGAGGATGATGCCGACGTTGTCGTAGCGGATGGTGTTATTCGTCTGGCCGGTGGAGGTGAGGCTGCTGGCGGTGATGAATGGCACCTCGGAGCCGACGACAATGACGGCCTCCTGATTGTTGCGCGCCATGATCGAGGGGCGGGAGAGGACTTCGAGTTTCCCCTTCGTGGCGAGGAGCCGGAGCGTGGCGGACCAGTCGTCGCTGGCGAGGCGGAGGAAGCTGCCCTGGGTGAGCGAGGCAAGGCCGGAGAGGTTCTGCACGGTCGCCGCTGTGCCGATATTGGCCAGCGTGTCGAGCGGTGTGGTGAGGGTGGAGGTGGTGGCCGTGGTCCCGCCGGGGATGGTGCCGGTCGTGGAGTTCGTCGTCACAGTGGAGCCGGTGGTTGCGGCGATCGGGCTCTTGAGGTTGAAGGTGTAGCTGCCTTCGATGCCGATGTCGGAGCCTTTGTTATACGTGACTTCGAGGAAGACGACTTTGATGAGGACCTGCGGCTTCGGCTTGTCGAGCGTCTTGATGACGTTGGTCATTTCGCGGTGGGTGTCCTCGTCGGTGACGATGACGAGCGAGCGGGTCTCCGGGTCGATGGTGATGACGGCCTCGCCGATCTCGGTATTGCTGCGGTACTGGCGCGAACCGGTGCTGGTGCGGCTGATCGCGGTGGTGGAGGAGCCGCCGGCGCCGCCGGCGCGCGTGGTCGTCCCGGTGGTGCCGCGGTTATTGCCTCCGGGGCGGGTGGTCTGGGCGTGGAGCGTGGCGCCCATGAGGAGCACGGCGAGGAGTGCGCAGAGGCGCCGGGCGGGGACGGGAAAGACTGTGTGTTTCATGGGTGGCGGTGGAAAAGAGGGCTGCGGATGTTTTAGCGGGCGCGTCCGGCGCCGGTGCCCGAGCCGCTCAGATTACTCGAAGCATCCGAGGTATCCATCGCGGCGCCGGTGGCGCTGCGCGTGTTGAGGCGCCCGGCGCCGGATTGGGCGGCATTCGTATTCGTCTGCTGGCCGAGCATCCCACGGAGCACCTCCGCGACGCCCTCGGCGTCGGCGTGCTGGAGCGAGTGGACATAGACGTGCTGTTTCTTGGCGTTGCTCGCGTCGAGGCGTCCGATGGTTTCGGCGATCTGGGTCAGGGTCTCGCGGGCGGCGGTGACGATGAGGGAATTGGTCCGCCCGTCGCCGACGGCGACCACCTTTGCCTGGAGCAGGGCGCGCCCGCTCTGGCCGCCAGTCGCGGCCGGCTGCTGCTGCCCGAAGAAGGCTCCGAAGCCGCCGCCCCCCTGCCGGCCCTGGTTGT
Organism: Chthoniobacter sp.; assembly: GCA_031411535.1. Taxonomy (GTDB): domain Bacteria; phylum Verrucomicrobiota; class Verrucomicrobiia; order Chthoniobacterales; family Chthoniobacteraceae; genus Chthoniobacter. The sequence continues at coordinate 18,714 of JANOBH010000175.1, read as the reverse complement.
TGCCGTTGCGCGCCTGGCCCGCCTGCGCCGTGGTGTCGCCGTAGAGGGTGTTGATCATTTCCGCGGTCTCCATGGCGTCGGCGTTTTGCAGCCGGAAAATGCGGGTGTCTGTCACCTCGGTGATGCTGGTGTCGATCTTGGTGACGATCTCCGTGATGCTCGGGATGATCTCCTCGGGCGCGCTGACGATGAGCGAATTGCTCTGGTCGTCGGCCACCGCGATGACGCGCGAATTCGCCTGCCGTGCCTCGCTCTGCCCCGTGCTGGCCGTCTGTCCTCCCCCGCCGAAGCCGGGAAACCCAGGAAAGCCGCCGCCCCCGCCGCCCCTGCCGCCGCGGCCGCCGGTGCCGCCGGTGCCGCCGGCGGCGCTTGAGGCGAAGAGCTGGGTGACGACCGTCGCGAGGTCCTTCGCGTTCGCGTACTGGAGCGGATAGACTTTGAGCGTGGAGATGCCCGCGACCGAGGTATCGATGGCGCGGATGATCTCTGCGATGCGGCGGATGTTCGTCTGGGTGTCGGTGAGAATGAGTGAATTGCTGCTTTCGTTCGCGCTGATGGTGGAGGTCTCGGCGAGCAGCGGGCGGAGGTTTTCCACGAGCTTGGCGGCTTCGCCGTAACGCACCGGGAGGATTTGCGTGACCATCTCGTCCTTTCGCGGGATCAGCTCGGGATCGCTGCCCGTGCGCACCGGCAGGTCGCGCTTCTCGGCGTTCTTGCGGCTCACGATCTTGAGGATGCGGCCGTTGCGGATGGCGACGTAGCCTTTCTCGAGGAGCACGGTGTTCAGGAGATCCACTGCGTCTTCGGCGGTGATGGGCTGGCGGCTCACGACATTGACCTTGCCCTCGACCTTTGCCTCCTGGACCACGACGAAGCCGGCGGCTTCGCTGAGGTAGTTGAGCACGTCGCTGAGCGATGCATCCTGAAAGTTCAGTGTGATGCCGGTTTTCGGCAGCGCGACAGGCGCGGCGGGTTTCACCGCGGGCATGACCCGGATGGGTGTGGAAAGCGCGGGCGCTTTCGGTGCGAGCGCGGGGTCGAGTTCCGGCAGCGCCACGTCCGGCGCAGCGGGTGCGGGCGGTGCGGGGCGTGTGCCGGGCAACTGCGCGTTCGCGAGGAGCGGCAGCAGGAAGGCGGCGGTGAGCAGCGGGCGGAGGGTGTTCATGGGGCGTGGGGTTTTCATTTGTTCATCTCCTGGGCGCGTCGCTCCATCATTCGGCGGAGGACATCGCTTTTGTCATTGGTGGTTGCGGGCGTGGAAGCGGGGGCGGGGCTGCCGGGGGCAGGCGCGGTGGGGATCGTGGGGCCGGCGGCGTCGGGAGCGCCGGGAGCAGGTGGCGTTGTCGCGACCGGGGCGGGAGCCTCCTCCGCGACCACATCGGACGCGATCCCGTCGATCAAGACCTGACTTCCCACGGCGAGCGGCGCGGTCTTTCCACCGTGCTCCAGTTGGACTTCCGCCTGCTTGATCGAGGTGATCTTGCGCCCTGCGATGGTGTCGCCGACGGAGAGCACCTTGCTGTAGTCCGCGCGCGTGCCATGGAAAAAGGCGAGGGATTTCCCCTCGGTGACCATCGTCCCGGTGAGTGAGAGCGAGCTGGAGCGATTTTCCCGGACGGGTGCGGAGGAGCGCTGCACAGGCGGTGCCTCGGTGCGCACCGGGCGGCGGTTGGGGTCGAACATATTCCGGGTGCGCACGAGGCGGAATGTATCGTAACCGGCGACTTTCTCCACGGCTTCCGCGCGGGTCTGCACCGCGGCGAGCAGCATGGCGGCGGCGGCGAGGAGTCTGGAAAATGACCGGATCATCGCGGACTCCTCCCGGCTTCCGCGATATGCACAAAGCTGAAGCGCAGCGAAAGGCCGAGCGACTTGCCCTGCGCGTCGCGCGCGGCGATCTCGCACTCCTCGATGCGCGCCGGCAGCGGATCGGTCTCGATCTCATAGACGAGCCTGGCCAGCGCGGACTGGTCGCCCGTGGCCGTGGCCCGGCACTCGAAGGTGTCGTAGCCCTCGTCGTGGCTCCGCCATTGCTGCGTGAGGCTGGTGAAGCTGACCCGGCTGTCGAGCGTCCACCGGCTCAGAGCCTTGTACACGTCATTCTCCGCGTCGGAGATGTTCTCCGGCAGATTCGCGCTCTGCATCTCGCTCCAGCGGGCGCGCAGCGTCTTCTCGCGCTCAAGCAGTTGCTGCCCGCGCTCGACTTTTTGGCGGAGCGCCGCGAGGCGGATGCTCTGCGCCTTCCAGCCGGCAATCGCCGGACTCAGCACCATGCGGTCGAGCAGGAAAAGCCCTACGATGACGCCGACGGCGATCTTCAATATGGTTTCGCGGCGCTTATTTGATGTCATTGGGCCCCCATCGGTAGGTCATGGTGAATTGGATCGGATTCTCTCCGCGCTGCGTCTGCACCTGCACGGTGCTCACGTCCGCGTGGGCGCGCAGCCGGGTGAGAAAGGCGCCCATCGCTCCCTGATTGCGCGCGAATCCCACGAAGTTGATCTTTGCGCCGTCGGTGATCTGGATGCTCTTTGCCCAGACATCGCCCTGCTCGGGAAAGGCGGAGTCGAGCGCCTCCAGGACATGCAGGCTCTGCGGCGTCGGATCGAACCACGGGCGGAACAGCCGGATGCGCGTCTGCAGTTTCTCCACGTCGGAGACCTTGCGGCTCATGCCGCCCCACTCGGCAGTCAGCCCGCTCTCCATGCGCGAGCGCACGATGAAAACGATGATGGGCAGGATCAGCGCCGCGAGGACGGCGACCGCGAGCCAGCGGCGCCGGCGGTCGTCGAACTGCCGCGCCATCGTCTGCCAGCGGCTGACCTCCGGCGTGAGAAACTCGAATGCGACCGGCTGCTGCCGCAGGTGCTGCCCGGCGGCCTCCAGCGCGGCGGCGTCGCCGCCAGGGGTGGCGTCGAGCCGGCTGTCGATCCCCATGCGGCTGAGGTGCGGCCGCATCTCCCGGCAGAGCGTCTCCGCCGGGGCGGCCGTCCCGCCAAAGTGCGCCTCGCGCACCTCCTGGCGCAGAGCCTCCGGCAGGCGGCCGAGCGTGATGCGGATCTCGCGGGAAAAGCCGAGCGCATCGAAAGCCGCCGTCTCCGAATTCGCGACCGCGGGCAGCGAGCGCACCGCGGCGATGCCGCCACCCGCCGCGATGACCACATCGACATGGTTTCCATTCGCGAGGAAATGCAGCGCCGCCGGCGCCCCGCTGCGCGGCAGGCAGCCGTCCAGACCGAGCGACATCGAGACCATCCTGCACTCTGCCACCGCCAGCATGCGCTCGATGGCCTCCATCCGTTTCGCGGGCACGGCCGCGAGAGTGGCGCACGCCTTTCCATCCGGCAAAGTGTAGGCGCAGTGCGCGAGGCGGAGATCGGCCACCGGCACCGGGAATTCGCGCTCGGCGCGCAGTTCGAGAAAGGCGCGCAGATCATCCTCGGCGATGCCGGGCACCTCGGTCGAGGTGGTCATCGCCCAGCCCGCCGGAATGCAGACGACGCAGCGCCGCTCGCGCACCCCCGCGGACTCCAGTTCCGCCGCCAGACGCTGGCCCGCCCGCTCGGGGTCGGCGAGCACCGCCTCCGCGCCGACGGGCAGCGCGAAGGAACTCACCGTGCGGCTCGTATTCTCCTCGCGGCGCACGAGGTCCACGGTCACGCGCCCGGACTCCAGCGTCACCGCCAGCACGGTGCGGATTTGAAAGCGTTTCTTCAATTCGGCGAGGTCGAGTTTCATCGCGGGTCCTTTTTCATGGCGAAATCCTGCCGCACAGTGCTGCCCAGCGCCCAGCCCAGCGGGGCGAGATTCCGCCGGTAAACGATCCGCGGCGTCTCGGTGCTGGTGTCGATGACGAATCGCGTCCGCCGGTAGCCGCGCCCGTGCCGGCCCACCGCCGCCACATCCACGCTCGCCTGCCAGCTCTGCCCGGTGAGAAACGGCCCCGCCTGCCCCACGCCCTGCGCCCCGAGCGCCGCCGCGACCCACGCGATATTCGTGTCCTGCACCGTGCGGCTCTGGCGCGCGCTGACGACCGCGGCGGCCTTCTCCGTGCCGATCCCCGGCACGCACGCGAGCACCGCGGCGCCCGCCGTGTTCACATTGATCAGGCCGGGCAGCCAGTCGCCCGTCTTCGTCGTCAGCGCGTCCACGATCTGGCCAAACTCCTCCTCCTTCATCCTGCTGCGCTGAAAAAACTCCAGCGCGCTCCGGACTGTCGCCGGCCCGACGGCCGCGAGGATCGCCCCCCCGCGCTCCTCGCCGAATTTCCCGGTCAGCAGCGTGCGCAAAGCTTCGTTCGGCGGCGGCTGCGAGATGTTGATGCGCGCCGTTCCGTCGGCCTGCTTGTTCGGCTCGCGGCTGAAAACGGTCACGTAGCTCAGGATGCCCCCGTCGAGTTTTCCATCGCCATTGTCCGCCGGCAAATTCGTCCCGCTGTCATCCTCGTTCGGATCGAGAGCGCCGTTGAGATTCGCGTCCTCGCCGTAGAGGATCTCCCGCGTCGCGCCGTTCACGAGTGCAAGCTCCCCGACCGACTCGAAAGGCGCATTCTTCGCCTTGCAGGCCGGCTTTTTCTGCGCGTAAGCCGAGGACTCCGCACCGCCCGGCGTCACGTCGTCGTCCGTGTCCCGCCAGTCGATGATCGCCGCCGCGAATTCCTCCGTCATGCCCGGCAGCGCCTTGAGCATCTCGAGTGTCGCCGTGTTGATGTTGAGCTTCGCGGCCTCATCCACGAACCCGTACTCGCCCGCCGTCCCGGCGAGCGTGTCCGCCGGCGTGCCAAAGATCCAGAAGGTCGCCTCGCCCACCGGCACCGCCTCGCCCTTGTAGGTCGAGGCCTCGGGCAGCACGCCCGGCATTGTCGGATTCCCGAGCAGCGATTCGGCGTAACGCGCCGCGCCCTCGATCGCCTGATCCGCCTGGCGTCCGGCGAGGTCATTGTCCGCGCCGCGATACGACATCAGCATCGAGTGGCCGAAGAGCAGCGCGATGCTGACCAGCCCCACGCAGGCCCACAGCACCACGATCAGCACCGACCCGGGCTCGGATGTGGAGGGACGCCGGCTCATGGGGTTGCTCCCGTCGCAGTCGCGGTGGCGGGCGGTTCGATCGACACCTGCGTCGTCCACGGCACGAGCACCTCGATCGGCGGCGCAGCCTGCCCGCCACTCGCCGCGCGCGCCGGCTGGATGCGGACGCGCACCGCCTCGGGCAGCGTCTTTTCATCGGCCGTGACCTGCCACGAATCCTGCCAGCCCGTGCCGTCATAAAACGAAACCTGCATCGCCTCCATGCCCGCCAGCAAAGGCTCTTCGGTCGCCACCTCCGCCGTCGTCGCGAGCAGATTGCGGGTGTGGGCGCGGACGAGCATGCCGGCCTTCGGATCGGTCGCAGCCGGATCTGTGACGATGTAATACTCGACCTGCTGAACATCAGCGTCGGGCACTTCATTCACGTCCGGCGTCGTCGTGGTGGTGAATTTCAAATAGCCCGGAAAGCTCCCGCCGGGGCTCTGCTGCGCGCCATCGAGCACCGCGGCCAGCGTGCCGCCGGAGACGATCGCGTTGCGCAGATCATTGCGCAGGACATTCGCAGCGCGGGCGCGCACGCGGGCCTCGCGGGTGCGGGCCGTGGCGTCGTCGCGCAGATGCACGGCCTTGGAAAAAACGCCGTAGATCGCGGTGAGCAGCACCGCGCCCGCCGCCATGGCGAGCACGAGTTCGAGGAGGGTGAAAGCGCGGCGGTTCATGGCGTCGTGGTGGCCGTTTCATCCGCGAGCGTGCTCAGCCGCACCTCGTGCTCCTGTCCCTGGATCGAGAAGGAAACCGTCATCGTCAGCTCGGTCATCCCGCCGCTCTGCCAGTCGGCCCGCGCCAGTGACCAGCGGTAGCCCGGCCAGTCCGTGCCGAAATCGCCGCTGCTTTCCCCGGAAGTCCACGCGTTGCCGACGGACAGTTCGTTCAGCCGGTTTTCCGCGAGCTGCATCGCCACCGTGGAGCGCTCCGCCACCGAACCGGCCCGGCTCGAAACCAGCAGGGCCGAGACGAGGACGGGAAGCAGGATGCCGAGAAATGCCATCGCCGCGAGCACCTCCACGAATGTGAAAGCCGCGCGTTGCCTCAAAGTAGCTTGGGCTTTAGCCCAGACGCCGGCCTGACTTGGGGCTGAAGCCCGAGCTACTTTCATTTCGCCTCCTTCACGATCTCGTATCCCCAGCCGTCCCTCGTCCGTGTGATCGTCATCGTGTTTTCAAACCGGTCCGCCATCTGCACCGTCTCCAGGCTCGCCGTGCCGGGCGCCCCGTCCGGCGCAAACTCGACGACGTCCACCGTTTCGCCTCCCGCCGTCGCGCCGGTGACGTCAAAATGGATGTCCGGGTTCAGGGTGAACTCCCGGTTGCGGGCCTCCACTCCATCGTAGCCGGCTTTCGCGGACACGCCGAAGCGCTGCGTCGCGGGATCGACCCACACGGTCATCGGCACGCCCTGCGACACCGCCTCGTCGCGCCCGTACTCGGTGGCGGCGACGAAACGCGCCGCCTCGTCCTTGAGATTGCGCGCCCGGATCGAGCGGGAAAGCGACGGCAGCACCAGCGCCGTGATGAGCGCCAGCAGCGTCATCACGATGATCAGCTCGACGAGCGTGAAGCCCGGCGGAGTCTGCGCTGGATTACTTTTTCGCATCGAAATTCGTCACGTCGTCCTCGGTGCCGGACTGGCCGTCCGGCCCCATCGAGAGCAGGTCAAAGTGCTTCGGGTTGCTCTTGCCGGGGTAGTTGTAAACGTAGGCGTTGCCCCACGGATCGAGCGGGATGCCCTTGCTGAGATACGGCCCTTTCCAGCTCTGGAGATTGCTCGGCTGATCGACGAGCGCATTCAGCCCGGCGCTGCCCTGCGGGTAAAAGCCGTTGTCCACCTCGAAGGAATTCAGCGCCAGCTCGAAGCCGGAGATTTGCGAAGACGCGGCGGTGACTTTTGCCTGCTGGCTGCGGCCGGCGAATTTCGGAATCACGATCGCGGCGAGCACCGCGAGGATCACCAGCACGAGCAGCATTTCCACTAGGGTGAAAGCGCGCGCGCGGCGGAGGGATGAGGATCGGGCGTGTGGCATGTGGGTTTTCATTTGATGTAGTCTTGGATGGTGAAAATCGGGATGACCATCCCGATGAAAATCGTGCCGATCAGCCCGGCGATGGCGAATAGCATGAGCGGCTCCGCGAGCGCCACGGCGGTCTTGAGCTGCCGGTCGAGCGTGATCTCGGTCACGCCCGCGAGCCGCACCAGCTCCTGGTCCAGCCGCCCGCTCTCCTCGGCGACCGCGATCATCTCCAGCGTGGAGCCGCCGAAGAGCGCGCGGCAGTCCGCCAGGCTCGCGCCGAGCGGCTCGCCTTTCTTCACACGCTCCGTGGAGTCCGTGACGAGATCGACCAGCGTCTGGTAGCCGAGCGAGCGGCGCGAAACTGAGAGCGCGCTGATGAGCGAAACGCCGGCGCCGAGCAGCGTCCCGAGCATCCGGCAGAAGCGCGCCATCGCGATCTTCGCCGCCAGCGGACCGATCACCGGCATGCGGAGCATCCACGATTCCCACAGCCGCCGGCTGCTTTCCTTCCGAAACCAATTGCGGCCGAACCAGACTGCCGCCGCCAGGCCTGCCACCATGTAGAGGCCGTAGTTTCGCATCGCATCGCTGATCGCGACGATGACCTGCGTGAGCATGGGGAGCGCGGCGTCGAAGCCGGCGAAGAGCGTCTGAAACCGCGGAATGAAAAAGACCATCAGGAAGATGAGCACGCCGACCGCGAGCGTGAGCAGGACCGCCGGATACATCATCGCGGAGACGACCTTTGCGCGCATCTCCTTCTCACGCGCCTGGAAGTCCGCGATCTGGGCGAGCACGACATCGAGAAACCCGCCCGCCTCGCCCGCCTCGACCATCGCAACATAGACGCGCGGAAAAACCTCCGGCGAGCGGTTCATCGCCTCGGCGAGCGGCACGCCGTCGATCACGAAGTCGTGCAGCTCTTTCCACTTGGCCGAGGCCACGGGATTGGAGGATTCCCGGTAGAGGATCGTCAGCGCGCGGCTGAGCGGGACGCTCGCCGCGAGCAGGCTGGAGAGCGAGCGCGTGAAATCCTCCAGCGCATCGAAGCTGACGCGCTTGGATTGAAACAGGACGCGGCCCTTCTCCGCCTCGGGCGCTTTTGGCGCGCGCGCGGCGTTCGCAGGCCCGGCGTTTTTCTCGGTCAGGCGCACCGGCGTGAGGCCGCGCTCCTCGATCATGCGCGCCGCATCCTGCCGGCCGCCGGCCTCGATGCTGCCTTCCATTGTGGCCCCGTTGGCCTGCACTGCTTTGTATGAAAAGACGGGCATGGTGAGTCGTCAGGCCATCACGGCATAGCCGTCGGTTCCTTCGTCCTTTGAGACGCGCAGGACTTCAGCGGCGGTGGTCTCGCCGTCGCGGACGATCCGCCAGCCGTCCTCGATCAGCGTTTTCATCCCTTCGCGCTTCGCGGCGTCCTTGATCTCCACGCTCGATCCGCCGCGGAGCAGGATCGTGCGGATGGGGGCGCTCATGGTCATCAACTCAAAGATCGCGCGGCGTCCGGTGTAGCCCGTCATCCGGCAGTTCTTGCAGCCGACGGCGCGGAAAATCGTGGCGCCGTGCAGCGCATCGACCCGTTCCCGCAGCGCCGCCGTGCGCGCGGTCGTGTCCAAAGCCTTGCAGTCCGCGCAAAGCACGCGCACCAGCCGCTGCGCGACGACCGCCTCAAGCGACGACGCGACCAGATACGGCTCCACGCCCATGTCCACGAGCCGCGTGAGCGCGCCGGGCGCGTCATTCGTGTGCAGCGTGGAGAAAACCATGTGGCCGGTGAGCGAGGCCTGCACGGCGATCTGCGCGGTCTCCTGATCGCGGATTTCCCCGATGAGCACGACATCGGGATCGTGCCGCAGGATCGCGCGCAGGCCGCGCGCGAAGGTCATGCCGGCCTTTTCGTTGACCTGGATCTGGTTGATCCCCTTGAGCTGGTATTCCACCGGATCCTCGATGGTGATGATCTTGCGGACCTCGTCATTGATCTGGTGCAGCGCGCTGTAGAGCGTCGTGGTTTTCCCGCTGCCGGTCGGGCCGGTGACGAGGGCGATGCCGTGCGGCATCTCCAGCACGCGGTCGAAAATCTCCCGGTCACGCTCGGCCATGCCGATGCCGCTCAGGCCGATCATCCCGGAATTCTGCCGCAGGAGGCGCATGACGACCGCCTCGCCGTGCAGCATCGGGATGACGGAAACGCGGATGTCCACGTCGCTCCCTTTCACGCGAATCTTGATGCGCCCGTCCTGCGGCACGCGCTTCTCGGCGATGTTCAGGTTGCTGAGGATTTTGACGCGCGAGACGATCGCCGGCTGGAAGCGCTTGATCTGCGCTGGCACGGGCACCTCCTGGAGCAGGCCGTCGATGCGGTAGCGGATGCGCAGTTCGTGCTCAAAGGGCTCGATGTGGACGTCCGATGCGCGGAGGGAAATGGCGTCGCCGAGCACCTGGTTGACGAAGCGGATGATCGACGCGTCTTCCGCCGCCTTGTCGAGGTCGCCGTCATCGCGGTGCTCGTCGGCGACGACTTGGAAAAAGTCCTCCTGCTCCAGGAGGTTGAGCGTGTCCGCGCCGACGCCGAGGTGCTTCTTGATCTCGCGCTGGAGCGCCTCGCTCGGGGCGAGGACCGGCACGAGTTTGAGATTCGTGATCGCGCGGAGGCTGTCGAGGCCGGGCGTGGCGAAAAGCCGGCTCACCGCGACCTCGATCACGCCATCGGTTTCGCGCAGCGGGAGCAGCTCCTCCTTCAGCAGGATGCGCGCGGGGAAGCGCGCGAGCAGCCCGCGATCCGGCTCGATCTTCTCGAGCGGCGTGTAGCTGAGTCCGTACTCGCCGGCGAGCCACTGGAGCACCGCCTCCTCCGAATCCGTACGCACCGCGCTCCCCGCCAGAACCTCGGCGTCCATGGCGGAGAGCTGTTGGCGCTCCACCATGGACGACAGGAGATCCTGGCTTGGCTCGGACGTTTCGGTAAGAGGGCTGCCAGTCACGCGAGGTGAGGCTATTCGAGGATGCCCATCGAGACGAGCACGGCTTCCTGCCGCACGGTCACGACTTTCTGCAGCTCGGCGCGCGCGGCGGTGAGCTCGGCGGCGCCTTTCTTCCGCACTTCGCGGACGGCGGCGAGCTTCGTCTTGAGGTCGTCAGCGGAGGTGCTGTCGCTTTCGAGCGCGGTGCGCAGCGCGTCGCTCTCCGCGGCGCCGGGCCGCGCAGGCTGGTCGGACGGAGTGCCGGGGTTGTCGCCGCCGCCGCGCCGACCGCCGCCGAAGCGGCTGCCCATCGCGTCGCGCTGTACGGTCTGCACTTTTTCGACGAGCGGCTTGAGGACGGTCCACTCCTCGTCGGTGACTTTGAGCGAGGTCTTCAGCCGGTCATTCATGCGCTGCATGAAGTCCTGCGCAGTGCCGCCGGGGCCGCCGCCGCGCTGGCGTCCGCCGCCGGGCGCTGGAGCGGGATCCTGGGCGATCGAGAGGATGGTGGATGCTGCCAGCGTGAGGGCTGTCAGGACGAGGGTGGGTTTCGATTTCATGTTTGTTTTTGCTGTTTGGTTTGCTGCTGCTGTTGTTGGGCCGCGCTGGGCGTTCGGATAAAGCGGGAACCGGCGTCTCGGATGGCGGGTTTCGAGACAATGAACACCGTCATTGTTAAGCGCCCGTTGGGTGCGGCGCGGAGAATTGTTAAGAGTCGGTTAAGTTTGCCGCGCTTCGCCGCCCGTTTTGCTTACCCTGCGCCACTGCCAGCCTTCGCAAAGTGATCCCACCGTCTTCCACTCCCAGCCCGCGCACGCACTCCGCCGCCTCGCGCGTGCTCGTGATCGACGATGACCGCGAACTCTGCGCGCTCATCAAGGCCTACCTCGATCCGCTCGGCTATGAAGTCCTCGCCGAGCACAACGGCCAGGCCGGCGCGGACCGCGCGCTTGCGGAAAAATTCTGCGCCGTGATTCTCGATGTCAACATGCCCGGCATGGACGGCTTCGAGGTGCTCAAGCGCGTGCGCGGAAAGTCCGACGTGCCGATCCTCATGCTCACCTCCCGCGGTGAGGAGACGGACCGGATCGTCGGCCTCGAGATGGGTGCCGACGATTATCTGCCCAAGACTTTTTCCAGTCGCGAACTGCTCGCGCGGCTCCGCGCCGTCACGCGCCGGACCGAGCGCCCGCCGGCTCCCGGCGGGGATCGCATCGAGGCGGCGATCGTCGTCGGGCCGCTGCGCATCAACCCCAATTCCCGCGTCGCCCTTCTCAATGGCGAGCCGCTCACGCTCACCGCGCTGGAGTTTGAGCTGCTCGCCTCGCTGGCCCGCGCCCGGGGCCGCGTGAAATCGCGCGAGCAGCTCATCGAGACGATCGCCGAGCGGAACTACGACGGGCTCGACCGCTCGATCGACGTGCATATCTGGTCGCTCCGCAGGAAGCTCGGCGACGATCCGAAGAACCCGGCTTTCATCCGCACTGTGCGCGCCGTCGGTTACATGCTCATCAATCCCGACGATGTCTGACGCGCCTTCACCGCGGCGCGTTCGCCTGCCGCTCTATGGCAAAATCCTCGTCTGGTTTTTTCTCAACCTCGTCATTGTCGCCGCGGTCTTCGCGCTGCTCTTCAATGCGCAGTTCAATTTCAACCTCGACTGGTTTTTCTTCACCGGTGCGCGCGACCGCATGGAGGCGGTGCGCGATCTCATCGTCGGTGAACTCGACACCACCGCGCCCGACCAGTGGCCCGGCGTTTTGAAGCGCTACAGCGTGGCGCACCGTGTCCGGTTCGGACTTTTCGATGACGACGCCAATCCGCTCGTCGGCGACACCGCCGACCTGCCCGAGGAAGTGCGCCAGCGCATCGTCGAGCGCCCGCCCTGGGGGCAGTCCTCCGGCGCGCGGCCCGCGCCCACCCCTGAGCCGGCGGCTCCGCGCTTCACCGAGCAGCGCCGACGCTGGCCGCGCCCGCCGCTGCGCGCGCTCATGCGCACCGCCGACCCAGCGCAGTACTGGGTGCTCACCAGCGCCCGCCTCGACAATGTGCTGGCGGGCGATCCCATGCGCGTGGTCCTCGTCGCGCGCTCCCCCTCGCTCAGCGCGGGCGGTCTGATCTTCAATCCGAACCCGTGGCTCGGCCTCGTCGCAGGCGTGTTCATTTTCTCGGTGCTTTTCTGGCTGCCGCTCCTCCGTGGCATCACCCGCACCATCGGCCGCATGATGCACGCGACCCGGCAGATCGCCGAGGGGCGGTTCGACGTGCGGCTCAATCTTCGGCGGCGCGATGAACTGGGCGGGCTCGCGGAGTCCATCGACCAGATGGCCGCGCGGCTCGACGGGCTCGTCACCGGCCAGAAGCGCTTCCTGGGCGACATCGCCCACGAGCTTTGCTCGCCGCTGGTGCGGCTGCAGATGGCGCTCGGCATCCTCGAGCAGAACGCCATCCCGGAGCAGAAGCCGTTCGTGCGTTCCGCCTCGGAAAAGGCCGCGCAGATCGCCGCGCTCGTCGGTGAGCTGCTCTCGTTTTCAAAAGCCGAGTTCGGCGCTTCGTCCGTGCCGCTGGAGCCGATCCGCGTCGCCGCCGCGGTGGACGAGGCGGTGCGCCGGGAGACGACCGAAGCTGCCGACCTCCGCGTCACCGTGCCGGAAGACCTCACCGTTTCCGCCAATCCCGAGCTCCTCACCCGCGCGCTTGCGAATCTCCTGCGCAACGCCATCCAGCACGCTCCCGGCCCGATCACCATCGGCGCGGAGCAGCGGGGCGGGGAGGTCACCGTCATCGTCGCGGACAGCGGCCCCGGTGTTCCCGAGGCCGATCTGCCGCGCATCTTCGACGCGTTCTACCGCGTCGATCCCTCGCGCACCCGCGCGACCGGCGGCACCGGCCTTGGCCTGGCCATCGTGAAATCGTGCGTCGAATCCTGCGCCGGCACCGTCACCGCGCGAAACCGCCAGCCCCGCGGCCTCGAAATCCAGCTCCACCTGCGCCCCGCGCCTGAGACTCCAAAGGGCGTATAAAGGGCGGCAGCGTGAAACTCAAAAACGCTGTCATCCTGAGCGGAGTTCCGTGCGGCTTTGCGAACGGAACGCAGTCGAAGGACCCCGGCGATCGCGTGCGACTCCGCCCGTGTATGCGCGGGGTCCTTCGACTCCGCTCCGCCCGCCTTTCCGCCTGCGCTCCGCTCAGGATGGCACGCTGGGCGGAGTGCTTCCTTGCGCGGCTTCCCGCGCCTACACTCCGCGGCCGACGGCCTGGAGGATCGGGCGCAGGTCTTTCACCAGCTCGCTGAAGCCCGCGAAATCCACCTGCTGCTGGCCGTCGCTCAGCGCCTCCGCCGGGTGCGGATGCACCTCGATCAGCAGGCCGTCCGCGCCCATCGCCACCGCGCCCTTGCACATCGCGCGCACGAGATCCGCGCGGCCGCAGCCCTGGCTCGGATCGACGATCACCGGCAGGTGGGAGTCCTTCTTCACCGCCGCCACGGCGCCGAGGTCGAGCGTGTTGCGCGTGTAGGTTTCAAAGGTGCGGATGCCGCGCTCGCAGAACATCACGTTCGCATTGCCGTGCGCCAGGATGTACTCCGCGCCGAGCAGCCACTCGTCGATCTTCTCGCTCAGCCCGCGCTTGAGCAGGATCGGCTTGCCGCTTTTCGCGCACTCGATCAGGAGCTGGAAATTCTGCGCATTGCGCGCGCCGATCTGGAGGATGTCCGCGTGCGCGCACACCTCCTCGACATGGCGCTCGCTCAGCACCTCGGTGATGATTTTCAGCCCCGTTTCCTTCTTCGCGAGCGAAAGCAGCCGCAGCCCCTCGCTGCCGAGTCCCTGGAATTCGTAGGGCGAGGTCCGCGGCTTGAATGCGCCGCCGCGCAGGATCGTCGCGCCCGCCGCCTTCACCGCGCGCGCAGTCGAGATGAGCTGCTCCTCGCTTTCCACCGAGCACGGCCCGGCCATCATCGTGAAGTTGTCGCCGCCCACTTTCACGCCGTCCACGTCGATGACGGAATTGCCCGGATGCGACTCCCGGCTCACGAGCTTGAAGCGCTTCTGGACCGGGATGACCCGCTCCACCTGCGGCATCGCGTTGAGCGATTCGAGCGTGTGGTGCGTCCGCTCGTCGCCGATCGCCGCGATGACCGTCTGCTCCGTGCCAAAGATCGGCCGCGGGTCGTAGCCGAGCTTCTGCACCTCGGCCATGACTTCATCGACCTGCGGGCGCGGCGTGTTGGGTTTGATGACGATGATCATTGGGGCGGGGGAAAGTTGAGAGTTGTTTGTTGAGAGTTGAAAGCCGCAGCGTTCTATAAGCGGGCGCGCAGGCTACGCAGCGGCTTTCAACTCTCAACCCCCAACTCAAACTTTCCCCTCAAATGCAGGATTTCACCGCCGGCAATATCGCCTCGCCTTCCAGCCAATCCGCCACCTGCGGCGTTCCTGCGCTCGACACCCGCATCCGCCAGCTCGTGGCCGACTTCGGCTGCGAGAAATCGTGCGAGCTGATCGAGGACATGATCGCCACCGCGCTGCGGATGGGCCGGGACCAGACGACCACCGCGGATCTGAAGCTCTTTAGCCGCTCGCTCAAGGAGCTGCGCTACGCCGCCAGCGTCTTTGCCCCGTACCGCGACACGCGAAAGGTCGTCGTCTTTGGCTCCGCCCGCACCGCAGCCACCGAGCCGGAGTCCGTCGCCGCCGAGGATTTCGCGCGGCGCATGCACGCGGAGCACGGCTTTATGACGATCACCGGCGGAGGCGAGGGAATCATGGGCGCGGCCCAGCGCGGCGCGGGCCGCGAGAACAGCTTTGGCCTCAATATCCGCCTGCCATTTGAGCAGCAGGCGAATGAGACGATCCACGGCGACCCGAAGCTCATCAATTTCAACTATTTCTTCACCCGCAAGCTGAACTTCCTCAAGGAGACCGACGCCGTCGCGCTCTTCCCCGGCGGTTTCGGCACGATGGACGAGGGCTTCGAGGTCCTCACGCTCATGCAGACGGGAAAGGCGCGCATCATCCCCGTGGTCTGCGTGGACAAGCCCGGCGGGCGCTACTGGGAGACGTGGTTCCGCTTCCTCCGCCACGACCTGCTCGAGCTGGGCCTGATCTCCGAGGACGACTTTCACCTTTTCAAAATGACCCACAGCGTGGACGACGCCATCGCCGAGATCGCCCGCTTTTACCGCACCTACCACAGCTCCCGCTGGGTCGGTCAGCGGCTCGTCATGCGGCTCGTGAAAAGGCTCACGCCATCCGCGATCGCGCGGCTCAATGAGGGCTTTGCCGACATCCTCGTCGGCGGCGAGATCGTGCAGGGCGCCGCGCTCCACGAGGAGCGGAATGAGCCTGAACTCGCCGCGTTCCCGCGACTCGTCCTCTCGCCAAAGCGCAAAAACTTCGGACGCTTCCGCCAGCTCATCGACGCCATCAACGCGGCGGAGACGGAGTAATCCGGGGAACTAAAAAACGGTGTCATCCTGAGCGCAGTTCCCGGCGGGCGAAGGTGGGCGGGAACGGAGTCGAAGGACCCCGGCGGTTCGAACCAGCGCCCGACGTTCTCGAACCGCCGGGTTCCTTCGACTGCGCTGCGCCCGCCTTTCCGTCTCGGCTCCGCTCAGGATGACGCCGCTTTTTCTACGCCTTCCGGTTCGCCACCACGTAGTCGTGCAGCGCATTGACCGTGGCCAGCGCCTGCTTCGCCGTCTCGGAGTTCGGTACCGTCACGCCGAACCGCTTCTCCAGCGAGACCACCAGCTCCAGCGCGTCGATCGAGTCCAGCCCCAGCCCGTCCGGGCCGAAGAGCGGGAGATCGTCGGCGATTTCCTCCTTCGACACCTTGAGCATCAGATTCTCGACCATCATCTCTTTGATCGCTTCGCGCAGGTTTTCTTCAGGCATTGGGAAAAGTTGAGAGTTGAAAGTTGAGTGTTGAGAGTCTCGCATCCGCTGGCGAGGCGGTCATTCAACACGGCGCAGCTCTCAGCCCTCAACCCTCATCTCTCAACTTCTGCAAAAACAACGCCTCGACCTGCTCCTCGTGGCCCGCGGCTATTTCGAATCCCGCGAAAAGGCGCAGCGCGCCATCATGGCCGGCGCGGTCGCGGTCGGAGAGCAGCGCATCGACAAAGCCGGCACGCGCATCGCGGAGGACGCGCCGATCACCGTCAAAAGCACCGAACGCTACGTCGGGCGCGGCGGTCTGAAGCTCGAAGCCGCGCTCGCCCATTTCGCCATCGACCCCACCGGGGCCACCTGCCTCGACATCGGCGCCAGCACCGGCGGCTTCACCGACTGCCTGCTCCAGCACGGCGCGGGCAAAGTCTTCGCCATCGACGTGGGCCACTCGCAGCTCGACTGGAAAATCCGCAGCGACCCGCGCGTGGTCGTCCGCGAAAAGCTCAACGCCCGCCATCTCACGCGCGAAGACATCCCCGAGCCCATCACCGTCTGCGTCATCGACGTGTCCTTCATCTCGCTGACTTTGATCTTGCCTCCCGCCGCCGCGCTGCTGAGTCATGGCGGCGTGATCGTCCCGCTGATCAAGCCGCAGTTTGAACTCCGCAAGGAGGACGTGTCCCGGGGCGGCGTCATCCGCGATCCCGCGCTCCACGCGCAGGCGGTGGAAAAAATCCGCGCCTTCACCGCCACGCTGCCCGGCCTCGAATGGCACGGCGTCATCGAGTCGCCGATCCTCGGCGGCGAGGGCAACAAGGAATTCCTCGCATGCCTGCGCGCATCGGCCTGATCGTCAATGACGGCAAGGCCGACTCCGGCCCGCTCGCCGGCGAAATCGCGCGCGCCTGCGCAGCGCGCGGGCTTTCGCTCGTGCTGGAAAAACGCGCCGCCCGGCTCATCGGCGCGGACTCGGAAGCCACGCCCAGCGACCTCGTCCGCGACTGCGACCTCCTCCTCGTCCTCGGCGGCGACGGCACAATCCTCCAGGTCCTCCACGAGCTGTGCGACGAATTTCGCCCCATCCTCGGCATCAATCTCGGCACGCTCGGCTTCCTCACCTGCGTCAGCGCCGCCGCGTGGCCGCAGGCGCTCGACGCCATCGCAGACGGCACCTACCAGCTCAGCGAGCGCGCGCTGCTCGACGTGCAGATCGTGCGCGGCGGGCAGAGCGTTGCCCGCTACATCGCGCTCAATGACGCCGTCATCAGCCGCGGCGAGCTTTCCCGCCTCATCAAGCTCAACGTCGCCGTGGATGGCGCCACGCTCAGCGAATACAACTCCGACGGCCTCATCGTCGCCACGCCCACCGGCTCGACCGCCTACTCGCTCAGCGCCGGCGGCCCCGTGCTCACCCCGGACAGCGGCGTCTTCGTCGTCACGCCCATCTGCCCGCACGTCCTGACCATGCGCCCCGTCCTCGTCAGCGAGCATTCCCGCATCGAGATCACACCGTCACGCGAGCAGCCGGACATCTTTCTCTCGCTCGACGGCCAGGCGTCCGTCCGCATTCTCCCCGGCGATATCATCCGCATCACCCAGGCCGCGCAGCGCCTCCCGCTCGCGATGCTCCCGGGCACTTCCTTTTTCGAAGTGCTCCGCGAAAAACTGAAGTGGAGCGGCACCGCCATATGATCCCCATCGCGGACCTCCTTCCCGCCGACCACGTCTCCCTCGGCCTCGCGGCGACTTCCCCGGCGGACGCTATCGCGGAGGTCGCGGCATTGTTGAAAAGCGATGTCGCGGTCGTGGATTGGAGCGCGCTGCTCGGCGGCGTGAAAGCGTCCGCGCCGTGCCTGGAGGAAGCGGGATGCGACTTCGCGATGTGCCTCCCGCACACGCGCGGCGACTGCGTGACCGGGATGGTGATGAGCGTGGGCCGCAGCGCCGCGGGCATCGTGTTTCCCGGCGTCGCGCTGCCCGTGCGCTACGTCTTTTGCATCGCCGTGCCGCGCGCGCTCGCGGCGGATTATCTGCGCATCGTCGGCCTGCTCGCCCGCGTCTTCAAAGACCCCGACGCCGAATGCGAACTCCGCGACGCCGACACGGCCGGCGATTTCATCGCCCTCCTCTCCCGCCGCGAGGCCAGGCTGTGAAGCGGGCGCGCCAATCGCGCGCGCGTCAGCGCACGGAAAACCCTGTCATCCTGAGCGGAGCGCCGCTTTGGGCGCGGAGTCGAAGGACCCCGGCGATTCCGCGCGACACGGCCCGAGATTGCGCGGGGGCCTTCGACTGCGCTTCGCAAAGCCTCCGCTTCGCTCAGGACGACGGCGTGTTTTGGACTGATACCATCTCTCACAGGAGACCTGACTGTCGGAGGACGACGGAATTACGGAATTTGACCAAATGACGGAACGGAGACGCCTGTGGAGAATTCCGTCATTTGGCAGAATTCCGTCATTCCGTTACTCCGCCGAACCGTCCGTTCAATGGTGAAAGGTGGACTAATTCGCCGCCGTCCCCGCGTCGTCCGTGGCGGGGATCGTGAGCAGGCGTTTGCTTTCGCCCAGCAGCCATGCGGCGTCGCGGAAGGGCTGGTAGCTGATGTTCTGCCAGCGCACAAAGCCGTCGCCGTCGATCAGGTAGGTGCCGTGCAGCGGGATGTTCTCGAAGTCGTCGAACGCGCGATACGCCTTGAACGTGCCGAAGCTCGCGTCGGCGACGATGGGGAAGGGGAAGCCGCCCGCGTCCTTCGCCTG
>JANOBH010000174.1:0-12759 GCA_031411535.1 Chthoniobacter sp. | reverse complement strand
TCCTCCCACGTGCCGGCGGTGAGCGCGGCCTTTCTCTGCAGCCGGTAGCTGTGGCCGGGATGGGAGCGGATGGTGACGGACACACTGCCGCCGGCGAGCGAGATGGCCTTTGCCCTGACGGCGCTGGAATCCACCACGGTGCCGTTGTTGATGAAGTTCGGCGGCAGCGTCTGCGGGCCGTTGATGAGGTCGAGGATGCCGTTGTTTGTGAATGCGCCTGTGGAGGAAACCGTGGCGGCTCCGGTGAGGCGCACGGTGCCGGAATTGGTGATCGCCCCGGCCACGCTGAGCGAGCCGGCGGCAAGATCGAGCGCGGCATTGGCGGCGACGGAGAGAGACGTGGTGCCGCTGAGCGAGCCGGTGATTTTCAAAACGCCGCCGGACACCGTGGTGCCGCCGGTGATGCTGCTCGATCCGGCGAGGGTGAGGACGCCGGTGCCGGTCTTGATCAGTGCGCCCGAGCCCGAGAGCGCGCCGGAGTAGGTGGTGGAGGCGTGATTGCCGCCGACCGTGAGCGAGGTCGCGGGGAGGGAAAGATTCGCGCTGCCGCCGAGCGCGCCGATCTCCGGCGCGGCGGTGGTGAAGAGCAGGCCGGGCGCGGCGGTGTTGTTTGTGAGGATGGTGGCGCTGGCGAGGGCGGTGTTGTTTTCGATTTGCAGGCGCCCGCCGTGATAGCCGGCGGAAGGACCGTTGATCGTGATGGTGCCGCTGTAGGGATTCGCCGCGGTGTCGATGCGCACGAGCGCCCGCGCGGTGTCGGAGCCGCTCGCGATCCGGTCGTCAATCGTCAGCGGGCCGGCGCCGTCGAGTGTGCCCGCGATCCAGAGATTCTTCCCGCTCCATGCGGTGATCCACGTCGCTCCGCCTGCGGCGATGGTGATGCCGCCGGTGAGCTTTTGCTGCCCGTCGTGCGAGACAATCGTGCCGCCGTCGAGCGCGAGCGCATTTGCCGAGATGTAGGTATAGACCGTGCCGCCGCCGCGCCCGCCGAGGCGTCGCTGCCCGCCCGAGTCGATCGCGATCGCGCCGCTCCCCAGCGAGGTGGTGGGCGCGCCCGCGCCGGTCGCGCCGCCGCTTTGGTACTGGCCCGCCGTGGTGCTGCCATCATTGCCGAGGGCGAGGATGCCACCGCTGATCGTGGTCGGGCCGGTGTGCGAGCTGGCGCTGTAGAGCGTGGCCTTTCCGCTGCCGGTTTTGGCGATGCCCGCGCTGCCGCTGATGCCGCCGCCGCTTGTGCTGAGCGCGTAGTCTTTCGTCACATTTGCAAAGCTGACCGCACCCGGCGAGAGCGGCCCGGCGAGGACGACCGTGGTGGCGGTGGCGGCGTCGTCAAAGAGGGCGCTGTCGGGCGGGACGAAGAGTTCGCTTCCGCCGCCGAGCGTCCAGTTCGCGGTCGAGGTGTCCCACGCGGTGCCCGCCGCGCCGGTCCATGTGAGGGTGCTGGCGTCGCGCGAGACAGTCATTTTCACGAGGCCGGGCGTCGAGGTGTCAAAGGTCGCGTTCTGCGTGGAGCCCGGCGGCGGGAGCCAGGCGAATGAGTAGCTGCCGGCGAGCGCGCCGGAGTAGGTCGCGATGGTGTAGGTGCCCTGTGCCAAGGCGCCGGAACCCGCGGCGGGCGTGACGGTGATCGTGCCGTTGAGCGTCAGGTTTCCGGTGATGCCCAGCCCGGTGACGGCGCCATTGGTGGCGAGGAAGGCGAGCCGTCCGCCGCTCTGCACATTCACGTCGCCGGTGATCGTCCCGGTCCCGCCGAGCGTCGCGCCGTTCTGCACGGTGACGGCGCTGCCGGTGAGCGAGCCATTCACGAGCAGCACGCCGCTTTGCAGCGTCGTCGCGCCCGTGTACGTGCAGGCGCCCGAGAGCGTGAGCGAGCCGGTGCCGAGCTTCGTGATGGCGGTGGGGCCGGCGCTGTTGGTGATCGTGCCGGCGAAGGTGGTGTCCGTGTTTTTTCCACCGATCCGGTACGTGATCGTGCGTCCGCCGGTGGGGCCGCCCTTGAGGTTTGCAGTGGCCACGCCGGACAGCGCGCCGATGTCGATCGTCTGACCGCTGGGGGGCGGGTTGGTGGTGTAATAGGCGTACATCTGGTCGCCGAGATTCAGCGCGGCGTTCGGGTAGCCGGCGGTGTTGGTGATGCGGAAATCGCCGCCGTCGTCGTCTGTCACGGCATTGATCTGGCCGGTGAAAGCGGACCAGTTTCCCTCGAGATCGGTGCGGATGTAGCCGGTGTAAAAGGTGAACGTGCCGCTGCCGGTGAGCGTGCCGGCGAGAGTGCAGCGCCCGTCGGCATTGAGCCGCGCGGTCGCCCCGGCCGGCACCACGAGACTCCACGCGGCGGTCTCGCTGGCCTGCACGTCGGACATGGTCAGGGTGCCGCTGTTGATCGTCACGGAGCCGGTGCCGAGGGCGGAGACATTCGGCGTGGTGCCGGCGAGGTAGATGGTGCCGCCATTGATGACGGTGCCGCCGGTGTAGGTGTTCGCGCTCGCGAGGATGAGCGTGCCGGGGCCGGTCTTTGTGAGCTTGCCGGCGCCCGTGGCCGCGCCGCTGATTTGCAGCGAACTGCCGGTCGTGGCGACATCGAGCGTGCCGCCGGACGCGCCGAGCGTGAGGCTGCGGTTGGTATTGGTCTGCGATCCGGTGAGCCGGAGCGTGCCGCCATTGATGACGAGATTGGCCGCGCTGACGGATGCCGCGCCGATCGAGCTGGCCACGCCGCCGTCATTGAGCGCGGCGACTGCGAGCACGCCGCCGCTGATCGTGGTCGGGCCCGTGTAGCCGTTGGCGGTGCTGATGGTCAAAGTGCCCGCGCCGCTTTTTGTCAGGCCACCCGCGCCGCTGATGCCGCCTGCGCCTGCGAACGTGTAGTCCGCGGCGGCGTTCACCGTGACGCCCGCGACCGGCAGCGCCGTGGCGAGCGTGGCCGTGGCGCTGGCGGCGCCGGTGGCGTCAAAGGTCACGGTGTCGCCCGAGACGAAGAGATCGGGCGAGCCGCCGCGCAGCCAGTTCTGGCTCGCGGCCAGGTCCCACGCCGCGCCGCTGCCGCGCCAGACGACGGCCGCCGGCGCGCGTGTCACGGGCACCGTGAGGGTGATCGCGCCGGAGCCTGCGGCGAGCGTGTACGGCGTGCCCGCCGGCGCGGTGACGGTGAGGTTTGCGAGGCTCCCGGTGAGCGTGCCGGTGTAGGTGAGCAGCGTGTAGGTGCCGGGCGTGAGCTGCGTGTTGAGCGGCTTGATGACGATGGCGACCTTGCCGCTCAGCGCGACATTGCCCGTCACGGCGATGCGGTCGCTCGGCCGCGTGGCGCCGGCGGGATCGTCCGAAAGATCGAGCGCGAAAACCGCGCCGTCCGCCGCCGTGAGCCCCGCGCCGAAGGCGAGCGTGCCCGCGCTGCCCATGCCCGCGCCGGGCGTGACCGCGCCGCGATACTGCACCGCGACCGGCTGGCTGAAACGCCCCGTCCCGCCGATGCGTCCGCCTTTCAACCCCGCCGAGCCCGCACCGCCCCAGGTGCCGCCCCAGACCGTGACCACGCTCTGCTGCAGGTCGCCATTCACGATCAGCGCGCCATCCCAGACCGTGGTCTTGCCTGTGAAGCTGTGGCTGCCGGAAACCGTGAGCGAGCCCGCGCCGGCCTTCGTGAGTTTCATCGCCCCGGCGAGCGTGCCGGCAGTGCCGTCAAAGGTGTGGTTTTTCGGCGAATAGACGGTCACCGCGCCGGGCTGCAGCGTGCCGCTGAGCGCCACGCTCGTGGAGTTGTTCGCGCCGATGTCGAAACGCACGGTGTCGCCGTCGGCGTACGTGCTGTTCGCCCCGTTTTGCAGCCAGCTCTGGGTCGCGCCGGAGTCCCACACCGTCGCGCCCGCGCCGCCGCGCCAGGCGAGTCTGGCGTCCACCATCGGCGGCGGTCCCGGCGGCGTCATGCCATTGCCGAGGTAGTAGTCCGTGTAGCTCGATTGCACGTAGCCCTTGGCCGTGGTCTGGCAGCGGTACTGCGGGTTGTGCATCAGCGTGTAGAGCCGCGTCGTGGAGGCGCTCTTCGCGGTGTAAATGCGCAGCTCGGAGTTGTCATTGGCCACGCAGAGCAGCTCCTCGCGCCAGTCGCCGAAGAGGTCTCCCCAGAATGCCGGACGCCCGCCGTAGGCCTGATAGACGCCCGGCGCGGTCTCATTGTAGATCGTGTAGATGCGCGAGAGATTCGCCGGGTCGGCGGGATTGAAGCGGCTGATCGCCGGGCTCTCCGCGGTGGCCCCGACAGTCGCGATGAACTCCCGGTTCAGGTCCGCGTCCCACCAGATCGTCTCGGGCGGGAAAGGCTGCGCCGCATAAATCAGGCTGCCTTTCGCGTCGAAGATTCCGCCCTGCGTCGAAAACATCTCGTAGCCCTTCGAGTTGGCATCGATGTCCGCGATGACCCCGCGGCCCACATCCACCACGCCGCCCGCGTACCATTTCTTGATGATGCCGCCGCTTCCGGAATCGTAGAGCGCGGTCGCCAGGCCGGTGCCGTTGTTTTGCTGGATGATGTAGGTCTCCAGCCCCGGCCGGTCCGGGTCGATGTCGGTGAGGTGAAAGCGGTCGCCGTGGACGACCTCGGCGATGTTGAAAAGCTGTGTGCCGTTGTCATCGAGCACGTAGCCGATGTCCACGAACTCGTCCCTGCCGTCATTGTCCACGTCGGCGACCCGGATCTGGTGGCCCTCCGGCGCGTGGGTCGCGCCCGAGTCCGCCCACGACCAGCGCTGCGTGAGCACGCCGCCGCGCCAGTCCCACACGGTGGTGGCGCCGTGAAACGCGCTGTTGTCGTCGCGGTTTTTCGCCGCCCACAGCACGGAGGGCCGCTGGCCGTCGGGGTAAAAGATGGCCATGTGGCCGTTCATCGGGCCGTCGGCCAGATACGCATTCGGCACGGTCGCGCGCGCCATTTCCGCGCCGGTCAGCCCGTTCACCACGGAGAGAAACTGCCGGTTCGGATTCGCCTCGGAAAGCACCGCGCCATCGCCAAAGACCACGCCGCCCGCCGTGCGGACCATCACCTCCGCCCGGCCGTCGCCGTCCATGTCATAGACGGTCACATTGTCACCGTGCCCGATGCTGATCGTCGAGGAACCCGGCTCGATGCTGTAGTGGTCCACGCTGTTCGGCCCCATGTCCATCCGCCACAGCAGAGTGCCGTCGCGCTTGTAGGCCTCCAGGAACTGGCGCGTGTCGGCGACCGGATTGTAGCGATCGACCACGTAGTCGTATTCGCCGTCGCCATCGAGATCGCCCACCCAGCAGAACTTCACCTTGTGCGCGCCGTCCGGCGTGGGCTGGAGCGGGATGGGGACGTACTGCCGGATCGTCGCATTCGCGGGCAGCGTGAAAGCGGGGACGCCAGGATTGGCGAATGTGTCGGGGACTTCGACGCCGCCGAGCACGGGCCTGACCGAATACGTGTAGGCCGTGGTGCTGAGACTGCCAGGCGTGTCCGTGTAATCCGTGGTCGCCGCGAGCGGGGAGCCGTTGAGCTTCACCGCCGCGCCGCCATTCGCCGAGCGGTAGAGATTGAATGCCACGTCCTCCGGGTCATTCCCCAGCAGCCGCCAGCCGACATACACCTGCGTGCTGCTGCTCCGCACCGCGATGATGCCGCGCCCGAGCTTTTCCATCTGCCGCTGCGCGTGAGCCGCGCATGGCAGAAGCGCGAGGAGCAGCAGGTGCATCGCCGCGGAGCGGGCGGCGCGCCTGCGCCGGATGGTGAGGAAAAGCAGCGCGACGACCGCGACGCTGAACGCGGCGGTCCGGCCGCCCGACGGCCGCTTCCACGCAGCGCTGGCGGCGGCCCCGTGATCAAACCACACCGGCTCCACCGCGGCCGGCGCCGCCGGCGGCATCTCCACGACCAGCTCCGCGTCCGCTCCCTGGCGGGCGAGCGTGCGCGCGCCGAGCGGCCTGTCCCCGTCGCCGAATAACTCGACGCCGCCCGCGTAGCCCGCCGGCAACTGCCCCAGATAGCGCGCGCTCATTCGCAGCGGCCATGCTTTCGGCTCCGGAAAAATGAGCACGCACTCCGGGTCGCCGTGCGCGTTCAGCCGCGCCACCGTGCGCTCCGGCGTGAGAGCAGTGCCGCCCGCGAAGACCTGCCAGAAAGCCGCCGCGCGCTCCTCCAGCCGCGGGCGATAGCTCTCGAAATTCGCGGCGCTCAGCTCCTGCGCGTCTTCCACATCGGCACCGTCGCCGACGAGCAGCGTGGCCATCTGCGCGGAGAGCGTGACGGCCACCTCCAGCCTGCCGTGCTGCAGGCGCGCGACGGTGCTGCTTTCAAAAGGCTGATGCGCCCGAGCCCCGCATGGCGCCAGCAGGGCGGTGGCGAGCAGGAGCGCCGGGACGATGGAGCGGACGCGCGGCACGGGTGGATCAGGGCGTGACGACCACGCGGTAAAAGCGTGCCGTGCCGGACGCGCCGGGGTCGGTAAAGACGAGCGCGGCCGGTGCTCCCGCGCCGTCGGTGAGGCCGTCCTGCGCGGCCCCGATATTCGTCCACGCGGGCGCGATCAGCGAATCGCTGCGCTGCATCTGGTAGCTGTGCCCCGAGTGCGACAGCGCGGTGAGCGTGACGCTGCCGCCGGCCTTCGCGATGCCCGTCATCGCGAGCGTGCTGGAGTCGATGACGATGCCGTTGTTGATGAAATTCGGCGGGAGGCTCTGAGGGCCGGTCAGCAGGTCGAGCGTGCCGTTGTTGGTAAAGGCGCCGGTGGCGCTGAGCGCGCCGCCGCCGGTCACGCGCAGGGTGCCGTTGTTGGTCACGCTGCCATTGAGCGTGAGCGTGCCGGCGGCGATGTCCGCGATGCCGTCGTTCGCGAGGCTGCCATTGAGCGTGCCCGCGCCGGTGAGCGAGCCGCCGTCGGCCAGGTGGACGCCGGCATTGACGGTGCCGCCGGCGAGATCGAGCACCGCTCCGTCCATGATTTCCAGTGGGTTTGCGGCGGGGTTCGTGAGCGTGCCGGCCACCCGCAGCGTGCCCGCCTCGACGATCGTCGTCCCATTGATATTCGCCGCGCCGCTTAGGGTCCAAATCCCGGAGCCCGTCTTCACGAGGCTCGTGATCGTGGCCGCGGGATCCTGCTCGGTGATCGTGCCGGGGAAGGTGAAGTCCGTGCCGCGGCCGCCGATGCGATACGTGACGACGCGTCCGCCGGTCGGTCCGCCGCGCAGCGTGGAAGTGGCGGTGCCGGTGAGCTCGCCGATCGGGATCGTCGTGCCCACGCCGGAGCTCGGGGTCCCGGTGTAGGTCGCGGTCACGCTCGCGCCCAGGTTGAGCGCGGCGTTTGGCAGGCCGGGGTAGCTGTAGCTCGTGCCCATGCGGAATTCCGAATTCGTGCCTGTCGCATTCACGACGCCGGAGAAGCCCGACCAGTCGCCATAGAGCGTGGTGCGGATGCCGCCGCTCGGCATCACGTAGTTGAGCGTGCCGCCGCCGGTGAGCTTGCCATAGAGGTCGCAGCGCCAGTCCGTATTCAGCGTGCCGGTCGCGCCCGTCGGCACCGAGAGATTCCACGCCGCGCTGTTGTAGCTCGAGGAGTCGGAGAACATCTGCAGCGTGCCGCCCGCGAGCGTGATGTCGCTGGTGCCGAGGCCGCCGGCGTTCGCGGTGTCATTGGTGAAGATGATCTTTCCGCCCGTGACTGTCGTCGGCCCGGCGAAGGATTGCGCGGTGGTGATGGTCAGGTTTCCCGTGCCCGATTTTGCGAGCGACATCTGCCCGGTGAGCGCGCCCGCCCCGGCCAGCGTGTAGTTTTTTGTGCCGGAGAAAATGAGGATGTTCGGCTCCAGCGAACCGGTGAGCGTGAGGTTCGTCGCGTTCGATCCGGTGGCGTCGAGCGTGACAGCGTCGCCCGCGCCAAAGGCGGTTGCGGCTGCGCCATTGAGAAAGCTCGCGGTCGTGCCGATGTCCCATGTGTTCGCCGCGGCGTTCGCGCCGCCTTTCCACACAATGCTGCGGCCCGAGTCCGGCGGCCGCGGCGGAAACGGGGGCAGTTCGAGATTCGCGTAATCGTACATGACGTGCTCGGTCGCCCCGCTCGTGCGGCCCTGGATGAGGGTGACGGTGTTCGCGCCGACATTGAGCTGCGAGACCGGGATCGTGACGTAGCTCACGCCGTATTTGGCGTGGATGCCCTCGCGGATGAGCGCGTTGCCGCCGCCATTTGGCGGGTAAAAGCGCGCGAAGAGATTCGCCTCGTCGTTCACATACGCGTCGATCCGCGCACTGTCGCTGCCGGCAAAGGCGAGCGTGAGCGTGGCGCTGCCGCTCGCAGGGACGGCGGCGAGATTGAAGCGGATGCGCCATTTCCACGGCGTCCACACGCCCGAAACGACATGGCCGGAGTGGGCGTAATTCCAGTCGGTCGCGGGATTGCTGGTGCCGACCGTGTATTCGAGCGGGTTCGTCAGTTCCGCGCAGTAGGTGTTCCAAAGGAACGGCTCGAAGTAATCGCCGCCGTGTTTGAATTCCCGCGCGCTGCGGTTCGGCGTGCCGATTTCCCACGCGATGCTCCAGCCGGGATGCGTGACGTTCCATGCGAGGTTGCCCTGCGCATTCGTCGCGTTCGCCGCCACGACGATGCCGGTCTTTGAAAACTCGCCCACCGCTCCGTCGGTGAAGGCGTAGAGCGTGTATGCGCCGGGCCGCACGGCCGGGATCGTGAAGTTTCCCGCGGCGTCCGCGCGCGTCCACGTCTGGTAGGTCTTCGACTGGTACTGCCAGTTGCCGTCCGTCTCCTCGGGCGCGGCGACGCCGACCCACGCATTCGCGCCGCTCACCGCCGGCTTCAGCGGATCGCTCACGATCAGCTTCCCCGTCACCGTGCCGCGCCCGGCGGCGAGCGGGTAGTCCGTATTGCTCAGCCACGCGTAAGGCCAGGCGCCGGTCTCCGCCGTGACCTGCGCCTGAGCGTCGGCCCACAGCGTGTCGCCGGCGTTGGTCGTGGCTGTCGTGCTGTTGCAGTAGAGAAGATGCGGGCCGTAGATTTTTTTCCATGACTCGCCCGCCGCCATGCTCGTGCCCGATCCGCCAAAATGATTCCGGCCGAAGTGGATGAGATTGTAGCTCTCCGCGAGGGTGAGGTCCTGATGGACGGGGCCGTCGTTCAGGTAGTCGTAGCCGCCCATCACCATCCACACGCCCTTCTTCCCGGTGTTACTCGCATGGCCCCAGCAGCCGATGGTCTGGTACTCGGCGGCGTACTCGTATTTGCAGTCATACTTTCCCGCGCGCACTCCGGTGGTCAGCAGGACGACCTCGGCGATGCCAGTCGCGGTCGCGTGCGTGTAATCGTAATAGGATCCCATCTGCCAGCGGCGCACCGCATCCACGTACACGCGCTCAAAGGCGTAGTTCGTCGCGTCGCGCGGCAGTTTCCACACCACGCGGAACTCGCCGAAGCCCGCCGCCGGATACGCTGGCGGGTGATTGAGGACGACATAGGAATAGAGCCCCGTGTCCCCGCGCCGCAGCACCCAGTGCACATCGATGTCGAAGGTGTGCCTGTAGCCGGCGGTCGAGACCCATGTGCGCTTGCAGGAGATGTCCACCATGTCCGTGGTGCTGACCGTCGCGGAATAGACGCACCCGCTTGGCACATCGAACGACGCGCCGCCGTCGAAGCTGTAATAAATCTGCCCGCTGGTATCGAGCATCTGCGTTCCGTTGAAAAGATACGACGTCACCTTGCCGGTGCTCTTCTCGATGACGGCGGTCACGACTCCATTCGCGAGCGTGGCCGAGGTGCTGGTCGTCGTGAGCGTGACATTCGCCCCCACGCCCGCAGCGCCGCCGCCGGGGTCATTGGCAAATGCGGCCGCGCCGGCGACGCACGCCAGGAGCAGGCAGACTGCCCGCAAAACCTGGGTGAGCGCGGCTGGGCGGGGCATGGCCGGCTACGGGGTCACCACGACCCGGTAAAACCACTGCATGCCGGTCGCCGCCGGGTCCGTGAAGGCGCGCGCGGTCGGCGTGCCGTCCGTTTGCGTGGTGCCGCTCTGGGCGGAGCCGACATTCGTCCAGACCGGCGCGGAGAGGGAAGGCGAGCGCTGCAACTGGTAGGCATGCCCCGAGTGGGAGGCGACGGTGAGCGTGACGCTGCTGCCGGTTTTCGTGGTGCTGACCACGCTGATCGCGCTGGAGTCGATGACGATGCCGTTGTTGATGAAATTCGGCGGCAGCCCCTGCGCGCCGGTGAGGAGGTCGAGCGTCCCGTTATTCACGAAGCCGCCCGCCGCGTTCAGTGCCGCGCCGCTGGTGAGGCGCATCGTGCCGTTGTTCACCACTTCGCCGGAGATCGTGAAACTGCCGCCGCCGATCACGGCGATGCCGTCGTTGTTGAAATCGCCGGTAATCGACATGGAGCCGGTGCCGGTGAGCGTCGCGCCGGTCGAGAGATTCACGGCGTCGCAGGTGAGTGAGCCGCCGGCCAGCGTGAGCGCCGCGCCGGGGGCGACATTCGTGGCGGCGCCGCACGTCACCGAGCCTGTGATCCGCAGAGTACCCGCCTCGACGGTCGTGCCGCCGTTCCAGTTGCAGGTGCCGCTCAGCGTCCATGTGCCGGTCCCGGTTTTCACGTAGCTGGTCGTGGTGCCCGTGTTCTGCTCGTAGATCGAGCCGCCGAATGTGGCGTCCGTGTTTCGACCGCCGATGCGATAGATGAAATTCCGCCCGCCCGTGGCGCCGCCGCCGAGTGAGGAAAGCGGGGAGCCGGAGATCTCGCCGATCTCGATCGTGGTGCCGGCCCCCGAGTTCAGCGTGCCGGTGTAGTAGGCCGAGACCCTGTCGGGGAGGACGAGCGCGGCCTGCGGAAAGCCGGGGAACGAGTAGCTGGTGCCCATCCGGAAATCGCCGCCGTCGGCGTCCGTCAGGACATTGATGGTGCCGGTGAACGCGCTCCAATTCGTGAAGAGCGTGGTGCGGATGTAAGGGATGTAGAAGTCGAGCGTGCCCGCGCCACTGAGCGTGCCGTACATGTCCACGCGCGCGTCGGCATTGAGGCGTCCGGTGGCGCCGGGTGGGACGACCATGTTTGCGCTGAAGCTATTGTAGGTCGCCGAGTCGCTGTACATGGAAATGACGCCGGCATTGAGCGTGACTGGGCCGCTGCCGAGTGCGCCGGCGTTGGCGGTGTCGTTCGAGAGGAGGATGGTGCCGGCATTGAGCGTGAGGCCACCGCTGAATGTGTGCGCGCCAGTCAGGGTGAGAGCGCCCGTGCCGCTTTTCACAATCTCGGCGGCGCCGTCGAGCGCGCCCGAGCCGGTGAGCGTGTAGCCGGCCGTGGTATTCACGGAGACCACGCGCGGGGCGAGGCTGCCGGCGAGGGTGACGGTCCGGTTCGCTGTCGTGTCGTCGAGCGTCACGCTGTCGAGATTGTAGAAAGTGCCGGGCGTCGCGCCGGTGAAGTTTGCCGTGGTGTTGAGGTCCCATGTCGCGCCGTTCTGCGCGCCGACCCACGTGAGGTTTGCCACATTGCCCGTGACGGTGAGCTGCACGTAGCCGCCCGCGGAGCCGCTCGATGTGCGGTTCAGGCCAAAGGTCTGGCGCGTGCCGGTCGGGACGGCGGCGGAGAGATTCATCACCATGCCGCCAGCGACGCTCATCGGGATGCCGGCTGCGCAGTCGATGAGCTTGTAGTTGCCTGCGCCGAGCACGCCGTCCGTGAAGTTGACTTGAAACGTATTCGTCCCGGCGAGGTAGCCGCTGCCGTTCGTCACAAAAATCCTGTCGTTCGTGCCCGCGGGCGAGTTCGTGAGGTCGAAGACGAGCGTGGAACTCGTCGCGGAAAAACCGCCCGCCGCCGTGAGCGTGCCGCGCGCGCCGGTGGCGCTGCCGGGCGAGAAGGTCGCTCCCGTTTGCAGCGTGATCCCGCCGCCGGCGGCGCTGCCGATCTGCCCCTCGCCGCCGAGTGTCGCGCCGCTGGCGACCGTGAGCGCCGTGTCGCCAAATGTTCCATTCAGCAGCAGGCGGCCGGCGCTTACGGTCGTCGTGCCTGTGTGCGTGCTCGTGCCGGTGAGCGTGAGCGTGCCGGCGCCGGTCTTGGTGAGCGCAGCATTGCCGCTGACGCTGCCGGCGAAGCTGGTGCTCGTCCCCGTTCCGCCGACGACATAGCTGACTGCGCCCGCGCTGCCGCCGGAAAGGTTCGCCGCCGCACTCGTCCCGGAAAGCGCACCGATGTTGAGGGTGTTGCCGCCGGAATTCGTCTGCGGCTGGAGGCTCACGCTGCCGCCGAGGTCCACGCTCGCGGCGTCGAAGCCGTTGAACGTGCCGCCATTGAAAAACAGCCGCACGCCCGCGCCGCCGCCGCCGCCATTCGTGAGCTTCAGATCGCCGCCAAAGGCCGCAGTCGGTCCTTTCAAGTCGAACCGGCTCACGTTCGTCTGCACGTTGAGATTCAGCGTGCCGGCACCGGTCAGCGCGCCGTTGATCGCGAGGCGGTTGCCGGTGTTGATGATCGCGCTGTTTCCCGCCGGGACATCGAACGCCGCGCCGACGGCAGCCGATGTCCCGGTGGGATACGCATTCGTGAAAACGGCGCCGTCGAGCATCGTCATCGCGCCGCCATTGAGCGTGCCGCCCGTGACGATCGCGATCGTGCCGGCCTCGATCGCGCCGCCTCCCGTGTAGGTCTGCGTGTGCGCGAGCGTGAGCGTGCCGGTGCCGCGCTTGGTCAGCGTGCCGGTGCTGGTGATGTCGCCGGTGCCGCTGAACGTGTAGTTGCCGGCGGCGTTCAC
>JANOBH010000173.1:0-12411 GCA_031411535.1 Chthoniobacter sp. | reverse complement strand
CGGGTCAAAGGCGGCCTCGCCGGAGATGGAGAGCTTATTGATGATCGCCAGCGTGGCCGCCGCGGTGCCGTCAACCCGGGTCTTCGCAGTGTCGTAAAAAGCCTGCGGTCCGTCGGACACCTCGAATTTGAAAGCCTCGTTTTCGCGCGAGATGAGCGGCGAGGACATCGTCACCGACCCATATTCCTCGATCCGCTTCGTCCACTCATCCAGCGCCGCGCTGGCCAGCTTCAGCCGGATG
Source organism: Chthoniobacter sp. (assembly GCA_031411535.1). Lineage (GTDB taxonomy): Bacteria > Verrucomicrobiota > Verrucomicrobiia > Chthoniobacterales > Chthoniobacteraceae > Chthoniobacter. The sequence goes on along the minus strand of JANOBH010000173.1, from coordinate 12,170 downwards.
CGGAAAGGTGTCTTGTCGAGCTTTTGCTCGATGATCCCGCCGACATGCGGGGAGGGCGGTCGCGTGGGTGGGGGGTTGGGCAGCACTATCGAGGGAGGCACCTCCTTCGCTTTCACCTTGGCGGCGGCGCGCGGCTGGCCATCCGCCCCTGCATGCACGCCGCCAGTCATGAGCAGCATGAGCAGGATCAGGGCGGCGGAGTGCGTGGAAAGGCGTGCGGCTCGGACAGGGGATCGGTTCATGGTGTCGGGATGGTTTTTTGGGTTGATCTACGGTGCCACCCACAGCGTCACCGGCCCCGGGTCGCTCTGGCCTTTGGCGTTGCGGCCTTGGAGCCAGAGCTGGTAGGTGGTGCCGGGGGTGAAGGTGATGGCGCCGGGGATGACGACTTCAAGCGCTCCGAAGTCGCCGGTGGCGCGCTTCTCGGGGGCTCCGCCGGGGGCGAGCCGCCAGGCGACGAGGCTGGGAGGGTATGGATGGACTGGTGCGGGGATGCCGAAGTCGCGGATGGTGTCGAACCGCCGTTCGTGGGTTCTAATTCGAAGGGGGCACGCCATTTCGGTGCCAGTGAAGCAAAGCCGCGGCGTGGGCGGTATCGGGTGGTTGCCGGAACTTTCTGCGGGGATTGTCCGGGGTGGGGGGCTGAGGGGGGGGCGGGGGTTTTCTGAATCCGGTGCTTGCTTCGGCTGGGGGGTTCCCCTACACGCGATGGGAGATACGAGGAGGATGACAAATCTATGAGGAACCCAAGCAAGGCGACGGTGCTGATTGTGGATGCGGAGCCGGTGATGCGGTGTGGGCTGGCGACGCTGATCAACTCGGATGCGGGGCTGCGCGTGTGTGCGGAGGCGGATGGGCTGCGGACGGGGCGGGCGGCGTGTGAGCTGTGGAGGCCGGATGTGGTGGTGCTGGATGTGGGGCTGGGTGGAGGGGAGGGTTTCGCGCTGGTGCGGGAGCTGCCGCGTTGGAGTCCGCTGGTGCGGGTGGTGGCCTTTACGCGGCTGGAGGATGCGGGGTCTGTGCAGCGGGCGCTGCGGGCGGGGGTGTGGGGGTATGTGACGCGGCTGGACCCGATGGAGTGGGTGCTGCGGGCGATCGCGGGTGCGCTGCTGGGGGAGCGGCATGTGGGGCCGCGGGTGGAGAGGGCGCTGCTGGAGACGCTGGCGATGGGGACGGTGCAGATGGCGGGGGATGATCTGGCGCGGCTTTCGGAGCGGGAGGGGCAGGTGTTCCGGCTGATCGGCGGGGGGCTGGGGACGGTGGCGGTGGCGGCGGAGCTGGGGCTGAGTGTGAAGACGGTGGAGACGCACCGGCAGCGGATTAAGGAGAAGCTGGGGCTGCGCTCGGGGGTGGAGCTGGCGCAGCGGGCGGTGCTTTTCCTGGCGGGACAGGGGGGATAGTGACGCAAAGGCGGATGGCGGGCTTTTTTCCCGTCGGTGGGTTGGCATGTCGGGGGAGTGTCCTCGCTCCGGCGGATCGTGGCGCGGGAGCGCCCGGCATGGCGCGCAGGAGCGCTTGGCTCCGTTTGGGGTGCGGCGGAGCGGGGTGGTCCGGTGCGGTGAGTCCCGATTTTTTACGGTCTCTTGACTGATTGCCTTTCGCCTTTCGCGGCTTGTCAGGGCCGGGTTGTGGGGGCACTTTTGCCGCCGCCCGATGGCGCTTTCCCCCAAATGAAGTCCCGCCCTTTTTTCCTGATCCCTCTGCTGCTTGCGGTGACGCTGGTGGTGTTTCAGCCGCGGGGACGCTCGGCTCCGGGGAAGCCGGACAAGGATGAGCTGCACCGCCGGGCGGCGGATGAGTTTTTCAAGGGGATGATCCCGCGGCTGAAGATCGAGTTGCCGCCGGATGATTGGGAGCGGCTGAAGAAGGATGAGCGGAACTATGCGGAGGCGATGCTGACGGAGGGGACGCCGGCGGGGCCGGTGATTTACCAGAAGGTGTCGGTGAAGCTGAAGGGGTCGGCGGGGAGTTTCCAGCATCTGGATGCGAAGCCGGGGATGACGCTGAGTTTTGACAAGCAGAAGGGTGGGGACCGTTTCCACGGGATGCGGAAGATCCACCTGAACAATGGGGCGCAGGATGGGACGTATCTGCATGAGATCACGGCGGGGGCGATGGCGCGGATGGCGGGTGTGCCGGCGTCGCGGTGTTCTCATGCGTTTGTGGAGCTGAACGGGCGGGATATGGGGCTGTATGTGGTGAAGGAGTCGTTCACGAAGGATTTTCTGGGGGCGTTTTTTAAGAATACGGACGGGGATCTTTTTGACGGGGGGTTTGTGTCGGAGATCAATGAGAATACGGAGAAGGACATGGGGGATCCGCAGGACAAGGCGGGGCTGCGGGAGCTGATCGCGGCGTGCCAGGAGGGGGATGCGACGAAGAAATGGGAGCGGCTGGGGAAGATTCTGGAGATCGACCGGTTCATCACGCACTGCGCGATGGAGGCGATCCTGTGCCACTGGGACGGCTACAGTTTCAACCGGAACAACTACCGGTTTTACAGGGATCCGGATTCGGGAAAGTTTCACTTTTTCCTGCACGGGATGGATCAGACTTTCGGGGATGAAAACTTTCCGGTGATGCGGGACTTTGGGGGGATGGTGGCGGGGGCGGTGCTGCGCGCTCCGCAGGGCGGGCCGATGTACCGGGATCGGGTGGCGGCGCTGTATGAGAATGTGCTGCTGAAGGAGGACTGGGGGGCGCGGGTGCAGGCGGACGGGAAGCGGGTGCAGGCGGCGATCGCGACGAAGGATGCGCGCTGGGCGAAGGAGTATGAGGGGAAGATCGCTGAGGCGCGGGGTCAGGTGACGCGGCGGATCGCGGCGGTGGGGAAGCAGATCGGGGTGATGCCGAAGCCGGTGGTCTTTGACCTGACGGGTGCGACGAAGATTGCGAAGGGGTGGACGTTCGACCCGAGCGGCGGGGGGCTGGGGGATATGGTGAAGCTGGAGGGGCGGGACTGCCTGCATCTGGCTGCGCCGGAGGGTGGGGCGCCATCGTGGCGGGCGGTCGTGAATCTGCCGGCGGGGAAGTACCGCTTTGAGGCCATGGCGCGGACGCGCGCGGTGGTGGCTGTGGACGATGAAAAGGGGAAGGGTGCGGGGCTGCGGACGTCGGGCGGGGTGAAGCGGACGAATACGATCGAGGGGGAGTCGGGGTGGAAGCCGCTGATGTATGAATTCGAGTCGCCGGGCGGGGATGTGGCGCTGGTGGCGGAGCTGCGTGCGGCGAAAGGGGAGGTGTGGTTCGCGCTGGAGACGGTGCGGGTGGTGAAGGGGCGATGAGGAATGAAGAATGCAGAATGAAGAATGCGGAGTGGGGAGACGCGTGAACTCTGCATTCTGCCTTTCTCCCTCGCTTGCCTCGTAAAGGTTTCGCTGCTTTTCTTGCCGTCCTCTCCTCCCCCGTCACCCCTCCGTTTCTATGAAAATCCATCGTCTCGTCTCGTCGCTTGCACTTCTTCCGATTCTGTCCGGGCCGATCTTTGCGGTGGAGGAGGGGCATGGGGCGGGGGCTTCGGCTTCGGTGGTGGTGGGAGCCTCGGATGAGGGGCGCAATGCGATCAAGACGTTCAAGTTTGACGCGGGGCTGAAGTGCGAGCTGTGGGCTGCGGAGCCGCTGCTGGGAAACCCGGTGTGTTTCACGCAGGACGAAAAGGGACGCTGGTATGTGGGCGAGACTTTCCGCCAGGAAAAGGGGATCGAGGACAACCGGGGACACGCGGAGTGGCTGGATGAGGACATCGCCTCGAAGAGCGTGGAGGACCGGCTGGCCTATATGCGGCGGCACATCCCGGATGCGGCGAAGTTTTCGGCGAAGTACGAGAAATACGAGGAGCGGATCCGGCGGGTGGAGGACACGACGGGGAGCGGGGTGGCGGACAAGGTGACGACTTTTGCAGACGGCATCCGCGAGGCGGCAGACGGGACCGGGGCGGGGCTGATCGCGCGGGGTGGCGAGGTCTGGTACACTTGCATCCCGCATCTGTGGCGCTTCAAGGATGCGAACGACGACGGCGTGGCGGAGGTGAAGGAGAAGCTGCTCACGGGCTTCGGCATCAAGTTCGCGCTGCGCGGGCACGACATGCACGGGCTGCGGTTCGGGCCGGATGGAAAGCTGTATTTCTCGATCGGCGACCGGGCGATCAATGTGACGACGAAGGAGGGGAAGCAGGCGGCGGAGACGGAGAGCGGCACGATCATGCGGTGCAATCCCGACGGGACGGGCTTCGAGATTTTCGCAACGGGTGTGCGCAATCCGCAGGAGCTGGCATTCGACGAGCACGGGAATCTTTTCACCGGCGACAACAACTCGGACGCCGGCGACAAGGCGCGCTTCACCTATCTGGTCGAGGGCGGCGACTACGGCTGGCGCATGGCGTTTCAGTATCTGGGCGACCGCGGCCCGTGGATGCGGGAGCGTCCGTGGGATGAAAAGATCGCGCCGACGGTGCGCTATATCGTGCCGTGCATCGCGAATATCTCCGCCGGGCCGAGCGGGCTGACTTACAACCCCGGGACGGGACTGTCGGACAAGTACAAGGGGAAGTTTTACCTGAGCGATTTCCGCGGCGGGGCCAATGGCAGCGTGGTGCACGAGATCAGCGTGGAGCCGCAGGGGGCATTCTTCACCGCGAAGTCGCGCGACTGGGTGAAAGGCATCCTCACGACGGATGTGGAGTTTGGAAACGACGGGTCGCTCTACGTGCTGGACTGGGTGGCGAGCTGGGGCGGAGTGGGAAAAGGGCGCATCTACAAATTCACCGATCCGGCCGCCAATGTGGCGCTGCAAAAGGAAACCGAGGGGCTGATCCGCGACGGCATGGCGAAGCGGCCGATCGAGGAACTGGCGAAGCTGCTGGGGCATGCGGACATGCGCGTGCGGCAGGCGGCGCAGTTCGAGCTGGCGGACCGTGCGGCGAAGCCGCAGGGGCTGGCGGCGTCGGCGCAGGTTTTTGGAAAGGCGGCGGGCGATGCGGCTGCGGCGAATCCTCTCGCGCGTCTGCACGGCATCTGGGGACTTGGCCAGCTCGCGGCGAAGAATCCGAACGCGCTCAATCCGCTCCCCGCGCTGCTCGCGGACGCGAATCCCGAGGTGCGCTCGCAGGCGGCGAAGGTGCTGGGCGAGAGCAGGGCTGCGGCTGCCGGCGAAAAGCTGACGGCGCTGCTCAAGGACAAGGAAAGCCGCGTGCGCTATTTCGCGGCGATGGCGCTGGGCAGGATCGGGCACAAGGCGGCATTCGAGCCGCTCGTGGCGATGCTCGCGGAGAATGACGACAAGGATCCGCTGCTCCGCCACGGCGGCGTGATGGGGCTGAAGGGCTGCGGCACGCCGGAGCAGATCGCGGCGCTTTCCAAGCATCCGTCGGTCGCCGTGCGCGGCGATGCGTGCGTGGTGCTGCGGCACATCAGGAGCCCGCTCGTGGCCGTGTATCTCAAGGACTCCGACGCGAGCGTAGTGCTGGAGGCGGCGCGCGCAGTGCATGACGCGCCGATTGACGCGGCGATGCCCGCGCTCGCAGCGCTCACGGCGAATCCCGCACTCAAGGACCCGAACATCCTGAACCGCGCGGTGAACGCAAACTACCGCCTCGGAACGGCTGCGAACGCGCGGGCCATCGCGGCGCTTGCCGCATCGTCGGCTGCGCCGGAAGCGGCGCGCAAAGACGCACTCGACGCGCTCGCCGAGTGGGGCAAGCCGAGCGCCAAGGACCGCCTGCTCAACCAGTGGCGGCCCATCGCGGATCGCGGCCCCGGCGACGCCGTGGCCGCGATGACCGCCGCCGTCCCCGCGCTGCTGAAGGACGCGCCCGGCGGCGTGCAGGAGATGGTGGCGAAGCTGGTCGCGAAACTTTCGGTCCCCGGCGTGGGCGAACCGCTCGCGCAGCTCGCATCGAACGACAAGGCGGGCAGCGCCGCGCGCATCGAGGCGCTCAAGGCTCTCGCCGCGCTCAAGGACGCGAATCTCGCGAAGGCAGCGCGGGCGGCGGTGCTCGACAAGGACGCGAAGATCCGCGCCGAGGGACTCCAGGCGCTCGCCGGGGCCGATCCGGCGGCGGCGGTGAAAGTCATTGCCGAGATCGTGAACACCGGCACGCTCGTGGAGAAGCAGGGCGGCGTGGCCGCGCTCGCGCAGATGAAGGGACCGGATGCGGAGGCGGTGCTCGGAGGTTTGCTCGACAAGCTGACCGCCGGCCAGCTCCCCGGCGAAATCCAGCTCGACGTGATCGAGGCCGCGAAGAAGCGCAACAGCGGCGCGCTCAAGGACAAGCTTGCGAAGTACGAGGCCAGCCTCCCAGCGGCGGACGAACTCGCGAAATACCGCATCAGCCTCCTGGGCGGCAATGCCGACAGCGGGCGTAAAATCTTTCGCGAGAAAGCGCAGACCGAATGCCTGCGCTGCCACAAGTGCGAGATCGGCGACAGCCAGGTCGGCCCCGAGCTCACGCACATCGGCGCGACCAAAGACCGCGCCTCCCTGCTGGAGTCCATCATCCTGCCGAGCAAGAAGATCGCGGAGGGCTTTGAGACCGTGGTCCTCACGCTGAAGAATGGCGACATCGCGGCCGGCACGCTTGCGGGCCAGGACGCCGCGGGTGTGAAGCTCAAGGTGCCGGACGCGGCCGGGAAGATTCAGATCCAGACGATTTCTGCGGCAGACATCAAGGAGCGTCAGACCGCGCCTTCGCCGATGCTCCCCGGCATGGGCGAAATGCTCACGCGCTCCGAGCTGCGCGACGTGATCGAGTATCTCGCCACGCGGAAATAACGCACGCAAGTGCCGGGGAGGGGACTCGAACCCCTAAGGATTGCTCCACCAGATCCTAAGTCTGGCGCGTCTGCCAATTTCGCCACCCCGGCGGGGATGCGGCGGGAGAACTACACCATGCGTCGCGCACGCGGCAAGCGGGGGATTTTTTTCCCGCAACGGACGGGCTCGCTTCTCCGGCTGAGGCTTTGACTCGCCGGGGGCATTGTGCGAAACCGCGCGTCTCATGTCGAAAAAACCTGTTGTTCTGATTATTCGCGATGGCTGGGGGATCAATCCGGGGGGCAGGGAGCGTGCGGCGGAAAATGGCGATGCGACGCTGCTGGCGCGCACGCCTTTCCACGACCACCTCTACGCCACCTACCCGCAGGGGACGCTAAGCGCGAGCGGGATGGATGTGGGGCTGCCGGACGGGCAGATGGGAAACTCCGAGGTGGGGCACATGAATCTGGGCGCGGGGCGCGTGGTGTACCAGGATCTGACGCGGATCAATAAGGCGATCATCGACGGGGAGCTGAAGACGAACAAGGTGCTGCAGGAGACGTTTGGCCATGCGCGGGGGCGGCGGCTGCATTTCATCGGGCTGGTGAGCGATGGCGGGGTGCATTCGCATCAGGAGCATCTCATCGCGCTGGTGCGGGCGGCGAAGGAGGCCGGGGTCGATGACATCCTGGTGCATGCGATCACGGACGGGCGGGACACGTCGCCGACAGGCGGGGCGGATTCGCTGGCGCGGGTGCAGGCGGGGATCGCGCCGACTGGGGCAAAGATCGCGACGGTGATCGGGCGCTACTTTGCGATGGACCGGGACAAGCGCGGGGAGAGGACAAAGCTGGCGTGGGACGCGATCGTGCTGGGGCGCGGGGAGGTTTCGCACGACACGCCGAGCGCGGCGGTGAGCGCGGCCTACACAAAGGAGCGGCGCGGGGATGAGTTTTTGCAGCCGTTGATTTTCTCGCACGCGAATGAGGAGCGGGTGAGGGACGCGGATGTGGTGCTGTTCTTCAATTTCCGCGCGGACCGGGCGCGTCAGCTTTCGGTGGCGTTCATCCGCTCGGACTGGCCGGGCTTTGAGCGGGAGAAGCTGCCGCGGGTGCATTACGTGACCCTGACGGAGTATGACGAGACGTATGGCGTGCCGGTGGTCTTCGGGCCGCAGTCGCTGGCGCACATCCTCGGCGAGGTGGTGAGCGCGGCGGGGCTGCGGCAGCTCCGCATCGCGGAGACGGAGAAGTATCCGCATGTGACGTTCTTTTTTAACGGGGGCGTGGAGCAGCCTTTTCCCGGCGAGGAGCGGATCATCGTGCAGTCGCCGAAGGACGTGCCGACGTACGACTACAAGCCGGAGATGAGCGCGCCGGAAGTGACGGAAAAGGTGGTGGCCGCGCTGCCGGACTACGATCTCGTGATCCTGAACTTTGCGAACCCGGACATGGTCGGGCACACGGGCGTGGTCGAGGCCGGGATCAAGGCGGTGGAGGTGATCGACGACTGCGTGCGGCAGGTGGTGGAGAAAACGCTGTCGCTCGGCGGGCAACTGCTGATCACCGCGGACCACGGCAACTGCGAGCAGATGCGGAATGCCGACGGCTCGCCGAACACCGCGCACACGACGAATCTCGTGCATTTCCTCCACGTCTCGGAAAACCCGGCGGGAGGGAAAGTGGAGAGCGGCATCCTGGCGGATGTCGCGCCGACGCTGCTCGCGCTGCTCGGCGTGCCGCAGCCGGCGGAGATGACGGGAAAAAGCCGCGTGGTGCGCGCGTAGGGTCGCGTGTTTTTTTAAACGCAGACGCGCGGAGGCGCAGGATGCCAGGTCGGCTCTGCCTGGAAGCTCAGATCATCCCGACTCGGCATCTTTGCCCCTCTGCGTTTTGTCCGGCGCGCAGAAGAAGCCAGGGCGCTTTTCGCATTGCACGCGGCGCGCGGGTTTGTAGTTTGCGCTCCCGTTTTGCGCCGGAAGGCGCGCGGCGACTTACCCCGTGGTGTAACGGTAGCACAAGGGTCTTTGAAGCCCTTTGTCATGGTTCAAATCCATGCGGGGTAGCGCGTGCGCGAGGCAGAGTTTCACCGCCGGGCGGCTTGTCGGGTGGTTGGGTGGAGATTACGGTTCGCGGCGAATGAAGATTTCCAAACGCGGCGAATACGCCCTGCGCGCGCTGATCGACTTTGGCATCGCGCACGAGCTCGGGCGTCCGCTGCTGAAAATCAGTGAGCTCGTGGCGAAGGAGCGCCTGCCGGTGAAATTTCTCGAACAGATCCTTACCCAGCTCCGCAGGGCGGGCTACGTGGAGACAAAGCGCGGCAAGGCGGGCGGATACTTCCTTGCGAAGCCGGCGCGGGAGATCGGCCTCGGCCAGGTGATCCGGCTCATCGATGGGCCGCTCGCGCCGATCGCGTGCGTGAGCGTGACGGCCTACGAGCGGTGCTCGTGCCCGGATGAGGAGCACTGCGGCCTGCGCATGCTGATGATCGACGTGCGCGACGCCATCGCGCGCATCCTCGACCGCTACGTGCTCGCGGACGTGGTCGGGATCACGCTGCGCAAAATGCGGCGCGACGGCGTGCCGGTCCCGTTCACCGCCGGGCAGGCGTGCCGCCCGTCGCCGGCCGCGAAAGGCACGCCGGCCTTTGGGGGTGAAAGCCCGGCAGGCGGCTTCCTGGCGGAACTCGCGCAGGCGAGGCCGTCGGCGAAAGGTGCCGTGAAGCCGGGGCGAAAGGCGGCGCGCTAGAATCGTCCGCGCGGCGTTCGCGCATTGACGCGGGCACACCCGCTGCTTTCCATCCCGCCGCGTGTTCCTGTCTCCCTACGAAATTCTCTTCGCGGCCTTCGCCTTCATCCTTGGTGCGTGCATCGGATCATTCCTGAACGTCTGCATCTACCGCATGCCGCTCGACCTCTCGGTCAATGAGCCGAAGCGGTCCTTTTGCCCGAGCTGCAAATACCAGATCCCGCTCTGGCACAACATCCCGCTGGTGACGTGGCTCGTGCTGCGCGGGAAGTGCGCGAACTGCGGCTCGCGGATTTCGTTTCGTTACTTTGGCGTGGAGTTGCTGACCGGGCTGCTCTTTCTCGCGGTGTGGATGAAAGTGTGGGCGTGGGGCGCGCCGGGCTGGCCGCCGCAGGCATGGGTGCTGGCGCTGCCTTACTGGATCATGGCGGCGCTGTTTATCGTGGCGACGTTCATCGACTTCGAGCACTTCATCATCCCGGATGAAATCACGATCGGCGGCACAGTCGCGGGCGTGCTGCTGAGCTTCGCGGTCCCGACGCTGCAGGGGCAGGAGTCGGCTCTGGCCGGCGGGCTGTGGTCCCTGGTCGGCGCGGGCGCGGGCTTCGGCGCGCTGTGGCTCGTGGTGCAGCTCGGGAAGATGGCCTTTGGAAAAAAGCGGCTGACTTACGACAAACCCACGCCCCTTACCTGGAAGCGCCGCGATCAGGAGGCGGACTTCGTCGTCGGCGATGAGGCGATGCTCTGGAGCGACTTTTTCTACCGCGGCAATGAGCAGGTGCTCATGCAGTGCGCGTGGCTGGAGATCGACGGCGAGCGCTTTGAAAAAGCCGCCGTGCGCTGCGAATGCGAGTGGCTGCACCTCGGCGCGCGGAAGTGGGAGCTGGTGAAGGTGGATGTCATCCGCGGCGAGGTCACCGAGGTCACATTCCCGCGCGAGGCGATGGGTTTTGGCGACGTGAAATTCATCGCGTGCATCGGCGCATTCCTCGGCTGGAAAGCGGTGGTCTTCACGATCATGAGCGCGTCGTGCATTGGCGCGCTCGTCGGCGTGCTGACCATCGCCATCGGCCGGCGCGAGTGGTCCACGAAGATTCCATTTGGCCCCTACCTCGCGCTCGGCGCACTGGTATGGCTCTTTGCCGGACCGGAGCTGGTGCGGTGGTATCTGCTGCTCACGATGCCGGTGGCGGGCTAGCGTTTTCGAGAGCACAAAATCGGGCCGGCGAGATTTGAACTCGCGACCTCTTGAACCCCATTCAAGCGCACTACCAAGCTGTGCTACGGCCCGAAATTTGAGAGCGGAAAAGTAGCGGGCGGGATTGGAAAGGGAAGCGGTATTTTGGGGGGAAGGGGGCCGAATGCGGAGTTTGGAATTCGGAATGCGGAGTCGGGGCGGGTTATTCCGCAATCCGCACTCCCATTTCCGCATTCGCTGGGGGGGAACTTTGCTGTTTGCAAGCGCGGCGCGGCTTTTAGACTGGCGGCCTATGAATCTCGAAAAAGTCGCCGTCGTCGGGGCCAGCGGATACTCGGGCGAGGAGCTGGTGCGCCTGCTGATGCGGCATCCGGGCGTGGAGATCGTGGCGCTGACCTCGCGGCAGCTCGCGGGGCAGACGGTGGAGACGGTTTTCCCGAAATTTGCAGGGCAGCGGTATGCCAAGCTGGCCTTCATCGAGAGCGACGTGGCGAAGATCACGGCCACGGGAGCGCGGATCGCTTTCCTCGCGCTGCCTCACGGCGTCGCGGCGGAGTACGCGCAGCCGCTGGTCGCGGCTGGGCTGCGGGTCATCGACCTGAGCGCGGATTTCCGGATCAAGGACCCGGCGGTGTACGAGGAATTCTACGGCACGCCGCCGCACGCGCCGGAGCTGGCGGCGATCAGCGTCTATGGGCTGCCTGAGATCTACCGCGAGCAGATCCGCGGCGCGCAGCTCATCGCCTCGCCGGGGTGCTACCCGACGAGCGTGATCGTGCCGCTGCATCCGCTGCTGAAGCGCCGGCTGCTGAAGCCGGCGAGCATCGTCATCAACAGCCTCAGCGGCGTGAGCGGCGCGGGCCGGAACGCGAAAACCGAGCTGCTCTACGTGGAGTGCAACGAAAGCGTGCGCGCCTACAGCGTGCCGAAGCACCGGCACCTCGCCGAGATCGAGCAGGAGCTGAGCAAGGCGTATGGCGACCCGGTGACCGTCACTTTTCTCCCGCACCTCATCCCGGTGAACCGCGGGATTTTCACCACGATCACCGCCGCGCCCGCGGACGACGTGAGCCCGGCGGAGATTTTCGCCGCGCTCGGCGAGGCGTATGGCGGGGAGCCATTCGTCCGGCTGCTGGGTGAAAACGGGACGCCGGACACGAAGAATGTGACGCAGACGAATTTCATCGACCTCGCGTGGCGGCATGACGTCCGGACCGGACGGATCATCCTGCTGAGCGCGGAGGACAATCTGGTGAAAGGCGCGTCCGGCCAGGCGGTGCAGGCGCTGAACGTGATGTGCGGCTGGCCTGAAACGACGGCTCTGCTGTAAGCGCTCCGCCTTGAATCAAAGCCGGGGGGGAGAATCGGCGCCGCGCGCGTATAGTTGACCCATCGGCTTTGCCTTGAATCCAAAGCCGGGGGGGGGAGAATTCGAAGGCGGTGTTCCGGTGCGCTTTGTTTGCTTTGCCTTG
>JANOBH010000172.1:0-9180 GCA_031411535.1 Chthoniobacter sp. | reverse complement strand
CGATGGCGGTCCACCGTTCCGTGGCCTGCATCTGCGGGAGGATCTGGTGAACGGTGAGAAGGTTGCCGAGTGTCATTCGAGGATGAGTGATCCTGGGGAAAAGTGGGGCGAATCTAACAACCGCGATTTTGATGACAAGCGCCATTTGGGCTGGGCGCGGGCCGGTCTATTCCTCCTCGCCACGCGATGTCGCGGCGCGTTAATTCACGAGTCATGAAGATTCTTTTCACGGCCAGCGAGATGCACCCGCTCGCGCGCACCGGCGGGCTCGGCGACGTGTTGGAGGCGCTGCCTGCGGCGCTCGCTGCGCGCGGCCACGAGGTCAGCGTGGTGCTGCCGTGCTACCGGGGGCTGCGCGACCGGGCGAAGGACACGGGGGTGCGGCTGGCGGTGCAGGTCGGGGCGCGCCGTGTGCCGGCGGAGGTGTGGGAAGCGACTGCACCAAACGGGGTGCAGGTCTTTCTGCTGAGGCAGGACGAATACTTTGACCGAAGCGGCCTGTACGGCCCGGAGGGCGGGGACTTTGTGGACAATGCGGAGCGGTTTATCTGGTTCTCAAGGGCGGTGGTGGAGCTGGCGAGGCGCGTGGTGCCGCCGCCGGAGATCGTGCATGCGCACGACTGGCAGACGGGCCTGGTGCCGGTGCTGCTGCGCGAGCGGAGGCTGCCGTTCAAGAGCTTGATGACGATCCACAATCTGGCTTACCAGGGGAGCTTTGACGGCTGGGATTTCGCGCTGACGAATCTGCCGGGCGATTATTTCACCGGGCGCGGCGTGGAGTTTTACGGCCGGATGAATCTGCTCAAGGGCGGCATTCTTTTCGCGGATGCGGTGACGACGGTCAGCGAGCGCTACGCGCGGGAAATCCAGATGCCGGAGCACGGCTGCGGTCTGGATGCGGTGATCCGCGAGAATGCCGGGAAGCTGCACGGGATCCTGAACGGCGCGGATTACGCGACGTGGAATCCGGCGAGCGACTCGCTGCTGCCGGCGCGCTACACGCCGGCGGCGCCCGCGGGCAAGGCGGCCTGCCGGGCCGCGCTGCTGCGGGAGTGCGGGCTGGCGCCGGAGCCGGGCGGGCCGGTGCTGGCGATCGTCTCGCGGCTGGCGCAGCAAAAGGGAATCGACCTGCTGCTGCCGCTGCTGGACCGACTGCTGGCGGATGACGTGCGGCTGGTGGTGCTGGGCGAGGGCGACCTGGCGTATGAGCGGGATCTGCTCATCGCGAGCAAGCGCCACGCGGGGCGTTTCGCGTTCCGCCAGAGCATGGATGAAAAGCTGGCGCACCTCATTTACGCGGGGGCGGATGTCTTCCTGGTGCCGTCGCATTACGAGCCCTGCGGGCTCGGGGCCATGTATGCGCTGAAGTACGGGACGCTCCCGGTCGCGCGCGCGACGGGCGGGCTTTACGAAACGATCCGGGACTATGATCCGACGACGGAGAGCGGGCACGGGTTCCTGTTTTTTGACGCGACGCCGGAAGCGCTCTGGGACGCGATGATGCGGGCGAAGCGGTCCTTCGCCGATGCGCCGCACTGGCAGGGGCTGATGCAGCGGGCGATGGCGTGCGACTTTTCGTGGGAGAAAGCAGTCGCGGGATACGAGGCGGTGTATCAGCGGGTGCTGAAGGGCAAATGACGAATGAAGAATGACGAGGGGTGAATGCGCCTCGCCATTTCCTCAAATGCTTCCCCACCTCTCAACCGCGATCCCCGGCCCGCGCTCGCTGGCGCTGGCGGCGCGGCTGCGCCGGCACGAGTCGCGCAATGTCACGTATCTGGCCGAGGATTTCCCCGTCTTCTGGCAGCGTGCGGACGGGACGAATGTGTGGGACGCGGACGGGAACCGCTTTCTCGACCTGACGTCGGCCTTCGGCGTGTGCGGGCTGGGGCACACGAATGGCGAAATCCGTGCGGCGCTCGTCGCGCAGTCGTCGGAGCTGATGCACGCGATGGGCGACGTGCATCCCACGGAGCTGAAGGCGGAACTTTGCGCGCGGCTGAGCGCGATGACCTATGAGCGCTGGGGCGCGGGCGACGGGAAGACGGTGCTGAGCAGCTCTGGCTCGGATGCGGTGGAGACGGCGCTCAAGACGGCGCTGCTGCGGACGGGGAAGGCGGGCGTGATCGCGTTCACGGGCGGCTATCACGGGCTGGGGATGGGTGCGCTGAGCGCGATCGGGCTGCCGTTCTTTCGCGAGCCGTTTCGCGCGCAGTTAAAGGATTTTGCGACGCTGCTGCCGTATCCGGTGGAGGGCGGGCCGGACGGCGATCTCGCGGAGCTGCGGACGCGGATGGAGGAGACGATTCGCGCGGGCGGGATCGGGTGTGTGCTCGTGGAGCCGGTGCAGGGGCGCGGAGGGTGCGTGGTGCCGCCGTGCGGGTTTCTGCCGATGCTCCGGGAGGTTTGCGACGCACACGGAATCCTGCTGATCGCGGATGAGATTTACACCGGCTTTCACCGAACGGGCGCGATCTTCGCGTGCGACCACTCCGGGGTGGTGCCGGACCTGGTCTGCCTGGGCAAGGCGCTGACCGGCGGCTTCCCGCTTTCGGCGTGCGTGGGGCGCGCGGAGATCATGGACGCGTGGCCGGCGTCCACCGGCGAGGCGCTGCACACGAGCACATTCCTGGGAAATCCACTCGGTTGCGCAATGGCGCTGGCGTCGCTGAAACAACACGCCGACCCCGTGCTCGCGAGCTGTGTCCAGGAGCGCGGCGCGAAGCTGAAAGCGGCGCTCGCCGCCATGCGCTCCCCGCACATCGGCGGGATCCGCGGCCTCGGGCTGATGCTCGGTGTGGAATTGGTCGAGCCGTCCACTTTGGCTCCCGCCACAAGTCTCGCCATCGCCATCATCAAGAATGCACTCCGCGACGGCCTGCTTCTCCTCGCGGATTCACCGACGAGCAACGTCCTCAGCCTGACCCCGCCCTTTTCCATCTCCGACGACGAGATTGCCTTCGTCGCCGCCCGTCTTCAGGAGTATTTGACGCTCTTGCCCGGCTCCATCTCGTAGTGCAGCACGAGCCGGTCGGTGGTGTGCGGCTTGATGACATCCGCGACGAATTTCATGTAAATGGCGTCGTCTTCGGTCATCGCGAGCTTTTCCAGGGACTCAAAGTCGAGCGCGACGAAAAAGGGCCACTCCGACTTGGGATCGATGTTTTTCCCGCAGCGGACGCTCAGGATTTCCGGGATCTTGAGGAGGCTCATGCGGGTGGTCATCATGAGTTGCTCGAGCTTCGCGAGAGTGACCTCGGGCTGGAGCTTGCAGAGAGTGATGTGGTGAACCATGCGAATCCGATCAGCTCTTCCAGTCCAGCGCGCCCTTCATGATGGCATACACGTAGCCGACGGTGAGGATTCCGACAAAGCTCAGCATGCTCCAGAAGATGCCGGGTCCATTCGCCACGAGGAATTCCCGATAGACCACGGCCCACGGATACATGAAGACGATTTCGATATCGAAAAGGATGAAGAGCATCGCCACCAGATAGAATTTCACACTGAAGCGGGGCTGGGCCGCCCCCTCGGCGGGCATGCCGCACTCGTAGGCGGAGTCCTTCGCTTTGTTGGTCTTCGCGGACCTGCCGAGAAGCACGCTGACGAGCAGCGCCGACGCGGCGAAGCCGATGGCGACGACCACTTGGAGGAAGATCGGAAAATACTCGCTCATATCCCTGGACGAACCCGTAGAAACGACCGCTTAGGCTGCGGCGGAGGCGGGGGCAGAGGCGGGGGCGCCGGGCACCTTCGGGGGGAAGGTTTCCAAGGTCGCGAGGAGCTTGGGCACGCCCTTGTACTTCTTCGCTTCCTTTTTCACCATGCCGCGGGAAACCAGATTCTGAAGCTTCTCGTAGGCGCGCAGACGGAGCATCTCCTCACCGCCGCTGGCGGCATTGCGGGCGCGGAGCTTCGCGTGGACGACTTCGAAGAGATCCTTGAACTCAAAATTGGTTTTTGAAGTCAACGCGGCAGCCAATTCCTCAGTGACCAAGTCCGGAAGCCGACGGGAGAATGCGGTTTTCTTGTGGATAGGCATAGGGTGCGGAGATTATCACAACATTTTCCGACTCACGAACAAAATTTCCCGCCGACGGCAAATTTTGCTTATGGCTGGACGGTCGGGCTTGCGGGGGTGGGCGCGGCTTCCGACGGCGTGATTACGGCAGAAACTGGCGCGTCTGGCTCCGCAGGCAAGGGGGCGGGCTGGGGGAGTTGGAGGATGCTCGGGTCGAGCTTCAGACCGCCATTGAGCGCGCCTTCGATCATGGGGAGGGCCGCGACGATGCCCCCTCCGATCGCCCCGATGAGGACTTGGTTGAAAGTGAGGGTTCCCACCGATTCCACCAGTGTGCCATCGGCTGTGACACTCTGGGAATAGACCGACGGCGTCAGGTGCCGGCTGATCGTCTCGGTACCGGGCAGTTTCCCCGCGTCGAGGTACTGGCCGGCGTCCTGATTAAAGGCGAGCGACATGGCGATGAGCGGGCGCAGAGTCCCGTACGAGCGCTCGAAAAGCGTCTTCATGTCGAGATACCCGAAACCTGCCGTCGGATGCCCCAGCTCCTTCGCCGCCCCCTGGTAACCGGGCGTCTGCGCGATGACCGACCGACCGCTTTTCAGCCGCGCGACCGCCGTCTCCGCCGCCGCCGGGCTAAAGCCGAGCACGAGGAATTTCTCCGTCAGCGCCAGCACCGGCGTGATCGGCAGCAGCCCCTCTCCGGCAGGGCTCTGGAAAAGCGTGACACCATCCTTCTCCGCCCGTCCCCAGGCCGCCGTGCCGGTAGCCGCCCCGGTGAAGACATCCACAAAAGCCCGCGCCTTCGCCTGATCGCGCACGTCGAGCGCGATCAGCGCCGACGGCTGCTCATCCTGGAGTGCCCAGTCCGCCACCAGCCCCAGCTCCGGGCCGAACGCCGTTCCCAGATCCGCCCACGTCAGCCCCTGCTCACCCAGTGCCTTCTCGATCGGCCCCAGCATCGGCAGATACCCGCCCAGCAGCCCCGCAGAGTCCGGCATCTCGATCTTCGCCGGCAGCGCCAGACCGTAGTAGAGGAAAGTGTCCGCCGCGCTGAAAGCCAGCGCGTTTCTCGGCAGCGGCGGCTCCGCCTTCCCGCCCGGCGCGAGCAGATGGATCGTGTCCCGGATCTGCGGCCCCTCCAGCTTCGTCCCCCACGCCACCGCCTGCATCCGCTTGATCTCCGCGAGCTGCTGCGGGTCAGGCGCCTGCCCGCTCGCCACCAGCAGCGAGGTGATCCGCTCCGTCAGCGCCCCGAGCTGTGCGAAAACCAGCGCATCGCCATCCACCGGCAGCGGAGCCGTCGCCTTTTTGAAAACATCACGCGTCCCCAGCGCGTCCGGCGCGCCGTTTTTCATCCCGCACGCATCCAGCGTCGTCCCGAGCAGCGCCACGTCATTCGACACCAGATACCACACCCCTTTGAACGCCTCCGCCACCACCGTCTCCCCGGTCCGGAACGTCTCCACCTCCGTCCCCCCGTGGGTCACGATGTCCGACTTCCCCTCCGGCCGCGCCGCCTTCCAGCCCGCGCGCGGGTCCGCCAGCAGCGCCTCCGCGTCCCTCTTGCGTCCGTGGAAGGCGAACCCCGCGATCCACTTCGGCTCCGTCCCCTCGATCGACGTCACCGCCACAAACGCCTCCCTCGGCACCAGCCGCAGCACCTGCCCCAGCTTCTCGTCCATCCGCTTCGTCTGCCCTTCCGCCGTCCGCGCTTTCTCCAGAAAGCGCTGCACCTCCGGCTCCGCAAAAATATGGGCCAGCCCCGTCTTCGGCCAGCGCATCGCCGTACGCGGCAGATTCGGCACATCCACAAAGAGGAGCGTCTCCCCCGGCACCAGCATCGCCGCCGGCACATGTGAGCCGATGGTCTGCTTAAAAAGGACAAAAGCGGCCGTCGCCAGAGCGAGCAGCACGATCACTGCGGGGATGACTTTCTTCATGCGAGCCGGGAATGAACGCGGGAACCGTGCCGGGTGCTAGGGGAAAACTCGAAACTCGAAATCCGAAATCCGAAACAAATCCGAAGGAATGAAAACGCCGGAAAAACGACGGGCGGCGTGCCTTTCCCCATTTCCCACCTTCACGCTTTTCGGATTTGTTTCGGATTTCGAATTCCCCCCTACGGTTCCGCGTACCGCCCCACGCATCGCACCCCATCCTTGGTCACCTCCAGCAGTTCCACGCCCACCGGCCACGCCGTCTCCCGCATCGCCGCCAGCACCATCGGCGCGTAGTCCGCGTGATTCCCCGCCAGCGCCGGAAAGACAAACGCCGTAAAGCGGTTCGGCACCACCACCAGCAGCTTCTCCCCCAGCGTGCTTGCAAACATCGCCGCAAACTTCGGCGCCAGCACCGCGCCCGCCACCACGGGCTTCTCACTGCGCAGCTCCGCGTACTCGATCACCCGCTTCTTGTTCCGCTCATAGCGCGGCTTCAGCCCCGCCAGATCCGCCTGCGCATTCTCCCGCGCCCGCGACGCGAACCGCGCCATCTCGATCCCCATCCCCGCCAGCTCCGCCTTTGTCATCGCCCGCGGCCCCTCCTCCTCCATAAAGCCCGCGCAAATCTCCGTCCGCTCCGCCCCCGCGATCGGCAGCGTCACCGCCGCGTGCGACGACCGCGGCTCCAGCCACACCCGCCAGCTTCCCTCATTCGCCGTCTCCCCCGCGTGGGCGAAAAGCGGGAGCGCGAAGAAAATGATGAAGGATGAAGGATGAAGGATGAGCCTGCGGAGAAATCCGCCTTTCATCCCTCCACCTTCCTCCTTCATCCTTTTCCCATGATCACTTTCCTCGAAGGCACCCTCCACGAAGCCCTCCCCACCCATGTGGTCATCAGCGTCGGCGGCATCGGCTATCATGTGCATATCCCTCTTTCGAGTTACGACAGGCTCCCCGCCACCGGCCAGCCCATCAAGCTTTTAACCCATCTCCAGGTCCGCGAAGACGCCCACGTCCTCTACGGCTTCGCCACCGCCTCCGAGCGCGACCTCTTCCGCCTCCTCGTCACCCACGTCAGCGGCATCGGCCCCCGCACCGCCCTCGATGTCCTCAGCGGCATCAGCGTCACCCAGTTCAAAGCCGCCGTCGTCGCCGGCGACGCCGCCCTCCTCTCCAAAACCAAACGCATCGGCAAAAAAACCGCCGAGCGCATCATCGTCGAGCTAAAGGATAAAGTCGGCATCGCCGCCGCATGGGAAGCCGCCAGCGCCAGCCACGCCCCCACACCCGCCGAGACCCTCGTGAATGACGCCGTCCTCGCCCTCATCGCCCTCGGGTATAAACAGGTCGATGCCCACAAAGCCGTCAAAGCCATCCAGGAAAAAGCAGGCGGCACGGCAAGCACCGAGGATCTCGTCCGGCAGGGGTTGAAACTGCTGCTTTGAGCCCGTCTCGTTATGGATGAGGAAAAGCCACGCTCCATCCGCAGCGTTGTCGCCCGGATGGTCTGTATCTTCCTAGCACTGCCGCTGCTCTACATCCTCAGCGCCGGTCCAGCGGGCTATTTCGTGATCCGCTTTGAGAAGGACGGCTCGCTGTGGAGAGAAATCTACGCACCAGCCTTATTGTTCATCGGAGTCTCCCATTTGGAGCGGCCAATGGAGGGGTATTTGAATTGGTGGAGGCAGATCGCGTGGTCGCAGCGAAAAGCCCATTTAAGCCCCCAGCAAATCCCACCCGCGCCGCCCTCAAGCCCGTCCCCTGCCTCCCGCGCAGATGGAAACGCCTCCCTTGCGCCATGAGCATCGCAAAAAAAACTCCGTCATCCTGAGCGGAGCGCCGCCTTAGGCGCGGAGTCGAAGGACCCCGGCGCCACCGTGCGACGCCGCCCGCGAACGCCGGGGTCCTTCGACTCCGCTGCGCCCGCCTTTCCGCCTCCGCTCCGCTCAGGATGACCCGCGTTGTTAGTTTTCTCCCGATGGATTCCGCACCGCCACCCTCCCTCCGCAGCCGGCTCCTCACCGGGTTCGCCGGGCTGCTCGGCGCGTTCGTTCTCTACCTGCTGAGCATCGGCCCGGCCGGCTATGTGTGCGTCCGCGCCGGCGTCGATCCCCCTGCCTTTCACCACTTCTACATCCCAGCCATCTGGCTCATGCGAAACACCCCGCTGCGGGAGCCGATACGCCGCTACGACATGTGGTGGACCACCCTCGCCATCCTCCACAGCAACCGCCAATCGCCCCAAACCCCGCCCGAGCCGATCGCAGCCCCGATCGAGGAGCCCTGAGGCGGCCCCTCCGCCCGCCCCGTGCCGATGGATTCCGCCAAGCCACCCTCCCTCCGCAGCCGATTCCTGCAAATGTTCGCCGCGCTAGCCGTGGCGTTACTTCTCTACGTCTTCAGCGTCGGCCCCGCCTTTTATTTGATCATTCTGACCAGCGCTAAGTCGGAGGCCTGGGGCACCTTCTACACCCCGGCCCTCGTCGTCCTCCAGCTCGCCAAACCGGGGCTCGCCAACGCCTATGTCGGGTGGTGGGGTGAGCTCGCCCGGCGCCACATGGGCCACCCCGGCAGCTGACCCCGCATGGATTCCGCACCGCCACCCTCCCTCCGCAGCCGACTCCTCACCGGGTTCGCCGGGCTGCTCGGCGCGTTCGTCCTCTACTTCCTGAGCATCGGCCCCGTCGGCTATGTGGCCATCCGCACCGGCATCGACATCGAGCCCAAGCCCCTCGAATACTTCTACGCTCCCCTCGGCTGGCTCATCGAAAACACCCCGCTGCGGCAGCCGATGAGGCACTACATCATGCGGCGGGGCAGCCGCGCCTACGCCCACCGCAACCGCCACTCCCCACAACCCCCGCCCAAGCAACCCTGAAGCCGCTCCTCTGACCGCTCCACATGCACTCCGCCCAAGACCGTATCGCCGCCATCCGCGCCGCCCAGCCGCGCGAGGGGCTTTTTGCCGACAAAGACTGGCTCATCTCCCCCGAGCCCTTCGTCATCGACTCCCGCCTCGCCGAGCAACTCGCCAAGCTCGGCCACCGGTTGAACCTTTTCCAGCGTGCCTGCAACGAGCTTTACCACCGCTCCGTCTCCGGCAAGCAGCCCGCGTGGATCGCCGACTACCTCGACCGCGGCAAACCGCCCGAACTCATCGCCTACGCCCGCCGCAAAGAAACCCGCGCCGACCTCCCCCTCGTCATCCGCCCCGAC
>JANOBH010000171.1:0-1818 GCA_031411535.1 Chthoniobacter sp. | reverse complement strand
GGAGGATCTCCGCATGCCCGACGGGCTCGTCGCCATCGTCCTCGCCACGTTTTTCGTCGGCATGGGGGTCAGCGCCATTTTCCGCCATGCGGCGAAAGGCGACGCCGTGACCGTCGATCAGGTCATCCCGAGTTCGTTCGTATTCGTCATCCTCGCCGCGGGCGTCGCGGGCTTTTTGAAATACCGCGGGCTGAAGCTCGTGCCGCTGCTCGGGCTCGATCGCGTGACGCCGCCCCGCGTCGCCGGTTGGTCGCTGGGCCTCGTGCTCACGGCCTTCGCACTCACGGGCGCGGCCAATGCCCTCACCTTCGCCGCCCTCCACGGAAAGACCGAGCCGCAGCCGCTCGTGCAGCTCTTCCGCGAAGTCGCGCAGCGGAGCGACACCGGGGCGATGGTGCAGATCCTCTTCGCCGGCGTCGTCCTCGCGCCGGTCTGCGAGGAGTTTCTCTTCCGCGGATTCTTCTACGCCGTCGGCAAGCGCTACCTCGGCCCCATCGCGAGCGGCCTCGCCTGCGCGCTGCTCTTCGCGGCGTTTCACCTCAGCGTCTCGGCGCTCGCCGGGCTCTTCATCCTCGCGCTCTGCCTCACGCTCGCCTACGAGCGCACCGGCTCGCTGCTCGTGCCCATCGGCATCCACGCGCTCTACAATTTCACGAGTCTCTTCTTCATCTACCTCCAGGGCCGCGGCATCATCCCCACGCCGTGAAACTCTCCGACCTGGGCGAAAATCGCGTCGTCGCGGAACTCACCCGCGCCCTCGCGCTCGGCGCGGATGTGCGCGTGGGCGCGGGCGATGACTGCGCCGTCATCGGCCGCCCGCGGGATGCGCGCTGGCAGTTGCTGAAAGCGGACGCGCTCATCGAGGGCGTGCATTTTCTCCCGGACGAGGACCCGCGCCGCATCGGCTGGAAAGCGCTCTGCCGCGCCATCAGCGACATCGCGGCGATGGGCGGCGAACCCGCGCACGCGCTCATCACCATCGCCGCGCCGCCCGCCACGGATTTCGCCCGCGTGCGCGGCATCTACGCCGGCCTGCGAAAGGCCGCGCGCCGCTTCGGCGTCAGCATCGTCGGCGGCGAGACGGCGCGCTCGCCCGGCCCGCTCTTCCTCAATGTCGCCCTCACCGGCAGCGTGGAGCGCGCCCGCTGCATCCTGCGCTCCGGCGGACGCCCCGGCGATGCGCTCTACGTCACGGGCCGCCTCGGCGGCTCGCTCGCGGGCCGGCATCTCGACTTCACCCCGCGTCTCGCCGAAGCCCGCTGGCTCACCGCCAATTTCAGGCTCCGCGCCATGATGGACCTCAGCGACGGACTCGCCGCCGACCTCCCCCGCCTCGCCGCCGCCAGCCGCTGCACCTTCACCCTCGACGAGTCTTCCGTGCCAAAATCCAAAGGCTGCACAACCGCGCAAGCCCTCGCCGACGGCGAAGACTACGAACTCCTCTTCGCCATCTCTCCCCACAAGGTCGCCGGCCTCGAACCCGCATGGCAACAGCACTTCCCCCGCCTCCCTCTCACGCGCATCGGCACGCTGACCGCCCAATCGAAAATCAAAAATCGAGAATCGAAAATGCCTCATGGCCACGACCATTTCCGCCAGCGCTGACGCGACCATCGCCCTCGGCCGCACCGTCGCCGCCACGCTCCGGCGCGGCGATGTCCTCGCGCTGTGCGGCGACCTCGGCGCCGGCAAGACGCACTTCGTGAAAGGCGTCGCCGCCGGCCTTGGCGCGTCATCCGGCGTGACGAGCCCCACCTTCACCCTCATCCACGAATATCCCGGCGGCCGCCTCCCGCTTTATCACTTCGATTTCTACCG
>JANOBH010000170.1:0-2638 GCA_031411535.1 Chthoniobacter sp. | reverse complement strand
GACTTCCATCCCATCGACGCCGCCCAGCGCCGCATCGACACCCTCGCCCTCGCCCCCTTCTACAAAGACCGCCCACCGCGCCCCGTCCTCAAAACCGCCCCCGTCATCATCGAGGACAACGTCTGGATCGGCATGAACGCCGTCATCCTGAAAGGCGTCACCATCGGCGAAAACTCCGTCGTCGCGGCCGGTGCCGTCGTCTCGAAAAGCGTGCCGCCAAATGTCGTCGTCGCGGGCAATCCCGCGGTCATCGTCAAGCACTTGACCTAACCGCGCCGCACAGCCTGCGCGGTATTCCGTCAGTTCACCTCTTGTCCGGACGGCACCTGCCCGAGGCGGAGGAAAGTCTTCACCAGTTCCCCCTCGCCGCACACGATCATGCCCGGAAAGCGTTTGAACCACGGGCCGACAGGCACCTCCGGTTCGCCATTCAGCCACTGTGCAAACAGCGTGAGTTGATCCGCCCCGATCTGCCGATCCACCACCCGCGCCCCGAGATGATCGAGCACCCCACGCGGTACCCCGTGACGCCGGATTCTAGGCATCCGCGTCGCCGTAAAAACCTGCCACGATCCGTTTCCATTGCGCCTTTGCCTTCACCGGATCCGTTTCAGCCACCATCTCCTCCGCCGCCGCGCCCAATTCCTCCGGGGACCATTGCCGCCCCACCGTTCCCTCCGCCCGCTGGACAATCCATTCGCGCAATCTCCGAACGTCCTCCGGCGGCAGTTGCTCGATGGCGGCTTCGATCTCAGCGACAGTGCTCATAGCGGGACGATGGCCTCAAGGGTGGAGAGCGTCAACGGTTCGCTCCTCAGCGTCCCGACCGTTTTCCCCGCGCCGCACGTTTGCCCGCCGGCTTGGATTTCATCTGGCTCGCCTTGCACAGCGCGATGAAGTCCTTCAACTCGCCCGCCTTCGCGTAAAGCGGCGCATTCGGGCGCGGCGCTCCGCAGGCGAATTGCCAGCGAGCCAGTGCGGTGATGTAGCGTTCTTTCGCCGTGGCCGGGATGTCCACCACCGGCTGGCCGCTGGACACGAGCGGGACATTGGCGAGCAGCCGCGCGAGGCGCCCGTTGCCATCGGCAAAGGGATGGATGCGGGCGAAGGTGGCGTGCAGCCAGAGATAGTCCTCGAAGGGCTCGCCCGTCCCCTCGCGGCGCGTGTTGAATTCCGTGAGCCACGTCTCCATGAGCGCGCCGGTGTGCTGGGCGGCGGCGTAATTGTCGTTCCACCGGCTCTTCCCGCCGAGCCGGACGGGCGTGCCATTGTCCTCGATCTTCCACGCGCCGATGGGCTTCATGCTATCCACCGTGGAGCCCTGCATGAGCACGGTGTGGAGGGAAAAAAGATCGTCCTTGGTGAAAGGGCGATCCTCCCCGAGCCATCGGCCCACGGCCTGAATCGCCGCCTGCTGCGCCCGCGCGGCGGCGACATGCTCCGCCGGTCTTTTCGGAATCTTCGCCTTCGGTTTTGCCAGCGCCTCGGCGACCTCCGCCTCGGTCAAGGTGTTCCCTTCAAGCGTCGTGGTGTTGTATGTCCAGCCGGCGTGAAGTCCGCTGAGCAGTGCGGCGCGACATTCGGCGAGAGTAATTCGGGCAGCTTCAAGATTCGGCGAGCCGAGTTGCATGAAAATATTCACTGCGCGCTTAGCAAAGGGAATCGCCTCCGCAGTCTTTCCTTGCTTAACCAAAGCCTTGGCGAGGCAGCGGCAGTCTCCAGCGATTAACTGCTGGCGGCCTACTTTCTCTGACAACGGCAAGGCTTCGCGGGCGAGAGCCTCTGCTCCCTCCCAATCTAATTGCTTAATCGCCAACCCAGCCAGATTACCTGTCGTGTAGGCCACTCCTTCGTCATACCCAACTGCGCGTGCCACCCGAAGCGCCTCACGATAAAGGCGCTCCGCAATGTCAGGCTTGCCTGACTCCATCTCGGCGATTGCGAGATCGTTCAACCCGATCGCTACATACAAACTCTCCCCGGCTAGGCTTCGCCAAAGCTCAAGAGCTTCGCGATAGGCAGAAATCGCGGATGTGTAGTCCTCGTTTAGTTGATGTCCAAAGCCACGCAACTGCACCGCAGAGACGCGGACGCGTGCGTCGGCGCCGGCTCTCTTCCAATGCGCATCCGCGCGTTCCGCACAGGCAAGAACTGCATCAGCCTCACGCCGTTGGTTATAAATTGTTCCCAGTTGATAAGCACGCACGCCCGCGCTGATCCAGTCGCCTACCGCAACTGCTTTGGCTTCTGCCTGCTGATTGAGTGAAAGACTTTCGTCCCAACGGCCGGTGAAATTTAGGAAGGTAAAGACAGCATCGCAAACGGCTTGAAGTCGGAGACTCGGCGCGGCGAGGAACAGTGGCAGTGCGGGAGCCACGGTGGTCCAAGCGGCATCTAAAGATGGAAAGCGGACGTGCCTTTGGTAGCCGTTTTCCATAACCAGCGCAAAGGCGCGGCGCTCCAATCGCTGTCCTGATTCCGCAACCGCCTCTGGCCGTTTCCGCCGTAGAAAATCCGCGACCATCGGCACGAGTGCGAAGTTTTTCTCCTCCTCATCTGGCACGACGAGCGCCCGGCTGGAAAGGTCGCCGAGGGCGGCTTCGGCGGCGGTTGTGGAGAGGCCGGCGAGTTCGGCGAT
>JANOBH010000169.1:0-6715 GCA_031411535.1 Chthoniobacter sp. | reverse complement strand
ATTTGAAATAGACGCCGCCGTGGAAGGTCAGGCCCGGCGGACGCGGCGTGCGCTTGCCGAGCAGGAGCCCGTAGCCGGTGTTGATCCTCACCCACGGCTGCACGGCATTCGCCAGTTTCGCGCACTTCGCCACGGCGCGCTCCGGCGTCGTCAGCGTGCGTTCGGTGAGCTTGCGATAGCGGAAGTCGAGCCGGTCCGCGGACTCGCGCTCCGACCATTCGCTCGTCGCGGTGAACATCGGGAAGTGGTGCATGACGGCGTCGAATTCGCAGGCGGCGATTTCCCGCGACACCTCGCGGATCGGCCGCGCGGGCAGCGTCTGGCCGCAGAGATTCACGAACCAGTCGTAGGCCACGCCTTTCTCCCGCAGCCAGCGCAGCGCATCGAGATACTCGTCCACCGGCGAGAAATCGCCGCGCCGGATCTTCCGCGCGGAGGCGCGTGCCATGTAGTTCGGCCGATCGAGGCGGAGCGCCTCGGGCAGCGCGGAGTCGAAGCTCACGATCACGAACGACTCCGGGCACGAGAGCAGGACGTTGACGAGATTCAGCACCTGCTGCTCGTGGCGGTGGGCTTGGATGAAATAGACGATCATATCCGCTCCGGGCGGCAGTGGCCGCGGCTAGAAAATGCGCTCCGCCACCGTGATGACATCGCCCGGCAGGACGGTGAAACGGCCCGGCCCCGGAGCCGTGGCCATCCGCCCGAGGTCGATGCGATAGGCTTTGTCGCCGCGTTTCACGATGACCAGCGACTGCCGCGCGAGGCGCGTAAAGCCGCCGCTCAGCGCGATGGCCTCCGCCAGCTCCATCTGCGGCGGCAGGCCGCGCGGAAACGTGTAGCGGCCCGGCAGATTCACCTGGCCGAGCACGACGAACGCGCTGCCTGCGTACTCCGTGACAAAGACCTGCGCGCGCTGTGCGACGAGGATCTTGTTCGCGCGTCCGAACTCCGTGACGCGCTGGGCCAGCGCCACGGGCGTCATGCCGGCGGCACGGATTTCCGCGGAGCCGGAGCCGGCCAGCGCGGGCAGGTCGATGTTTCCGCGCCCGTCCACCCGCACCTGCTGATTGTAGTCCTGCTCGCCGGCAAAAGTGATCAGCAGCACATCATTCGGCTGGATCAGGTACGGCGCGGGCGCGGGCACCCGAGTGGCGGACGGCACGGTGCCGGCGCATGCGGCGAAAAGCGCCGCGAGCGCGAGCAAAAGGGGGAGGCGCACGGCTGGGAATCGGGCTGGATTCAAGGCGCGGATGCTCATCGCGGCGGCTGCGCGCGGTCAAACCAAAACGCCCGCGGGCACGCGCCGGTTGACAGTGCCGGGCAAAACGCACAACACATCGCGCCGTGCGATCCTCCGGCGCATTCAGTTTCCATTTGGGATTGGGCGCCGTCGTTTTCACCGCGACCGGCGTCGTCGCTTGGGCGCAGGACACTCCTTCGTTTCGCTACCAGCCTGCGCTCCGCCCGGTCGCCGCACTGCCGCGCGCCAAGTGGTATCCGCCCGGAGTCGAGGCGCCGCTGCCGGTCGCGCCGGTCGTCGTCTCGCCGCCACCGGCGCGGCGGCGGGAGGAGACATATGTCCCGCTCGCGCTACGCCGCCTACGCCAGCGGAATCTCGCGTTCGGAACCTCCCGCGACGCCTTCACGATCCGCGCTCCGGGCGGCGTGCTCGCGCAGCTCAGCCTCGGAGTGCAGACCGAGTTCCGCGCGACCGACAACGTCAACAGCGCCCCGAGCACGACAGCGCTCTCGGATGAAATCCTCGACGTCACTCCGATTGTGCGTCTCAGCGCCGGCGGCGCGCCCGGCCTGCAGCCGGAGCGCTCGACCGATCCCGCGCCCTACCTCGACGCGCTCTACGCGCCGACTTCCCACCAGCTCCTCCGCGGCGGCACGTACGCGTTTCTCCAGCATCTCCTCGTGCAGGCGGGCTGGGCCACGCCGGTCGCGCACACCGGCGTCCGGTTCGCGTACGACGAGAATACTTTCGCATCGAGCAGCGATTCCTCGGCGGAGGAAAACTACAACGTCCTCGAAACCGGACCGGTCATCGACTACCGCACGAGCGCAAAGACCGCGGTCCATTTCCGCGGCGACTACCGGCGCATCACGCTCGACGACGCATCCGGCAATCGCACTGAACTCACCGGCGATGCGCGCCTCGACTGCGAGCTTTCGGTCAAGACGACCGCGGGCATCGGCGCGGCAGCGGGGCACATCACATTCGACCGGACCGATTTCGGCACGCAGGACTACTGGCAGGGATTCGTCACGCTCGTCTGGAAGGCGACGGAGAAGCTGAGCTTTCGCACCCAGGCCGGCGTCGAACTGCGCGACTTCACGCGCGCGCTACCGAAAGCGGACCACGTCTCACCCGTCGCGGTCGCCGTGCTCGACTGGCGCGCGACGGAGCGCACGCGCGTGGCCGCCGCGTTCCGCGTGCAGAACCAGCCGTCGGTCGAGCAAAGCGGCTCGCTGTTTCGAGAGACGAAGTTTGCCGTCGAGGCGCAGCACGACATCTCCGCGAGCTTCTACGCGCGCGCCGAGCTGGAATACGCCCGCCGCGCGTACGACACGAGCCGGCTGGAAACTGAGGTGACCGTGCGCCCCGCCGTCGGCTACCAGCTCGTATCCGGTGCGGCATTCGACAGCGTGAAGCTGGAGGTCTTCTACCAGTTCCGCCGGCACTGGCACAGCGGCCCAGGAGGCGACTACGATCGCAACCAGGCTGGCGTGCAGCTCACCGCGTTTTTTTAGCATGCCTTCCATTTCCGCTTTCTTACAAAACACGCGTGTCATCCTGAGCGGAGTTCCGTCGCGGGCGAAGGCGGGACGGAACGCAGTCGAAGGACCCCGGCGATTCTGTGCGGCACCGCCCTGGAATCCGCGGGGTCCTTCGACTGCGCTGCGCCCTCCTTTCCGCCTCCGCTCCGCTCAGGATGACATCGCTTCTTTGGTGTTCCGTTAAACTTCCCCCCATGCCCCCCCCCGATTCCAAACCGAAAGTCTCCTTCATCATCCGCTCCAGCGTCATGGGCGGCGTCCAGACCGGACTCGTCGCCCTCACCCAGTCGCGCCTCGCGGAGAAGTACGACCTCACGATCGTCCAGCCCGCGGAGGCGTGGCGGCAGTTGCGCAGCGGGGGGCCGCGCGTGTTCGTCTTCGAGGATTCGTGCGCGTGGCGGCATCTGCCCGAGTTCGCCGCGTTCCGGCTGCTCGGCGGCAGGAGCCGCACGGTGCTCCACGAGCTGCACTACTCGGAGCATTTCGTCCGCTGCCGCGTGCCTTCGCCCGCGCGCTTTTACACGATGCTCCGCGTCTCGTACCGGCTCCTGCATCACGTCGTCACGATCTCAAAGGGCCAGGCCGAGTGGATGGCCCGGCACCGCCTCGTGCCGCCGCACAAGCTTTCGCTCAATGTCCTCGCCTCGAATCTTCCGCCGCTCTTCACAGTGCCTTTCCGGCAGCCGTCGCGGCCGCTCGTGCTCGCGGCGTTCGGGCGCTTTCATCCGCAAAAGGGATTCGACGTGATGCTCGATGCGATGCGCCTGCTGCCGCGCGGAAAAGTGCGCCTGCTCATCGCCGGAGCGGGGCCGGACGAGGCGGCACTGCGTGCGCAGGCGGCGGGGCTGGATGACGTGGAGTTCGTCGGCGCGCGCACGGACATCGCGGGCTTTCTCTCCGGGTGCGACGCCGTGCTCATCCCCTCGCGCTGGGAGCCGCTCGGGCTCGTCTGCCAGGAGGCGAAAGCGGCGGGCAAACCCGTGATCTCCAGCCGCGTGGACGGGCTCACCGAGCAGGTGGACGGCTGCGGCCTGCTGGTCGAACCCGAGAAGCCGGACGCGCTCGCCGGGGCGATCTCGGAACTCAGCGAGCTGCCCGACGCGACGCTGCGCGCTTGGGGCGAGCGCGGGCGCGCGACCGTGGTCAATGCGCTGGAGGAATCCCTCACGGCTTGGGACAAACTTTTCACCGAACTCATGCGCTGATGTCCGGGGAAGTCACGCCAGCGCCGGATGACGATGCGCGTTTCAAGACCGACCATCTCCAGGCCGATCTCGGAAAGCGCTCGGTGCGCGGCGGCGCGCTGGCCATCGGGACGCAGGGCGCGAAGTTCATCCTCAATCTGCTCTCGACCGTGGTCCTCGCGCGGCTCATCGCGCCCGCGGATCACGGGCTTGTTTTCATGACGGCGAGCGTCACGGGGCTGATCGGGCTCGTGAAGGAATTTGGCCTCCCGACGGCGGCGATCCAAAAGGCCGAGGTGAACCACAAGCTCGCGAGCACGCTCTTCTGGCTGAACGTCCTCGCCGGCCTCGGCACCACGCTGCTCACGGCGGCCATCGCACCGCTCATCGCGTGGTTTTACGGCGAGCGCCGGCTCACGATGATCGCGATCGTCACGGGCTGCTGCTATCTCATCGACGCCTTCGGCCTGCAGCATGACGCGCTGCTGCGGCGGCAGATGCGCTTTGGCCGCTACGCCTACACGGAGCTGCTCTCGACCGTCATCGGGCTCGCCGCGGCCATCGCGTTTGCGCTGGCGGGTTTCGGCTACTGGGCGCTGGTGCTGCGGCAGATGACGATGTCGATCGTGAAGACCGTCGCCGTCTGGGTCGGCACGGGCTGGATGCCGGGCCCGCCCGCGCGCCGCACCGGTGCGCGCGCGCTGCTGCGCGCCGGCGGCGAGATGACCGGCGAGAGCCTGCTGCTCTACGTCGCGCGCAATCTCGACAACGTGCTCATCGGCTGGCGCTGGGGCAGCCGCGAGCTGGGAAACTACGGCCGTGTCTATTACCTCCTCCTCATGCCGGTGCGGCAGATCATCTGGCCGCTGGAAAGCGTGACGCTGCCGCTGCTCAGCCGCCTGCTCGGCGACCCGGAGCGCTACCGCTCCGCGTATCTGCGGATGTTGGAAAAGATCGCGATGCTCACGATGCCGGGCGCGATCCTCGCCGTCGCGATGCCGGACTGGATCGTTCACGTTTTCCTCGGGCCGAAATGGGCGGACGCGGCGCCGATCCTCGCGTGGCTCGGCGCGGCGGCGATCATCGAGCCGGTGCTGAACAGCACGAACTGGCTCTTCATCTCGCAGGGCCGCACGCGCGAACTGCTCTATGCGGGCCTCGCGAGCGCGGGCCTGACGGTCGCGGCCATCGTCATTGGGTTGCCGTTTCACGCGCACGGCGTGGCCGCGGCGATCGCGCTCAGCAGCCTGCTGCTGCGCACGCCGCTGCTCATCGGATGGGTGGGGCGGCGCGGGGCTGTCGGCAGCGCGGCGTTTTACCGCGCCCTCATTCCGGGCGCGTGCGCGGCGGCGGGCGAGTACGCGGCGTTCTGGATTTTCCGCCACCTGTTTCCGGGCATCGCACCGCTCACCGGGCTGGTCAGCGGCTGCGTGCTCGCGGGTGTCGTCGTGTTTCTGATCTTCCTCGCGCTGCCAGCGGGCCGCCGCGCGCTCGCCGAAGGGCTGAGATGGCTCGACATGCTCCGAAAGAAAAATGCCGGCGCAAAATAACCAGTCCCAACCCGGAAAGCCGAGGCGCACCGGCGTGCTCGGACGCGCGAAGCGCGCGCTGAAACGCTTCACGCTGCTGCGGCTGATCTACCGCTTTCTTTTCCGGCTGGGCATCGGGCAGATGGTCGTGCGCCGGCCGGTATTCCTCGTCTTCCGCGCGCTCGGAATGCGCGTGCTGCGGCGGGAGGAACTGCGGCGCGATGCTGCGGCGCTGCGCCTCGCGGAGTACAGCGAAGAGGAGTCTATCACCGGAGCCGCGCCGCTTTCCGCCGGCCCCGTCTCCGAGGAGGCGCGGCAGGCGCTCGCGGCATACACGTTGAAGATCGCCCGTCCGTTCATCGTCGAGATTCCCGACGTGCAGCTCGTCGGCGTGAGCGCGATCGGTTTCACGCGCGCCGGCGCGCTCATCGCCGAGACGATGCCGCCGTATTTCGCGCGAAAGGACACGCCCGATAACACGCCAGCGCTTTCCCTCATCCGCAGCCGCAGCCGACCGGCGCAGACGGAGCGCGTCGAGCGCGCCTTCTCGCTCGTGAACGCCTGGAACAACAACTACTGCATGTGGCTGAGCGAATGCCTCGCGCGGCTGGAAGGGCTGGAGGATTACGAGCGGCGCACCGGGCAGCGCGTCACGATCATCACGCCCGCGGACGCGCCGCGCTATCAGACCGAGTCGCTGCGGCTCATGGGCTACGGCCCCGAGCGCTGCCTGGAGTGGAACGGCTCGCGGCTCGCGGTCGGGACGCTTGTGGTGTCGTCGTTCCGGCGCGAGCTGCGCGGCGATTTCTACTGCCGCGTCTCGCTCGCCGGGTTGCGCTGGGTGCGTGGAAAAATGCTCCCCGCGCTGCCGGCGGCGCCCGCTGGCGGCACCGGCTTCAGCCCGCGCGTGTTCATCTCGCGGCGAAAGGCGCTCGCTCGGTGCATCACGAATGAGGATGAGGTCATGCAGGCGCTCGCGCCGCTGGGCTTCGCCGCGTACGCGCTGGAGGAGATTGGGTTCGCCGACCAGGTGCGGCTCTTCGCGCAGGCGGAGTTCATCGTCGCGCCGCACGGCGCGGGGCTGATGAATCTGGCGTTCGCGGAGCGGCCCGGCGTGGTGGAGCTTTTCGGCCGGCACATCCAGCCGTCATTCTCGGAACTGGCCCGCGGCTTTGGCTGCCGGTACGGCTTCATGGAATGCCCCGCGCCGCGCGG
>JANOBH010000168.1:0-1803 GCA_031411535.1 Chthoniobacter sp. | reverse complement strand
TGCGGCGTGATTTCATAGCAGTGTTTTAAAAAGCAGGCCGGTCATCCCAGCGCCGAGCACGACGGGGATCACGCCCCACTTCCACCGCACCATCCCGGCAAACGCCACCGCGCAGACCGCGACCGCGAACCAATCAACCGTATGCGCGCCGGGAAAAAGCACATGCAGTCCGAACCAGACGGCGAGATTCAAAATCACCCCGACGACTGCGGCCGTGACAGCCGAGAGCGCCGTCGTGAGCTTCTCGTTCCCGCGCAACTGCTCGATGTGCGGAGCGCCGAGAAAGATCCACAGGAAGCACGGGATGAAGGTCGTCCACGTCGTGATGAATGCGCCGAGCGTGGCGCTGAGCAATGGCGGGAGGGTGCCCGGTTGGTTCCAGCCGCCGAGGAAGCCGACGAATTGCAGGACCATGATGAGCGGGCCGGGCGTCGTCTCCGCGAGGCCCAGCCCGTCGAGCATCTGCGGCGCGGTGAGCCAGCCATGCGTCTCCACCGCTTGCTGCGAAACATACGGCAGCACCGCATACGCGCCGCCAAAGGTGACCATCGCCGCCTTGCTGAAAAAGATCGCCTCCCGAAACAGCGTGTGGCCCGTCCCGAGCCACAGCGCGAGCACCGCGACCGGCGCCCACCACAGGCCCAGCCACGTCGCGCAGACCCTCAGCGCCCGGCCGAGTGTCGGGCGCGTATGCTCCGCCGCAGCGACATCGTCGCCGATCACCGTGGCCCCTGCCCCGCCTGCTGCCGGCCCGTGTCCGCGGATGACCAGGAACTTGTCGCGCCGCACTTTTCCCCCGACGAAGCCGATCAGCGCCGCCGCCACAATGATGATCGGGAACGGTGTCTTGAAAAAGTAGATCGCCACGAAAGAAAGCGCGGCCAGCGTCCACATCACCTCGTTTTTCAGCGCCTTGCCGCCGATGCGGATGACGGCCGCGGCGACGATCGCGAGCACCGCCGGCTTCAACCCATAGAAGATCGCCGCGACCCACGGCACCGCGCCAAACGTCACATAGACCAGGCTCAGCGCCCACAGCAGGAACATCGACGGGATGACAAAAAGCGCGCCCGCCACCACTCCGCCCCACGTCCTGTGCAGCAGCCAGCCCACATAAGTCGCGAGCTGCTGCGCCTCCGGGCCGGGCAGCAGCATGCAGTAGTTCAGTGCGTGGAGAAACCGCGCCTCGCTGATCCAGCGCCGCTTTTCCACCAGCTCCGCATGCATGATGGCGATCTGCCCGGTCGGCCCGCCGAAGCTGATGAAACCGAGCTTCAGCCAAAAGCGGGACGCCTCGCCAAAACTCGGATGTCCATTCGGCGGTCGTCCGCCTGCGAGTGTTTCGTCCGGTGTCATGCAGGATTCTCGGTCACGGTGTGATTCGATTTGTCGTGAAATCCCGCCGCCACGTCCACTCCTCGATAAGGCGGAACTCGCGGGGCGCATCATCCATGGCGATTTCGGCGAACCACTGGATGCAGGGAATGCCGTCACTGACGTCATGCGGATTCCGTCCATTCTCTGGTTTGTTCAAACGGTTGGCGCTCCTCGGAATCGTTCGCGGCCCGGGGCGCGGTCTTTGCGCAGGCCGCGCACGGCTTTTACGACCTCGAGCACGAGCAGCGGAACCGTGGAAATGGCCAGCAGCATCAGGCAGTCGCCGAAAGACATCAGCGAGGTTTTTAGGAACTTCGCCAACATCGCGTTGTGATGGCTCCAGACC
The DNA here is from genome assembly GCA_031411535.1 of Chthoniobacter sp. Taxonomy (GTDB): domain Bacteria; phylum Verrucomicrobiota; class Verrucomicrobiia; order Chthoniobacterales; family Chthoniobacteraceae; genus Chthoniobacter. The sequence continues at coordinate 80 of JANOBH010000168.1, read as the reverse complement.
TGGATGCTGAACGAGATCGTGACGACGGCGAGCAGGTTGAGATTTGAGAAGAGGTTCATCCGCCAAAGCGGGCGCGTCTC
>JANOBH010000167.1:0-4168 GCA_031411535.1 Chthoniobacter sp. | reverse complement strand
CGTGTCGGGGATGGCAGCGCCGCCAGCGATGGCGAGCGTGCCGGCATTGATCGTGGTCGCGCCGCCGTAGGTGCCGGCGGAGGCGGCGAGGAGGCTGAGCGTGCCATTGCCCGCCTTGGTCAGCCCGCCGGCTCCCGCGATATCGGGCGCAACGGTGGTGGTGGTGGAGGCCGCGATATCAAAGGTGCGGGTGGCGGTGAGGTTGATGACGTTGAGATTCGCGCCGGTGTAGCCGCCGTTGGTGAAGGTGACGTTGCCGGTGGTGGTCACGTTGCCGCCGAGGTTCAGCGTGGCGTCGTTGTTGGTCGTGCCGAATTTCACCTGGATGTCGCCGCCGCTGGCGGTGATGCCGCCCGCCCCGATGTTCATCACGGAGGCGGCGGCATTGCCGGCGATGCGGAAGATGCCGCCTGTCATGGTCAGGGCGTTTAGCGTGGAGGTGTGGCCGCTTGAAACGCCCAGCACACCTTGGTTCAGCGTCGCCATGCCGGTGACGGTGAAGCCATTGCGAAGCTGGAACTGGCCGGTGTTCACGCTCGGATTGCTGATCAGGTTGGCGACAGTTTCCGCGCCGGTGCTGCCGACGGTCGCGTCGGTCGAGGTGCCGTTGAAAGTGATCGTCGCCGTGTCAGCGATCTGGTCCGCGGCGATGATCGCGAGCACTCCGCCGCCCGTGATGAGGATGTCGCCCGCGATGGCGGTGACACCGGGCCGGTTGAGCTGGAGCGTGCCGCCGCTGATCGTGGTCAGGCCGGTGGCGGTGCTCGCGACGGCGCCACTGACGACGACCGTGCCGCCTCCCACCTCGAACTCGCCCGCGCCGCTGACAGCGCCGCTGAGGGTGCCGCCGTTGGCGAACCTCAGCTTGCCGGAGTTGATCGCAACGGGGCCGCTGACGGTGGTGCTGATGCTGAGCAGCATCAGGCCGCCGCCATTGATCGAAGTCGAGCCGCTCACCGGCCCCCCGCCGTTCAACTGGAGCGTCGCCGCATTCACGCCGATCGTGCCGCTGAGGTTGGCCGCGCCGGAAAAGAGCAGCGTGCCGGCATTGACCTGCACGCCGCCGCCGTAAGTCGTCGGGAGGGTGAACGTCGTCGTGTTGGTGTTTTGTTTGATGATCGTGCCGGTGCCGCTGATCGTCGTGGTCACGGCGAAATCGTCGGGCCGGTTCATCGCGATGTTGGCGTTGTTGGTGACCGCGGTCGTCGGCAGGAGGCCGGCGCCGGGAGTCACGCCGTCGCCGACCTGGAGCGTGCCGCCGCTGAGGATGGTGCCGCCGGTGTGGTTGTAGGCGGCCGTGTTTTTGAGGATGAGCGTGCCCGCGCCGGTTTTGTTGAGCGCGGTCGCGCCGGTCAGCGTGCCCGGCCCGGTGAAGGTGTAGGTCGTCGTGACATTACCCACATTGGTCGCCGCCGGCGTGATCGCGGTGGTCAGCGTCACCGTCGTCGTGCCGGTCGCGGTGTCGTCAAAGTTCGCGGTGTCCGTGCTGATCGGCGGGCCCTGGAAATAGCGGGTGGGCGTGTTGGCGACCGTGGTCAGCCAGTTCAAAGTGCCGGTGCCGCCGGTGCCGTCGGCGTCGATGTCCCAGTTGCCATTCACGTTCCCGTTCCATTTCGCCTGCTCGACGCTGAGGTCGATGTCCACGCGCGAGTCCACGACGTTGTTGACCAGCGTCCCGGCCATCCGCGTCGGCAGGCTCACGGACAGTCCGCCGAAACCCGAGACGCCGCCGAGCGACGTGTAGCCGATGAGCGGGATGCCGGTTCCGGTCGCCAGCGCGGAACCCGTGAGGCGGATGGTCGTGGCGCCGTTGACGGCAAAGGCGCCCGCAGCCAGCACGGGCACGGCAGGATTGCCAAAGGTGCCGGTCGCCAGTTGCAGCGTGGAAGCAGCGCCGGTGGTCACATCCGAGGAGAGGAATGTGGCGCCCGCGGTGGCGAGGGTGACGCCAAAGGTCGCGCCGCCCGCCACGCTCACGCCGGCGCCGCCGGTCTGCGCTGTCGTGGTGAGGAACGTGCCCGCGCTGACGGTCGTCGGACCGGTGTAAGTGCTCGCGCTCGCGGCGGTGAGTTGCAGCGTGCCGTTGCCCGTTTTCGTGATGCCGCCAGTGCCGGCGATGTCCGGCGCGACGGTCGTGGTGGTCCCCGTCCCGATTGAGAATGTGCGGGTGCCCGCGCCGATATTGATCTGGCGCAGGTTTGCTCCGGTGAAGTTCCCGTCGGTGAAGGAGAGGTTGCCCGTCGTCGTCACGTCGCCGTCGAGATTGAGCACGGCATCGAATGCGCCGGTGCCCTGGCCGACCTGAATCAGGCCGCCGTTCGCGGTGATGCCGAGCGTGCCGACGCTGAGCGTGGTGGCGCCCGAGTTTCCCGCGATGCGGATGGTCGCGGTGCCGCTGACGCTGAGGCCGCCCGCGCTGCTGGACTGGCCGCTGGCGACAGAAAAGACGCTCGTGTTTCCCGCGGTGAGCAGGCCGGTCACGACGAGGCCGTTATTCCCGAGCACCTGCGAGCCGGTGTCGTGGCCGTTGACGAGCGTGAGCGCGGCGATCGTCTCGTTGCCAAACGTCACGTTTCCCTGATTCGTCCCAGTCTTGTCGTAGGTGATCGTCGCGGTGTCGGGGATTTGGTTCGGCTGGAGCGGGGCGAGGATGCCGGTGCCGGTGATGAGGATACTCCCGCCGACGGCGTCCACGCCGGGGGTCTTGTTGAGCTGAAGCGTGCCGCTGCTCACGGTGGTGAGGCCGGTGAAAGTGTTCGCGTCATTGCCGCTGAGCTGGAGCGTGCCGCCCGCGGCCGTGAGCGCGCCGGCGCCGCTGATCGCTCCGCTCAGATTCCCGCCGACGGTGAGGCGCAGCGTGCCCGCCGCGAGATTCACCGGCCCGCTGAGCGTCGTCGCGGCGGAGAGCGTGGCGGTGCTGGCCTGGCTCTTTTTCAAGCCGCCTGTGCCGGAGATGGCATTGGCGAAAGTGAACGCGTCCGGGCGGTTGAATTCCAGCTTACCCGGGCTGTTCACCGTGACGGCGGCGGTGCCGAGCGTGCCGACGCCCGCCGTGACGCCGTCGCCGAGCGTCACCGTGCCGTCATTGATGAAGGTGCCGCCGGTGAAGTCATTCGTCCCGGTGTTCGTGACGGCGAGAGTGCCCGTGCCGTCCTTTGTCAAAGCGCCGCCGCCAGTGATCCGCCCGGTGCCGCTGAAGGTGTAGCTGAGCGCGGTATTGGCGACCGATACGCCGCCGGGTGTGAGCGTCGTGGTGAGGTTCACATTCGTGCCGCCGGTCGCCGTGTCGTCAAAGACCACGGAGTCCGTGCCGACGCCCGCCTCGACGTAGGTATTCGGCCCGGAGGCGGCGAGCCAGTTTGCCGTGCCCGCCGAGCCGTCGCCCACGTTGTCGATGTTCCAGTTGCCATTGACGTTTCCATTCCACGCCGGCTTCGCCGTGCCGGTGATGTTCACGTCCACGGAGATGCCCGCATTATCCACCAGACCGCCGGTGATCCGGAACGGCAGCACGAGCGAGAGCGCGCCAAACCCGCCGCCGCCGATCACGCCCGAGTAGTCCACGGCGGAGAATGTACCCGGCGCGAGATTCGAGCCGATCACCTTGATCTTGCTCCCGGCGGATGCCGAGAATGCGGTCGCCGTGATCGGCGCGAAGAACGGATTTCCGAGCACTCCGGTGTCGAGGACGATGCTGCCGCCGGTGGCCGTGCCGACCGAGAGGGAGGGCAGGCTGAAATTGATCCCTGCGGCCAGCGGACGGGCAAGGATCGTGCCGCCATCGGCCACAACGACGGGCGTATTGAGCAGACCGGAGACCGCGGTCTGCACGGTGTAGGTCGCGCCGGAGGCCACGTTCACGGTGGTCCCGCTCAGCGCGCCCGGCGCCACGAGCAGCGTGCCCACGCTCACATTCGTCGCGCCGGTGTAGTTGCTCGTCGTGCCGCTGATGGTCAGCGTGCCGGCGGTGTTCTTTGTCAGTGCGAGCGTGCCGGCACCATTGGTGAGCGTGCCTGAGAAGGTGCCCGCGCCCACGTTGATCGTGGAGGTGCCGCTGAAGGAATTGACCGTGCCCGCGCCATTCAGCGTGCCGAGCGCGACGCTCAGGCCATTGACCTGGAGCGTGTGCCCGCTGGAGATGCTCCACGTCGCGGCGGCGCTGCCGGCA
>JANOBH010000166.1:0-15838 GCA_031411535.1 Chthoniobacter sp. | reverse complement strand
GCACAGCCGTCGCCGGCATATAAAATACAAGCGCTTGCCGCTCGGAAACTTCTTGCGATTCCATACGGGAATGTATCGGCTCGCCGCATGTTAAAACTAGCTCCCCTCAGCGCCGTCATCCTCATCCTGACCTGCGGCAGCTCCTCCGCCGTCGTCAACCTTTTCCTACCCACATCCACGAGCGGCACCGGCACGTTCAATGACAGTGTGTCCGGCGGCTTCTCCGAAACGCTCACCCCTCTCGCGATCACTGCGGACGGCGCTGCTCCCTGGCACTTTATGGGTTACCCCAGCTACCTGAATTATGTCAGTGGCGGGCCGCACGTCGATTCGGCCAGCCTCACGCTCGATATCACCCAGGTGGCCGGAGTTCCTTTCTTCCAAACCGCCGGCAGTCTGACGCAAATCCCGACGACTCTCGGGACCGTCTCCACGCTGATCTTTAACTTCTCCTCCTATTTCGAGGGGTTGATGACCGGTACTCCGGTGGCCCCGGCGCTCGCCCTGATGGGCCTCAATGTCAGCGGAACGGTCGGCCCCACTCTGGGTGAGTTTGTCGATTTTCAGATGCAGCAATTTTACTTCGATAATCTCGGCTTTCCCATCGGGAACGCGACTTGGAGTTACAACAACTCGACACCCGGTGCCACCTTCAGCTCCACCGTCCTTCCCGTCTGGAGTGGGTCGCCGGTGCTCACGGATAATCTGATCACCGTGAATGGATTCATCAATGTCAGCGCCGACCCCTCTTCAATCTCATTCACTCCCGCGCCCGAACCCACAGTCTCGGTTTGCCTTCTCATCGGCGCGACTGCACTCGGTGCCCGGCGGCGTCGAGCCTCGCGCTAACCGGGGCAGGCGGCCTACGGCGCGGCTTTCGCCGCCGTGTCCGGGAGTTCCTCGATGGTGATTGCGCGATAGGCGATTTCAGCCTTCGCGCCGCCGTGGATCTGCAATGCGATGAGGCCGTCCATCGCGATCCCGGCTTCCGCCTCGGTGTAGTCCACGGTCTGCGCGCCATTGAGCGAAAGGCGGATGCGCGGACCTTCGCAGCGGATTTCATAGACGTTCCAGTCGCCGGGTTTTTCCAGCTTCGCGATCAGCGCCTTGTCGGCCTGCGCCAGCACCTTCTTGCGGCGTGACTCGTCGTAGAGCGACCCGGAGTAACCCGCGCCGATGTCCGCCTGGTAGCCGCTCATTTCGTTCGGCGGAGCGGCGATGCGCACGCTGCGGATTTGCACGCCGCCATTAACGAAGCCCTCGGTGCCCGTGAGCTTGTATTCGAGCCGCAGGACAAAGTTCCGGTAGAGCTTTTTCGTCGCGAGAAACTCGTTGCGCGGATTCCCCTCCAGCGATCCGCCGACGATTGCGCCGTCTTGCACGCGCCAAGTCTTTGCCGTCTCGCCCTCCCAGCCATCGAGCGTTTTCCCGTCAAAGAGCGGCACCGGGGCGGCGAGCGCGGACACGAGTGAAAGCTGAAGCGCGAAAACGAGGGCGAGCAATGGCTTCATGCGGTGACTATGGCTTGGCCGGCTCCGCGTTCCAGACCTTGATGTCGTCGAAGCAGCCGTCCTTCCCGGCGACGCCGAGTTCGATCTTGGATTTGGTGGCGTGGGCGATGCCGGACGACTTGAGGTAGGCGGCGGGTTTGCCATCGAGGGTGACGCGCATTTCGTCGCCGACGGTCTCGACGGTGAGCGCGTACCATTTGCCTGCTTCGAGCTGGGCGGGATAGGTGACCTGCCGGCCTTTCAACAACGCGGCGCGCTCGGCCTTTTTCGCCGGGTCCTTGCCCATCTCGCGGATGTCGTTGCGCATGTTGCCGTCGCGCTCGTCGATGATGGTGACGCCATTGAGCCGGACCTGCGCGCGGCAGAGGTGGCCGTAGTGCGCGCCCGTGTATTTGCGGTCGTCAAACTCGACATCGATCATCGTGGCACCGTCGAGGCGGATGCGAACCTCGACGACGCTGTCCTTGGTGGGAATCTCCAGGCCATGCACGGCGGCGTGCGCCTTTACTTCCGGTTTGCCGTCGGCGGCGGGGATATTCTGATCGCGGGTCTGCGTGCCTTTCAGCACGCCGTTTTCCACGGCGAAGGTCGGGACGACCTTGTGCCAGACCTTGGCGGGCTCGGCGCCCGCGAAGTCATCGGAGAATAGCAGCTCCTTCTTTTTGGCGATCGACTCGGCAGGGATTGCGGGCAGGTCGGCGGCAAATGCGGCGGGCGCGATGAGGCAGGTGAGGGCGAGGAGTAGGCGGATGTTCATATCGGGGTGGGAGTGAGGAGTGATCTCAAGGCTATGCATTGCCGCCAGGTGACGGCAAGCGGGCCTAGGTGCCGGGGAGTTTCAGGACGTTCTCCACATGCCCGGCAGGCACCGCGAGGTTTCCGAGCGCGGCCTTGAGCTTCGCCTGCTCGTCCGCGTTCTCGGGCAAAGGCGCGGACTGAAACGCGGGCAGCAGTTTGTCCCAGACGATGTTCAACTCCGCCTGCATGTCCTTCGCATCGGCGGTGATCGCCACCACGGCGTCCTGCTCCGGCAGCACGATGCAATACTGCCCGAATGCGCCATCGCCGCGGTACGCGCCGTGGCGGCAGCGCCAGAACTGGAATCCATAGCCCTGATCCCAATCCTTCGACGGATCGCTCCCGTTCGACACCTGCTTCGCGGTCGCCTGCTCCACCCACGCCGCGGGCACGAGCTGCTTCCCATTCCAGCCGCCCTTCTGAAGATAGAGCTGGCCGAATTTTGCAATGTCCTCCGTGCAAATCTTCAGCCCGAATCCGCCGAAAGTATTGCCCTCGGGACTGCTCCCCCACTCGGGGTTCGCGATGCCGAGCGGCTCGAACAATCGCGGCTTGAGATAGTCGAGCACCGTCTGCCCGGTCACCTTGGTCACGATGGCCGAGAGCGTGTAACTGCCGGCGGTGTTGTAGAGAAAATGCGCGCCGGGTTTGTGCTCGACCGGATGCGCCAGGAAGGTTTTCACCCACGGCGCGTCGCGGGAAAACTTCGGCTCGGTCTGATGGCCGGTGGACATGGTGAGGAGATCGCGCACGCGCATCGCCTTGAGGTTTCTCGACGGCTCCGCGGGCGCGTCCTCCGGGAAAAACTTCAGCACCGGGTCATCCACGCTCAGCTTTCCCTCGGCCACGGCCAGCCCGAGCGCCGTCGAGTTAAAGCTCTTGCTGAGCGAGTGCATGACGTGCGGCTTGTCTGCCGTCTCCGGCTTCCACCATGCCTCCGCGACGACCTGCCCATGCCGCACGAGCATGAAGCTGTGCATCGTGTCCACCTGCTCATCGGCCGCCTCGACAAATGCGCGGATGGCCGCCGACGAAACGCCCTGCGCCTCCGGCGTGCTGCGCGGCAGCGGCTGCGCGGCGGAGATCCGGGAGCCGCAGACCGCCAGGAAAACCGCGGCGATTTGAATGATCAGTTTCGATTGGTTCATAGGAAGGCGGGTGCGGGAATCCTCCGCTACGGCGAGAGTCGCTCGATCTTCCACGCCCCGTCGGGCTGGCGCGTGTAGCGGAGCCGGTCGTGGAGACGGCTTCGGCGGCCCTGCCAGAATTCGATCGTGCGCGGCCCGAGGCGGTAGCCGCCCCACTGAGGCGGGAGCGGGATATCGGTCTCGCCGTACTTTTCCAGCGCAGCGGCGAACTGCGCTTCGAGCTGCTCGCGCCCCGCCACGATCTCGCTCTGCGCCGAGGCCCACGCGCCGAGCTGGCTGCTCGCGGGCCGAGTGTGAAAATAGGCGTCGCTCTCCTCGCGGGAGGTTTTCTCCACGACGCCGGTGATGTTGACCTGCCGCTCCAGCGCGCCCCACCAGAGGGTCAGCGCGGCCTTCGCATTGCCGGCGAGCTGCCGCCCCTTGGCGCTCCCGTAGTTCGTGAAAAAGGTGAACCCGCGCTCGTCGCAGATTTTCAGCAGCACCGTGCGGGTCCACGGCTGGCCGTCGGCGTCCACGGTGGCCAGCGTCATTCCATTCGGCTCCAGGATCTCGCAGGCCAGCGCCTCGGCCAGCCACGCGTTGAACTGCACGATCGGATCGGGATCGAGCTCGCTCCGGCGGAGTCCGCGGTGCGAGTAGTCCTGGCGGAGGGCGGCGAGCTCAGATGGAGTTAGCATTTAGGATTTGGCATTTAGGAAGTCAGAAGCAGCGGCACCACTTCCTAAATCCTAAATGTTACTTCTTAAATTTGCCCTCACTCCTTGGAGGGCGGCAGCTCCACGATCTCAAACCAGTACTTTTCCAGCGTCTGCAGGATGTCCACGAGCGCCTCAAAGGTCACCGGCTTCACGATGTAGCTGTTCACGCCGAGGTCGTAGCTTTTGTAGATGTCCTCGTCGGCCTTCGATGTGGTGAGGACCACGACCGGGATCTGCCGCAGCTCGGGATCGCCTTTGATCTCCTTGAGGACGGTGCGCCCGTCCTTGCGCGGCATATTCAGGTCCAGCAGGATCAGGCCGGGACGCGGCGCCGCGGCGGGCGGCGCGAATTTCCCCTGCTTGCGGAGGTAGTCCATGAGTTCCTCGCCATGCTCGACGTAGCGCACACAGTTGATCAGGCGTCCCTCTTCAAAGGCCTCCTGCGTCAGACGGCGGTCGTCCGCATCATCATCGGCCATCAGGATCGTAATCGGCATGGATTCTCTATTCATGGGCTGGATCTGCGGGTTGTTTGAGCGGGAGCGTAACGATGAATGTGGCACCCTGACCGGGCGCACTTTTTGCCACAATCGTCCCGCCATGCCTATCAGTAATTTTCCGGCAGACGGCGAGCCCGATGCCGGTGCCTTCATATTCCGTCCGGGTGTGCAGGCGCTGGAAAACGACGAAGATCTGCTCGGCAAAGCGCGCGTCGAACCCGATGCCATTGTCGCGCACGCAGATCTCGCAGACTTCGTCGCCCGGCTCGGCGCCGGGGATGGCGCGCTCCTGCGCCGTGAAGACGCGCGACCAGATCCCGACGAGCGGGGTTTCCCCTGAGCGCTGAAACTTCAGCGCGTTGCTGATGAGGTTCTGAAAAAGCTGACGCATCTGCATCGGATCGCCTTTGACAGTCGGCAGCGCGCCTACCTCCACGCGCGCGCTTTTTTCCGAGATCGCCACCTCCAGGTCGATCACCACCGCGGCCACGATCCGGTCCAGATTGCACGTCTCAAAGGGCTGCGCCCGGCTGGTCACGCGCGAAAGTTTCAGCAGATCCTGAATGAGCACCTGCATCCGCTGCGCGGCGCCCTCCATCCGCTCGAGATAGTCCATCCCCTGCGCGCCGAGCGCCGCGCCGCACTTCACGCGCAGACGCCCGCCAAAGGCCTGGATCTTCCGCAGCGGCTCCTGGAGATCGTGCGACGCGACCGAGGCGAAGTTTTGCAGCTCCGCATTGCTCATCTCGAGCTGCGTTGCAAAGCGCCGCAGTTTCTCCTCCGCCGTCTTCCGCTCCGTGATATCCGCCGAGATGCCGACCAGACCGATGGTCTTCCCGTGGGCGTCGCGCAGCGGCACCTTTGTCGTCTGGTGCCATTTCTCCGGACCGCCGATGCCCGGCATGGCACGCTCGCGGTTGAGAATCCGCTCGCCGGTCTCGATGACAAAGCGGTCATCGTCGTCGAAGCGCGCCGCCTCCTCCGGCGGGAAGTAATCGAACACCGTGCGGCCCTTGGTCTCCTCGTCGCTGGTCCGTGTCAGGAGCAGGCGGTGCGACTCGTTGTCGAGCATGTAGCGCCCCTTGGTGTCCTTCACCCACACATGGTCGGGGATCGTGTTGATGATGCTCCTCAGAAGATTGTGCTCGGCTTCCAGCGCCGCCTCCGCCCGGCGGCGCGCGGCGATGTCGCGCAGGATGAGCACACACGCCCACACCAGCGCGCAGAACGTGAAAAAACTCCCGAAGAGAATCGTGCCTGTCGTCGCGCCGCCGGAGATCCGGGTGAAGTTCGCGCGGTCTTCCAGCAGCGCCTCCTGCTCCCGGTGAAAGTCGGCGAGCAGCTTCTGAATCTCCCGCATCGCCTGCTCCGACTCCCCGTGCGCGAAACGATCCGCAGCAGCCGCGAAGCCCTGCGTCCGCCGGATCTCGATCTCCGTCCGCTGGAGCGCAAAGCTGCGCTGGATGAGTTGCAACAGTCGGTCGAGCTTCAGCGTCTGCTGCGGCGTATCCGCGGTGGCGGCCTTGAGCGCGTTGAAATTGCCGATGATCTGCCCCTGCGCCTCCTCATAGCCGCGCAGCAGCCGCTCATCTCCGGTGATCAGGAATCCGCGGCGGCCCGACGCCATTTCCATCAGATGCCGCTGGGTGCGCTCCTCGATCTCCATCACTTCGCGCGTATGTGTCACCCAGTCCGCATTCCTGATGAATGTCCGCGTGCTCCGGTAGCTGACGAAGGCGATCACGCCGAGCATCGCCACCACCAGCCCAAAGCCCAGCACCACCTTCCTCCGGATGGAAAGCCGTGGCTGCTTGGGTGCGGAGGAGGGCATGTGGGAAAGACAAAGGGCGGCGGCCCGGAAGCTCGCAGGACTCCGAATAACGGAATCCGAAACCCGAGACAATTTCCAAAGGTGGCAATTCCGAATGACCGCCGGACGTCGTCATTTCCCGGGGTCTCCCAGCCCCGCAAATGCATCAGGGACTCGCGCGACGGAATTCCCGCGTTCCGCGCGGCAGCACCGCAGACGGATTGCCAGCCATGTCCTTCCCTCCGCCTGCGGAGAAACGCGGAGCCCGAGCCTTCTCTTCCATTTTCATCTCCTTCCGATTTGCAGGAAGGGAGATGAACAAAAGGAGCATTCCAAACCCGGATGCCATCGGTTTTCCATAGGCTACCCGTGGACGCCCCGCGATCCCCCGGACTGCGAGGGAGTCGCGATGCCCGCAATATTCACCCGCTCCGTCCGTGCGGCTGAGAGTCGGCGGGAAATCCCGCCAAATCTCAGCCAGTCCTTCGGAAGCCGGTCAGGATACCGTCGCTTCGCGACGCCGGCGGCCGAGGATTCCCAAGGCACCGACGAGCAGCAATGCGATCGAGCCGGGCTCCGGTACCACGGAGGACGCAGCCGCCTTTCCTCCCCCATCGCCCGAAAAGGCGAACGGGCCGGAACCGAAGGTCACCACGGCTCCCGCGCCGATATTCAGCGCGCCGAGGGTCTGGCTGGCGCCGAAGTTCGTCGTGGCGTTGGCGTTGACGGTGGAGGTGCCATTGGTGAAGGAGCCGTTGACATTCGTCACGCCCGCGGAGGTGGTCAGGACCGGGTAGTCCTGGACGCCATTGAGCGCGAGGGCACCGAGGCCTGTTTTGTTTATCGCGCTGCCGGCGCCGCCGATCACCTTCGCGCCAATGGCGAGGTCGGTGGAGGCGGTGCCGTTTGCGACGCTGATCGTGCGGGTGGCGCCATTCAGGTCCACGGTGCCCGCAACGGCCGCCACGCCGCCGCTGGCGATGGCTGCGGTGCCCGCGGTGACGGTGCTGGTGACATTGCCGGAGAGGACGAGCGAGCCGGCGCTGGTGGCGTCGGAATTGAGCGTGAGCGTGGGGCTGGCCGTGCCGGAGAAGTTCACTCCGCCCGCGCCGACATTGAGGACGCCGGCGGATGCCTGCGCCGCCTTGCCCTGCACGGTATTGGTGCCGCCGCTGATATTGAGGACTCCGAAATTCGCGGTGGAGGCCGAGCTGATGGTGCTGGTGCCGCCGGAGAACGTCGGGTCGGTGACGGTGAAGTTTGCGCCGACGCCGGTGGTGAAGGTGCCGCCGGAGACATTCAGATCGTAGATGGTGTCGGTCTTGCCGTTCACATTCACCGAGCCGGAGGTCAGGTTGACGAACACGAGGTCGCCGACCTGGTGGTTCGCATCCCAGCGCAGGGAGCCGCCATTGACGAGGACGTCAGCGACCTTGTCCGCGATGCCGTTTCCGGCGATGGAATTGCTGCCGGAGGTCTTGGCGAGGGAGAGGACGCCATTGCTGACGGTGGTGAGGCCGGAGTAGGTGTTCGCCGCTGCGCCATCGAGGGTGAGGGTGCCGGAGCCGACCTTGACCAGCTTGCCGCCGGCGCCGGAGATCACGCCGCTGAAGGCGGTGCTGAGGCCATCGCCGACCGTGAGGGTGCCCGAGCCGATGGTGACGGCGCTGCCTGCGACACCGGCGAGGGAGCCGATGGTGAGGGCGCTGCTGCCGTAGCTGAGGAGGTCATTGGACATGTTCAGCTCGCTGCCGACCGTGAAGGACTGGCCCTGGCCGGGGAGCGTGACGCCGACGGAGAAGCCGCCGCCGCCCGTGCCCTGCTGGTAGCCAACCACGATATCGTGGAGACCGGCGCTGAGATTGATCGTGCCGGTGCGGACGGTCTGGCCCTGGCTGCGGTTGTTGTCGAGGACAGCGACGCCATCCACGAAGAGGACCGAGGCGTCGTCGCTGCGGGTCTGGAAGGTGTAGTCACCCGCCACGGCCGCATTGAAGCTGCCGCCGAGCCGCGCGACGAACGGGACCGACCCGTTTGTAAGCTGCATGAGCGCGGGCGGGAGCGCCGTGTTTCCATTGGCTCCGCCGAGGTCGAGGTAATTGACCGAGACCTTGCCGCGGGCGGCGGTGGACTCGACGGCGACGGCAGCTTTGCCATCGAGGAAGGCGTCGAGAGTGGCCAGGCTGGAGAACTCCGCCACCATGCCTGCGGTGCCGCCCGTGGTCACGCCCGGAGTCACCCCGGTCGTGGTGACGGGGAAGAAGCTGGCGAGGAGGCCTGTCTGGGTGCCCTGGACGGCCAGCGTGGCACCTGCTGCGACAGTGACCGTGCCGGAGCCGAGGCTCGTGCCGGCTGCGACGATGCTGCCGCCACTGATGTCCGTGCCGCCGGCGTAGCTGCCCGCACCGAGGACGGTGAGGACGCCGCCGCTGGCCTTGGCGAAGCCGCCGACGCCGCTGAGGGCGCCGATGACGGCCACATCATTGCCGTTGGTGTCGATCGTGCCTTTGCCTGCGCCGGTGCCGGTGAGATTGACCGGCAGGGTCAGATTAAAGACGGACGCCTGGGTAGGGATCGGAGCCGGCGCCCGGAGGGTGCCGCCGCCGAGATTGAAGGACGCCGTGCCATTGCCGCGTGCAAAGATCGGCGTGGTGAGCGTGCCGCCGTTGAGGTTGTAGGTGCCGGAGCCGTCCACACCGAGGATCACCGCGCCGTAGGCCGTGGTCTGGTAGGCGGCATTGCTGGTGTCCACCGTCACGGTGCCGCCGGTCTGGGTGATGGTGCCCACGCCGGTCGAGAGGCCGGCATTGGGGACCAGCGGGGCAAAGAGCCCGCCATTGCTGGTGCCCGCGCCGAGCTGGATCTGGGAGCCGACCTTCACGCTGATGGCTGCGGAGCCGCTGATATTGAGGGTGCCGGTGCCGGCGCGTCCCACGGTGAGGAGCGGGCTGTTCGAGTTGTTGTTTTTCACGCTCAGCGTGCCGCCGCTCATATTGTAGGTGCCGGTGGCGCCCAGGTTGTCACCGATGATGACGGACTGGTTCCCCGTGACGGTGCCCGCGGACTGGTTCAGCGTGCCGGTGCCGGCTTCGCCGATCGCCAGCCTGTCCCCGTTGGTATTGCCGCCGGAGATGATGGAGGCGCTCGCGCTGTCGATGGTGACCGAGGCCACGGAGCCAGCGGCATTGGCGATGCGGACGTTCCTTCCGGCCGTGCCGGTGCCGAGGATGCCGTTGCCGGTGACCAGCACGGAGCCGGACTGGATCAGCGAATTGCCGGTGTAGCCGTTTGCGGCCGTGAGCGTGAGCTGGCCTGCGCCGCTCTTGGTCAGATCGCCGGCGCCGGTGATCGGCATATCGATCTGGAGCGTATCGGCGACGGTGTCGGCGCGGAGGATGAGCTCCTGGCCGTTGTTGTTCAGCGAGTTCGCGATCGAGACCTGGGGATTGATGGTCTGGGCGATTGTGCCGCTGCTGACGATGCTCGTGCCGCCGCCGGTCTTGAGGATGGTGGCGGGGTTTCCATTCAGGGTGAATGAAGCCGCCGTGTTTCCGCTGGAGGCGAACGTGAGGTCCACGCCGGCGCCGGAGAGGACGATGCCGGGCATGCCGCTGACCGGACCCTGATTGATGAGCGAGGTCGTGAGCTTGCCGTAGCGCCCGGAGATGAGCGTATTCAGCGGGGAGGTATTGGCGTCGGAGCCGTAGATCGCGGCGCGGACGAATCCGGCGGCATCGTAGGCGGCGAAGTCCGCTCCATTGAAGAAGTAGGCCGCGCCGATGACGTTGTTGATCGCCGGGCCGCCAGAGAAGCGAATGCTGTTGGTGACGCCATTGGTGCCGCCGCTGACGATGAAGTTCATCGTCGAGCCGGTTCCGGCGCGGCTGTTGCCGCCAAACATCAGGGTCTGGCCGCCGGAGCCGCCGTAGGTGGACTGCACGATGCTGTCGCCGATGAGGCCGCCATTGAAGCCGCCGGTCGGGAGGCCGGTGAAGCCGCCGAGGGCGAGCGTGCCGAGGCGGAGCGTGTTGTCGCCAGCCGGAGCGAGGTATTCAAAGGCACCGCCGTTGATGTTCACCTGCTGGCCCGTGCCGACCGGCGAGTTTCCACCGCTGAAGTCCGCCTTGTAACGTCCGCCGCCGATCCAGATCGGGAGGTTGGTCGTGTTATTGCCGGTGAAGGTGGTGGTGCCGCCGCCGATCTGAAGGACGATGCCGGGGCCGTTGATGTTGTTCGCCACCGTCTTGTTGCTGGAGGTGAAGAAGTAGAGGCGCGCAGTGACCCCGCCCGCGCCGTTCAGGAAGACATCGCCAGCCGGGAGCGAACCCGTGGCGCCGCCCGCACCGATGACAAGCTGGCCGCGGCCGCTGAGGTTGCTGTTGACCATCGTGCCGCCCGTGTAGGTATTGCTGTCGCTGGCGAGGTAAACGGCGCCCGTGTCGTCCGCGATCGTCAGCATGCCTGTGCCGCTGACCGGCCCGTTCACGATCAGAGGACTGCTGCCAAACGACCAGAGCGTGCCGCCGCCGCTGCCGAGGGTGATGCCGCGGTTTGCGCCGAGGACGAGCGGATTGCCGCCTGCGGCGTAAAGGATGCCGCCATTATCGAGGGTGATCTTGTCCGCCGCGAAGGCTTCCGCCGGTGATCCGAGCGTGCCGTCCGCGCGGAAGCGCAGGCCGCCGCCGTCGGCGATGAATTTGCCGGTGAACCCCGGGTTGTAGTTGTTCCACAGCTCGATGCCGCTGTTGTTCGCGCCGCCCGTGCCGACCTGCTGCGAGATGTTGCCGACGCGCTTGAGGACGAAGTTACCCACGAGGTTGCCGCCCCAGATCATGTTTTCACCGCTGACCGTGCCGGTGGTGAGTGTCGGCGAGCCGGCGCCGGTGTTCACGATGCTGCCCATGCCGCGGATGTTGCGGATGGTGTCACTGAAGCCGTTCAGGTCGATCTTCGAGCCGTTGTAGATGTCGATGACATTGGCGCTGGTGAACTGCGCCACGGTGTTAGCGAAGACGTTGTTTGCACCCAGCTTCAGCGTGCCGACGCCGCCGTTGTTGCTGCCGACCTGGATCGTGCCGACGTAGTTGGTCGGATTCGCGAGGAGGGAAAGCGTGCCGCGCTCGATGATGAGGGTGCCGCTGTTTGTGGCGACGGTGTTCGTGCCGTTCGACGTGGTGAGGTTCAGGCCATTGGCAAGCGTCAGGGTGCCCGCGCCCCATTTGGTCAGAGCCGCCTGGCCCTGGTTCGATCCCAGCGTCGCCGCGATGCCGAAGGTCTTGCTGAAGGCGACGCTGACGCCGGAGACGACGTCCACATTGGCGACGACGGCGGAGCCGCTCGCATCCGTGCCGATGCGGATCTCGCGGGCGCTGATGCCGTCGGAGGCGAGCGTGATGTCCGTCGCGTTGATGGCGCGGTAGAAGCCGCCCTGGAACTTCAGCGGGCCCGTGCCGAGCGCGGCCACATTTGTGGCGCTGAGGATTGCACCCGTGTTGATGATCGTGCCGCCCGAGTAATCGCTGGTGCCGCCAAGGACGACGTTGCCATTGAGGTTCGGGTTATTGACAAAGCCGGCGCCGGGGCCGCCGCCGCCGATGACGACCTGGCGCGGGCCGGTGAGGCCGCCGCCCGACATCGTGAGGACGCCGCCACCGCCGCCGAGGCGGTAGGTATTTCCAAACGGCGTGAGCGCGCCCGTGTAGCTCACATTGCCATAAGCGCCGAGGTAGGCGGAGGGCAGGCCCGCGCCTGCTGCGCCGCCGTCGAGATTGATGGCTTCCGCGCTGTTCGCGGTCAGTGCCACGGTGCCGGTCGAGAGCGGCGAGACGCGGTTAAGGGTCGCCTGGATGCCCGTCGTGAGCGAACCGAAGAGGCCCACTGCGCCGCCCGCATTCACGAGGACGTTGGCCGGACCCGTGATCATGTCGCCACCGAACGAAGCGGCGCTGGAGAAGCCGAGGACGCCATTGTTCACGGTGGCGCCGCCAGTGTAGGCGTTCGTTCCGCTCAGGATCCACGAGCCGTTGCCGTTTTTGATGATGAAGGTCAGGGCGTTTTGGACGACGCCATTGGTCGTGGTTCCGTTGACGGTGTCATTGATCGCCGCGGCGATGGTGTTCGCGGCGGTGTTGTTGCCCTGCAGGATGACCGTGCGATTGGAGGCGCTCAGGAAGCCGAGCGCGCCGGTATTGGTGAAGTTCACCGGGCCGGTTCCGGAGGAATCCAGGACGTTGTTGAATGCCGCGATGCCGCCCAGCGTGAAGAGGCGATTGGTGATCGATCCCGAGCCGACGTAGGCGAGCGTGCCGCCGTTGAGGACGAGATTCGAGGCCGCCGTGCCGCTCGCGCCGAGCGAACTGGCGACGCCGCCATCGGCCAGCGTGGTGATGTAGGTCGTTCCCGCATTGACGGTCGTGGCCCCGGTGAAGCCGTAGGCGCCCGTGAGATAGACGAGGCCGGCCGTATTGCCGCCGCCGAAGAGCATGACGTCGTTCGCTCCCGAAAGCGTGGCGCTATTTGGGAGGATCAGCCGTCCGCCGCCGCCGCCAAGGCGGAAGGTGTTTCCGTTCGGAGTGATGACACCGGTGTATTGGACCGGGGTGTTTCCAAAGCCTGAGTTGCCCGTCAGCATGGCTCCGAGCGAGACCTGGCCGCTCGAACTGAAGTCGAGGTTTTCGCTGATCGGCGCCTGGAGCGTGCCGTCCGCCTGGAGGGCCATGATGCCGGTGGACCCCTGATCGAGGCGGGCGAGCAGCGGAGTGAGCGCGCCGAAACCGGTCGAGGCCGGGTTGCCGGTGAATCCCTGCCCCGTCACGATGCCGCCGCTGGCGACGACCACGGTGCGACCGGATGCGCCGTAGAAGGAGTTGCCGGCGTTGAACTGCAAAGTGCCGCCGCTATTGACGAAGGTGGATCCTGCCGATCCGGAGTTGTTTCCGCTGAGCGCGAGAGTGCCCGCATTGGCGTAGATTCCGCCGGCGTTCGTATTGGCGCCCGCGAGCGTCTGCGTGCCCGTGCCAATCTTGACGACTGCGCCGGAACCGGTGAGGGCGCCGGTGTAGGTGTTGCCGTTGTTGTTATTGCCGACAGTCAACTGAACCGCCGTGTTCGGAAGCGCGCTGGTGGCCGTTGTTTGCAGGGCGAAGGTCCCGCCGCCGGTCAGGGCCGAGATCGTCGGGGTGGTCATGTCGAACAACAGGCCGTTGGCCACGTTGACACTGATTAGGGTGTTGTTCGCCAGGGCATTCGGCGTGGCGATCTTAATGGCTCCGGCATTGATGTTGGTGTTGCCGGTATAGGTGCCTGCGACGACGTTGTTCAAGGTGAGCGTTCCACTGCCGATCTTCGTCAGGACGTTGGCGGGCGCAGCGCCGTTCAGATAGACACCGCTGAAGGTGCTGCTGACGTCGTTGTCGCCCAAGGTCAGGGTCTTGGAATTGACGCTCGCGTTCGTCACCGTGCCGAAGCCAGAGAGACCGTTGATCTGTTCGTCGAATCCGTTCAGGTCGAAGGTCGCGCCCGCGCTGATGATGACGTCGCCTTTGCCCACGCCGTTCGGGATGCTGACGTTGTTCGCGCTACCAAGGCGCAATGTGCCCGCCCCAATCACCGTATTCCCGTTGTAAGTATTGGTGACGTTACCGAGGATCAGAACACCGCCGCCAGCCTTCACCAGACCGCCGGTGCCATTGGCGCCGATGATGGACGAGATGGTCAGCGTGCCTGCTGCGTTCGTGTTGAATTGGCTGACCACCAGGTCGGTATTGGTCCCGCCGGTCACAATCGTGCCGCCGGTGAGCACCGAGGCGAAGGCCGCAACGGTCGGCGTCACGAGAATGCCGCCGGTCGTAATGGTATTGGTCCCGGTGACCGTCACCGTATCGGCGGCCGCAGTATTGTAGCGCAGGCTGTTCGTGGTGAGCGTCGTCGCCAGCGCATTGGCCGCCAGCGTCACCGTGGTATTGTTCCCCGCCACCCACGCGTCGTTTGTGTAGGCGCCGAGAGCCGCGATGTTTCCGCCGCCGACCGCCCAGCCGGCTCCGCCGTTCACCGTGGCCCAGCCGCCGAGGATCGTCGTGCCCGTATTGGCCGTCGAGGTGTTGATGGCACCGGTCGCGGGGAGAGCGAAGTCCACCGCACTGCCTGCGTTGCGGGTGATCGCGCCGAGGGTGATGCTCGTGCCGGCGCCGGAGTTGAGCACGGCGTTAACGGCATTGCCGCCCGCATTGAGCGTGACGCCGGCGAAGGTCTGACTTGCAGCCGCGCCGGTGAAGGTTCCGAAGGTCAGAGCCGCAGCGGCACCTGCCGCGGTGGCGTTTGCACTGATGGTGATGCCGGTGCCGTTGACCGCGGTCACGATCGCCCCGGCCGGGAGGCCCGCGCCCGAGACGGTCTGGCCGACGACCACACTGGCATTCGCCGCGCTGAGCGTGATGATGTTCGTAGTGATCGCCCAAGTGCCGGTGAGGCCGGTCGGAGCCGTGCCGATG
The DNA here is from genome assembly GCA_031411535.1 of Chthoniobacter sp. Classification (GTDB taxonomy): domain Bacteria; phylum Verrucomicrobiota; class Verrucomicrobiia; order Chthoniobacterales; family Chthoniobacteraceae; genus Chthoniobacter. The sequence continues at coordinate 884 of JANOBH010000166.1, read as the reverse complement.
GTCGGGTGGCCGTTCACGGTCAGGGTGCCGCCGCCGAGCACGAGCGGGCTCGTGGCCGGGACCATGTTCGTCGGAGTCTGGTTCCAGCCGCTGAAGTCGAGCACCAGCGTGCCGCCGTTCACGGTGGTCGCTCCGCCGTACGTGCTGGCGGTCCCGATCGTGGTTCCCAGCGAACCCACGTTGCTGGTGAAGGTCATCGTGCCGGCGCCGATCTTGGTGAGGCCGCCGGTGGTTGCATTGGCCGCGAAGGTCGCGACGCCAGCCGTGGCCGAGGAAGCCGGAACGCCGCCCACAAGGGTCACAGTCGGGGCGCTGGTGTAGCCGACGCCCGGATTGGTGATCTGGAAGCCAGTCACGACGCCGCCGGTGATGACCGCGCGCGCCGTGGCGCCCGTGCCGCCGCCGCCGGTGATGACAACCATCGGCTCAGCGATATAGCCGGAGCCACCTGCCCCGACCGGGATCGCCGTGAGGCCATTGCCGGTTGGCGCGAGAAGCGGCTGAACGACCGTGGCCGCGAATGTGTTGGTGTCGATGTTCGCGCCCTCGGCATAGACGTAGGCATTCGTAAAGGCGCCGTTGGTGTTCGTGACGGAACCGCCGCCAAACAGCGGCAGGGCGACGGTGCTGGCCGCGCGGGCCTGGATGATGCCGCCGTGGAAGTTGAAGATGCTCGTGCCGTTCGCGGTGTCCGCGTTGTGGTCACCCATTGTCAACGCGTTGATCAGGCCGCCATACCAGAGGTTCGTGACGCCAGAGCCGCCCGCATTGCCGGAGGAGAGTCCGCCGAGGAGGAACATCTGGCCGCCGCTATACTGCGGCGCGCTGCTGCTCAGCACGCCGACATTCAGCGTGCCGGTGCCGTTCTCACCGACGATCACCTT
>JANOBH010000165.1:0-2058 GCA_031411535.1 Chthoniobacter sp. | reverse complement strand
TCTGCCGCCGCTGTCGGAGAAGGATCTGGCGGACGTGGCGGTGGGCGCGGAGTTGCAGGTGGATTTTGTGGCGCTCAGTTTTTGCCGGGAACCTGGCGACGTGGACGTGCTGCGCAAAGTGCTGCGCGAACACGGCAGCTCGGCGCGCATCATCGCGAAGATCGAGGACCAGCTCGCCATCAAGAACATCAACGAAATCATCCAGACGACCGACGTCATCATGGTCGCGAGGGGCGATCTGGGGATCGAGTGCCCGATGGAAGAGCTGCCGATCATCCAGCGCCGGATCGTGAAGCGCTGCCTCATGAAAGGCGTGCCGGTCATCGTGGCCACGCACATGCTGGAGTCGATGATCACGAACCCGGTGCCAACGCGCGCCGAGATCACGGACGTGGCCAATGCGGTCTTTGAGCAGGCGGACGCCATCATGCTCAGCGGCGAGACGACCGTGGGAAAATACCCGGTGAAGTGTGTGGAGGTGATGAACAAGGTCGCCGAACGCATCGAGCGCAGCGGCGGTGCCGGCTTTGCCGAGGAGGCGCACCTCGAAGACGACCGCCAGAAAACCGTGCGCTCCGCGGTGTCGCTGGCGAACTCCATCCCGGACGCGAAGATCGTCGTCTTCACCCGCCGCGGCACGATGGCGGATTTCGTTTCAAATCTGCGACCGAATGCCCCTATTTACGCGTTTTCGCCGACCTTCGAGGTTTGCCGCAAGATGGTCGTGAACTGGGGCACCTTCGGACACTGCCTCGCCTTTGACCCGAATCCGAACCGCACGATCAGCGCGGCGATCAACGTCCTGCTCACACACGGGCTGGCCAAGACCGGCGATCACCTCGTCATCGTGAGCGACATGCTGGCGGGTGACGAGCGCTTCGACACGATCCAGCTCCGCATTGTTTAGAAAACGAAAATGGCGCGTCCTTTTCGGACGCGCCATTCGCGGGACTGCGGACTGTTTTCAGTTCTCGAACTCGCTGGAGTGCGAGGGCAGGAGATGCTCGATCGGCTTCTCCTTTTTCTGCAAGGCCCGGCGCAGCTTCATCAGCGCGATGTTCTGCAACTGGCGGATGCGCTCGCGGGTGACGCCGAATTTCTTGCCGACTTCCTCGAGCGTCTTCGCCTTGCCGCCATCGAGCCCGAAGCGGGAAAAGATGATTTTTTTCTCCCGCTCATCGAGCACACCGAGCAGGTCGCCGACCTCGTCGCGCAGGTTCTGGTCGCGGAGCTGCTCGAACGGCGTCAGCGCCTCAAGGTCGCCGACGATTTCGCCAAACTCGGTCGAGTCGTCGTCGCTGATCGGGGCATCGAGCGAAGCCGGGCGGATCGAGACGGTCTTGAGCTGCGAAATCTTGCCCGAAGCCAAACCGACCTCTTCGGCGAGCTCGTCGTCGGTCGGTTCGCGGCCGAGTTCCTCGCTCATCTGCATCGCCACGCGGCGCATCTTCGAGATCTTGTCCACGAGATGCACGGGCAGGCGGATGGTCTTGGACTGATTCGCGAGCGCGCGCTTGATCGACTGCTTGATCCACCATGCGGCGTAGGTCGAAAGCTTGCCGCCCTTGGCTGGATCGAAGCGCTCGACGGCTTTCATCAGGCCGATATTGCCTTCTGAAATGAGATCGAGAAGCGGGAGTCCGAGGTTGGCGTAGTCGTGCGCGATTTTGACCACAAGCCGGAGATTCGAGCGAATCATCAGAGATCGGGCGGCCTTGTCGCCCTTCTTGATTTTCGCGGCGAGTTCGATTTCCTGCTCGATCGTGAGAAGCGGGATTTGCCCAATCTCCCGCAGGTATATTTTGATTCCCGAATCGGAATCTTCGCCAGATTTGTAGTTCATTTGTGGTGTCCTCGGACTTTCTCAGTCAGCAGATTGTGTGCGTCTTGTTTACGGATGTCCGACGCTTGGGGGTCGTGTTTTATTCCCGTTTGTTACGTATTTGTATCGCCGATGTATATACAAACGGCCGATTTGAAAAGCTAATTATCTCAGAGGATGAGTAGTCAACGACGTTAAGTATCAGGGAATCGGACACGCATTCTGAGGGCGCGTTC